>JASHSS010000265.1 GCA_030038565.1 Bryobacteraceae bacterium
TCGATCGCCGCTCCGCGGGAGCATGCAAAGGCGTCGCAAGCATCCAGCAGCTTGTCGAATCGTTCACCCCCGCCTCGGCCGGCGCGGGCCGCGCCGAACTTGAGGTAACACAGCTTTCGGCCCCCCTCCGAACCCGGTCCGTTCAGACATACCGCGAAAGCGTCCAGAGCGCCGCGTGTGTAAGTCAACACGATGTCGCCGGTACCTTGCGCCAGCGCACCGCGGATCTCACCCGAGAGGTCGAGGCCCTGATCGATCTTGCCGGCGAGCTTCCGGCACGCCTGGATGGCCTGTTCGCGGCGGCTCCCGCCGAGCGCCGACAGCAGGTCCGCCGCCGGCGCCGGGTGCGTCTGCGGCTGGTACGTCATGATGGCGGTGAGATAGCGCGGCCAGTAGCCGAACTTCTGGTACAAACCCACGTGCTTGGCGCTATGCGGGAAGGTGAACAGCCCGCTGTGCCGGAGGCCCCACCGGTCGAAAATCGTCATGGTGGCTTCGAGCAGCCGCTGCGCCACCCCGCGGTCCCAGTATTCCGGCAGCACCGTCAGTGGTCCGAAAAATCCGAAGGACCCCCAGCGGGTGGCCACGTTCGATCCGACCAGGCGGCCGCCATCGTGTGCCGCGATCACCTTGACGTGAGCCGAGCGCCACCGCGGCGTTATAAAATCACGGTCGCCCAGGAACTCGAGTGGATTGGGCAATTTCAAAAATGTTCCGAACGCCAGCCGGACGATGCGGCCCGCCTCTTCGACTTCAGTCTTTTTGAGAAGACCGATTTTGATGGACGGATTCGCCGGCATGCTTTACTCCTCCTGTCGAAGCATCCATTCCGAGAGGAATGATTTAGATCAGTTTAGCCGATCCAGGGCGATTGAGCCGGCGCCGGGCGCCGCGTGACCCGTTCCCGCCGGCGAGGCGGGGCTTTGGTGTTCAACCGCTCCCGATTCGTGCCCCACGCGTTCCAGAACTTCCGGCCGCGGTACACCCACGCGGCCCGCAGGCGCGATGACGTGAGTTGCCGTTGGGTGAGCGCGAACCAGTTTCTCCACCTGTGCCAGGGCGCCGCCGGCATTCCGCAAGTACCGCCGCTGCGACATCCGGGGGCCGGTGATATTCTGATTTGTTGCTCGAACTGACTCCGGAGAACGCCGGCGAATGGTTGGTGGCTCGCGGATTGCCTGAACCGCGGTCCGTTACCGCGCTCGCGGGCGGTGTCTCCAACCGCGTTCTGCGGGCAGAAACATCGGCAGGCAACCTGGTTCTCAAACAAGCCCTTGGGAGGCTGCGCGTTGAGCAGCCGTGGTTTTCCGATCCGCGGCGCATCTGGCGAGAGGCCGAGGCCATCCGGCGGCTCGGCCCGCACCTTCCCGCCGGCAGCCTGCCCGGCGTTCTGTGCGAAGACTCCGAAAATTGCGCGTACGCCATGACCGCCGCGCCGCCGGAATCGGAAACCTGGAAGGCCCGGCTGATGGCCGGCGAGGCCAGGCCCGAAATCGCCGCGCGTATCGGCGAGATGCTGGCCCTCATGATCGCCGTGAGCTGGCACAGTCGGCAATGGGAGACGGCCTTCGGCGACCAGACGTTTTTCGATCAGTTGCGGTTGGACCCATACTATCGCACAGCGGCGGCCAGGCATCCCGATTTGGCTTCGCAATTCGAGCGCTTGATGCGGCAATCCGCGGGACGGCGCGTCAGCCTGGTGCACGGCGACTGGAGCCCCAAGAATTTCCTGGTGTGGGAAGACAACGTGATGGCTATCGATTTCGAAGTCGTGCATTACGGCGATCCGGCGTTTGACGCGGCGTTCCTGCTGAACCACCTGGCCCTGAAGTCGTTTTTCCAGCCGCGGCATAAGACCCGGTACCGCCAGGCCGCCGCCTGCTTCTGGCAAGCGCTTCGCGCGGGCCTGCCCGCCGGGGCCGATTGGCTCGAAGAGGCCACGCTGGCGCACCTGGGGGCGCTCATGCTGGCGCGCATCGACGGCAAGTCTCCCGTGGAGTACCTGGACCAGGAGGCCCGCTCCGGCGTTCGGAAATTCGCTCGCGTTTTGATGCGGATGCCGGCCGCCGGCATTTTGGAGGTCTTCGACCGCATATGAACTTCGCGATCCAAACCATACGCGGCGCCGAGGTTCTGGATTCGCGCGGCAATCCCACGGTCTCCGCCGAAGTGGAGCTGGCTTGCGGGATCATCGCCCAGGCCAGCGTGCCCTCCGGCGCCTCCACGGGCTCGCACGAAGCCGTCGAGCTTCGCGACGGCGATCCGCGGAGGTACCAGGGCAGGGGAGTGCTGCGGGCGGCGAGCCACGTGACCCGGTTGCTGGCGCCGGCGTTGGCGGGAATGGATTGCGCGGATCAGGCCGCCATCGATCGCCGCATGATCGATCTCGACGGCACCCCCAACAAGTCGCGGCTGGGCGCCAATGCCATCCTGGCGGTCTCTTGCGCGGTAGCGCGCGCCGCCTCGCTCGCCCGGCGACTGCCGCTGTGGGAGCACCTGAACGGCGGGCGCGCGGCATGCCTCCCCGTGCCAATGGTCAATATTCTCTCGGGAGGCCGTCACGCCGAGCCGAATTTCGAATGCCAGGATTTCCTCGTCGTACCTTGCGGCTTCGCGGCGTTCCCCGAGGCTATCGAGGCGGTGGTAGCGGTGCACCGCGCGGCTCACGATGAGCTGCTCGAGCGCGGGTTCGTCATCACCGGGGTGGCCGATGAGGGCGGCTGGGGACCCAGGCTGCCCCGCAACGAACTGGCGCTCGAGGTCCTCGCGAGCGCCATTCAGCGGGCCGGCTATCTTCCCGGAAAGCAGATGGCCATCGCCATGGACGTGGCCGCCACTCACTTCTTCCGCGCCGGCAAATATGAGCTGCGAAGCGAGGGCCTCACCCTCGGCGCCGAAGAAATGATCGATCTCCTCGGCCGATGGATCGATTGCTACCCGGTGGTTTCAGTGGAGGATCCGCTCGCCGAAGACGACTGGCCGGGATGGCAGCGCGTGACATCCAGGTTTGGCGGCCGCGTGCAGTTGGTCGGCGACGACCTGTTCGCCACCAACCCCGCCCGCCTGGAGCGCGGCATCGCCGGCGGCGCAGCCAACGCCATTCTGGTAAAGATGAACCAGATCGGTACCCTTACGGAAACTTTCGAGGTGATCGGCCGGGCGCGCACCGCGGGATACCGTTCCATAATTTCGGCGCGATCGGGCGAGACCGAAGACGACTTTTTAGCGGATCTGGCGGTGGCCTCGGGAGCGGGACAAATCAAGGTGGGGTCGGTGCGCACCTCGGAACGAATGGCGAAATACAACCGCCTGCTCAAGCTCGCGGCGGACCCTCGATGGCGGCAGGCCGGGCCGCAGCACTGAAGCTCAGTTCTTAATTCTCACCTGCTCCCAGGCAGGCGAGGAAACCGTAGTCCGATAGTTCGAATCGTTGTAATCCGGATTGCGAACCGGCGCATAAATCCGGTTGCCGCGGAACGGCCGGTCCTGGGTGTAAATCCAGACCCGCTTCTCGTCCCAGAGCACGATTTCGTCGCGCTGGTCGCCGGTAAGATCCAACACCGCGGCCGCTAAATCCGGATGCCCATCGTCGGGGAACATGACGACTCGTCTCAGGTAGCCGTCGATCATTCCCCCTTCCTTGATGTTGCCGGAGAGGAGGCAAAACTCCTGGCCGTCGCCCCGCCAGTTGACCGGCAACATCGGGCTGCCGCTGTGGATCGGCTCGTCCTGAGCCAGAATCTTGCCATCTCCATCGAACAGCGTGACGATGCCCGGACTCTTCCAGAAATTGACCGAAATGTACTGCAACCCGGGCAGGTCAGGACGGTAGCGCGCCACACTCGGGCTCTGGTTGTGCCCCACGCGGACCTGCTTCAGGATCGTGCCCCGGATATCAAACACGATGAAGCCTTCGTCGCTGCCGCTCGAGTAAACTCTGGGTTCGGCCTTCGGATCGCTGGACAGATTGCCCACCATGATGCCGTCCGCATGATCGTGAAGGTCGGCGTCGTGGCTCCACTGTTTCACGCCGTTGCGGTTCCAGAGCGAGTAGCCGATCATCAGCGAGTCGTAACCCTTGTCCAGCTCTACCGGGTAGGGAAAGTGGCCTGTCTGGCCGTCACCCTTCCACAGCAGCTCCAGTTTGTTGTTGTAAATCCAGAAGTGTGTGTACCGGTCTTTCACCAGAATCTCGTGACGGTCCCGGTTGCCGGAGAAGTTTACAAAGGCGATCGAATCGCCGTTCTCGCGTTCGTACGGATGCACGCTGTCGGCCGCCGGCATTTTCGGCATCCATACCCACTGCCGTATTTTTCCCGTGCGCCCGTCCAGAATCTGCAACTGGAAATCGCGCGCCACCACGACCTCATTCCGGCCGTCGCCATCGATATCGTGAATCTGGAACGGCGTATCGTTGGTCAACAAGCCATTGCGCGGGTCGGGCCGCCCCGATTGCCACAGAATCCTGCCATCCAGGGTCACCGCCGTCAGGCAACTGATCTGGTCGAAGGCGTCGGCCTGCACGCGCGGAATGTTCTGCGCGATCAACATGTCCGGCGCCCCGTCGCCATCCAGGTCGCCGAACCGCACGTTGCGCCCGGCTCCAAACCCGGGGGTGTCGAACTTCTTCCACAATTTCGGCTTTGGATTATCGTCGCGAAGGCGCGCCAGCAATTCTTCGCGCGACCGGATCCGGCGGGCGATTTCCTGGGCCGCGCGATCGGTCGCCGTCACACGGAAATCCTGGAAGCGGGCCGGACCGCTTGCGGTGACACCGGCTCTGCCCTTCGGCAACTCCCCATCGGAGGCCTCCAGCACCGCCTTGCCATCGACGGAGACGCGGATGCGTGGCCCGGCAATTTCGACTTTGAGCACGTAGTACCGTTCCGTGTCGTACCGGAAATCGGCTTCGGCGATCTGCTTCCACCCCGGCACGCGCAGCGCCGGCTCGATCGGCAGATGCTGCGCCAGTTCCACCTTGTTCCCACCGGTCATACCGCACAAATAGTAATCACGGTTGGTGTGGTAGCGAAATACGACGCCCGCCATGTCCGCCAGCGTCAGCGGCTTCACCTTCACCTCCACCGTGTAGTCGTCCCACTCCGGGTCACCCGTCAGGAAGATGGGACTGGTGAACTGGCGGGCAGTGCGATCGAGTTGCTCTTCCAGGTAAGGTTTTCCGTTTTCGTCGCCGGCCACCCAGGCGTCCAGGTGAGAAATGGCGTTTTCCCACGGTCCCAGTGGAACGCCGCGATTCGGAAGGTAGTGATACTCCTGAATGGCGCCATTCAGGGTTCCCACCGGAGATGTCAGCCACCCCGGCGGAAAGCGCGAGAAATCGTCGCGGAACAAATCGGCGCCGGCCAACGTACCAACGCCGGCCAGCACCATAGCTGCAATCATCGCGGAACGCATATCTGAACCTGTTTCAACTCCAGGGAAATCATCTCATACGGCGCGGCGCTCAGGCTCTCGAACGGGTATTGGCTCTGCCCGCGAAAGGGCCGGCTCGCTTGGCGGCCCGCAACGCGCGAGGGATCTGCCGCGGCGTGTGCGGCGCCCCGGCGCGCGCAACGGCGGACGGATGCGTTCACTTTCCCTCGCTTACCTGCCGGACGGCCGCGGGGTGATTCCAGACTTCCGGTTTAATACGCATTCCGAAGCCGCTTTCCTCAGGCACGCGTATCGAGCCATCCTCCGGTGCGATGGGGTTCTCCAGCATGGCGGGCCAGTCGTGTTCGTAAAACCGCTGGCAGCTTTCCTGGATCCAGACGTTGGGCGACGCCGTTGAAAGGTGCGTGGTGGCGTAGAACAGCAGCGGGCCGCCGGCTGTGTGCGGGGCGATCGGCAGCTCGAAGGCGTCCGCCATCGCGGCAATTTTGCGGGCCTCGGTCAAGCCTCCGCACCAGGTGACGTCGAACATGACGTACTTGACGGTCCGCGATTCCAGCAGTTGCTCGAACTGTAGTTTGCCGGCCATCCGTTCTCCGGCGATCAGAGGCACGCTGGTGGCGGCGGCCAGCTCGTGATACTGAAGGTAGTTGCCGGGCATGAGCATATCCTCCAGCCACATCGGGTGGTAGGGCTCGAGCGAGTGTGCAATGCGAATGGCGGAAGTCAGGTTCCACTGCGCATGGAATTCCACGGCGATGTCGATATCGGAGCCGAAGGCATCCCGCAGCCGCCGAACCGGCTGGAGCGCCGCATCGATCTCCTGAGGCGTGATGAACTGATTCCGGCTGCGCGCCGCGGCGCCATCGAACGGCCAGATCTTGATGGCCTTGATGCCGCGCGTCGCGATCAGCTCGCGCATGATTTTTTCGGGTTCCCGGTTGAAGTCGAACTTGTAAGGGAAACAGGTGTTGTAGAGGCGGACGCGAGGGTTGGCCTTGCCGCCGATCAGGCGGTAAACGGGCGCGTTGAGGCTCTTGGCGAGAAGGTCCCACAGGGCCAGATCGATCGCGCTTAAAGCCCGGATTTCAGCGCCTCCGGCCACCTGATAATCGAAGCTGCGATACAGATCGGCCCAGATCCGCTCGATATCGCGCGGGTCCCGTCCGATCAACGAGCCGGCAATGGCGTGAACTACCGCCGCTTCCGCCGGGTTGCGCGGATAGGTTTCCCCGATGCCGGAAACGCCCGCGTCGCTATCGATCTTCACCCAGGTCCAGTGCGGCCAAAACGGGGCATCGTCGCGGCTTTTCCAGTAGACGGTTTCGATGCGCGTGATCTTCGAGGGAACCGCGGCTCGGGCGGCGGTGGCATAGGCGCCGGCAAGCGGGGCGGCGAGCAACCGCGAGACAAACGATCTTCGGCTGAGCGGCATGGCCGCATTATAGCGGACGGAGCGCGTTGCATCACCCCTGTGCTATGTTCGACTTCGTAGCGGGACCGGCACGCCGGCGCCCTTTTCACGGAGCCATTCCATGATGAAACGTAGAAATTTTGGCAAAGCTCTGGCTGGCGGCGCTGCCGCTGCGAGCCTTGCCGGCGCCCAATCCGCCTCGCCCCTTCCTCCGAAACCCAACCTCCTGATGCACGTCGGCGGCGACTATCACAGCGTGGCCGGTGGACCGGGCGCTTCGATCACCGGCAGGCACAACCTGGAATATAACCTCCGCCACGGCGTCCGGCATCTCACCGCGCAGGTGCGCAAGGTCGGCGCCGACGGCGCGTGGGACGCCGGCGAGATCAAGACCATGCGCGACAACTGCGACCAGGCCGGCGTGATTCTCGAGGCCATCCGCATGGACTCCGAGTACATCATGCTTCGCCCCGGCGCCGAACGCGACCGCCGCCTCGACGCCATCATCGGCAATATCCAGAAGGCCTCCGCCGCCGGCGTCCGCGTCATCACTCATCATTGGACCGTCATCCCCATCCGCCGCAACGGCACGCGCCCCGGACGCGGAGGCGCCACCTACGCGGCTTTCGACCTCGAGCCGGCTTGGAGGGATCTGCCCGACGGCCCGGCCGGCAAGGTCAGCTCCGAAGACTACTGGGAGCGCATCACGCACTTTCTCCGGGCCGTCATCCCCGTCTGCCGCCAGTACGACGTGAGAATGGCCGCCCACCCGTACGATCCGCCCGGCCTGCCCTTCGGCTACCAGGGCGCCGAAAACTGGGACGCCCCATCCGTCTTCGAAGGCTACAAACGGTACGAAGCCATCGTGGACAGCCCATACAATGGTTTCCAATTATGTTTGGGAACGACGGCGGAAGGCCTGCCCAATCCGGCCGCGGAGATTCTGCCCATCGTTCAATACCTCGGCGAGCGCGGCAAGATCCACCAGGTCCACATGCGCAACATCCGCGGGGGCCTGAACCATTTTGCGGAAGTGTTCCCCGATGAAGGGGAAATGGATTTCCTCAAGATCATGCGCATTCTGCGCGACACCCGATTTGCCTGGTCCATCTGTCCCGATCACATGCCCGGTCACCCGGACGATCCCGGTAAACTGCAGGCCTACGCGTTCGGTTACGGCTATATCAACGCCCTCATTCACGCCGTGAATTCCGATCTGCGCGCGTAAGTCGGCGGCCGGTCCCGCGGCGCACGGCGCCGCCGATGTGTTCAACCGGCGGGGGCGGATCTGAGCGAAAAGGAAGCGTCTATGATGTAAGTCATGGACTGGGAACATCACGGCGTAAAAATCGTTCCCGCCGGCGATCTGGACTCCAACACGCCGCAGACGCCCGGCATGAATCGCGCCGCTGCCATCACCCATGCCCGAACGGGAGCGGCCAAACTGTGGGCCGGCACGGTTGTAGTCCAGCCCAATGCCAAGACCGGACCTCACCACCACGGCGAGCTCGAAACGGTCCTCTACATTGTTCGCGGCAGGGCCCGTATGCGCTGGGGCGACCGTCTGGAATTCAGTGGTGAAGCCGGACCGGGCGATTTCATCTATGTTCCGCCCTTTGTCCCGCACCAGGAAATCAACGCTCGGGCCGACGAACCTTGTGAAGCCGTGGTCGTGCGCAGCGGGCAGGACCCTATCGTGGTGAATCTCGACCTCGCTAGCCCGGAACCCGCCGGGGCCGGAAATACCCCCACCCCGTTCCACCCGAATCCGGGCGCCAAACCGTAATCGAACAACCGTGCCGGTTCGCGAAGGATGCTCGCTCGCGGGGCGCCGCCCGGCCGCGTTCTTCAGGCCCGCGAGAGATCGCCGCTACGTCCTGTCTCCCGCGGCGTCAAACGGTGGAGATCCGGCGGCCGCCCCGAGCTTCCACCACTGATCCTGCCGGCTTCATCGCCGCGGCGCCCAGCCCGCGGTGAACGTCAGCATGACGCTGCGTCCAGGCAGCAGATTCAGCTGGTCGCCTGCGTTAGGTACGAAAAGAGCCGCCGGCGTCGCGGCGACGGCCGGCGTAATTCCCACAATGTTGTGGCTGTCGGCGAGATTGTTCACTGAAAGCTCGATTTTACTCCCGCGCAGAAACGAGCCGTTTTTGATGGTGTAATTGGCGTACACATTCATCACGCTGAACGGACTAATAGTAATGGCCTGATCGGCCGGGAACGGCAGGGAGAGTCCGTCGATCTTATAGGTTATCGTGCCATTGTCGTTATAAAGAGTTCCCACACGTTTGTCGATGAAACCCAAATCCCAGTTTCCGCGGCGCCACAGCAAGCCCAGCGTCTCCACGTTCTTGGGCGTGTCCGCTACCCACAGCCCGCCGTTGGGATAGCTGGCGCCCTCCGCATATTTTGCCGAACCCAGAGTGCCATTGGCGTATACACTAAGTCCCCATCCGACGATCACATTGCCCTCCGCCTCCAGACCTTTGGTATTACTCGGGCCGGTGGGGACGAAGATAGCTTCATCGGTGGTTGGATCTATGTAGGAATCGAAGCCGTTCTGGAAGTGGACATAATAGGCATCCGCGTCCAGCGTCCAGCGGCGGTGTTTGAGCACGGAACCAATCTGATAGGTCTTAGCCAGGGTGGGCTTCTGCGGAACCAACACTTGAGCGTTGGGAACGTCGAAGACGGCGCTGGGCGGAATAATGCTGCCCTCGGCCCACTGGGCATACACCGACCAACCGCTGCTCAGGTAATACCGGGCGGCTACGTTCGGCAGCGCGTTGTTGTAATCGATCTCGTGCGCCACAAACTGGACGCCCCCGACGCAGAACGGCGCCACGGTGGTGACCAGCGTTCCGCCCAGGCAGCCTACGGTCTTCCCGTTATCCTGGTACTGCACCAGCGACATCACGTAGTTCGCGTCCTTGACACCCGCGGTTACCACCAGCCGGGGCGCCGGGTGCCATTCGAATTCGGCGAACGGCTGGATGGCCTCGGTGATGAAATGCTCGTGGAAATTGGGGAAGGGCGTGTCCACTTGAGTGATCGGGTTGGAAGGGTATTGATACCGGTCGGTGTAGGCCCAGTCGTACCACATTCCAGTGCGGAAGATGCCCCACTTGGTTTCCTTACTTACCACTAATGTATCGCCTGCATGGCGGTACCCATTCAGCTTATCCACGGCGCTTGGCTTGGTGGGAGTGAGGTTGATGGTAGTGCCATTCTGGTAGAACTGCTTGTTCCAGTAGCGCGTAGTGTAGGCCTTCGTGTCCAGCTTCCAACCGTTTCCCAGATCGGCTGTGTAGGCTGCATATTCAAAATCGGTCTGGACGTGATAAGTGTCCAAGCCGTAATACAAAGGGTTCGGCGCGCTGGGCGTCCCGGGATCGCCGCTGAGCAGGAAGTTATCGCCGTATTCGGCGACTTGTGCGCGCGTGGGATTGGTCGTGTTAGGAGTGTTGGTCCAGATGTCCACCAGCCCGCCGTATAACGTCAGCGAGCTGCGGGCGGAAATCCGGTATTGATACTTACCATACCCGGCCACGCGCTTCTGGCGGTTGTAAGTCTGGTATCCGTCGGATAGCAGTTGCTGGATATCCATCAGGAAGCTGTTACGGTTGCCCGGTCCAAAGAATCCGCTGTCCCCGTCGAGTTGCAACAGCCGCGTATTCCACGACCCGTAGGTGATCGACGCGCGGATATCCGGATCCGGGAATAATTGCGGCGATTTCAGATTGATCGATCCGCCGAAGTTGGTGGGGCCGAAGTCCGAGGAAAGGCCAGGGCTGCGGTCGAAATCCACCGCGTCGGTCCAGCCGCTGGGAAAGTTCGCCCAGGAATGGTGCGTGGGCGTGTTGGTGTCTTCGAACGGAATCCCGTCGAACGTCATGGTGTACTGCCCGTCCTGAAAGCCCCGGTAGTACAGTTTGGCCTGCCCGAGCCCGACCCCGTTGGGATTGAGGCTGACGGTGCCGGGCGCGTAATTCACGTATTCGGCGTAGTCCGCCACCGGCGACATGAAATTGTGGATGAATTCCGAGCTGACCTCGGTTTTAGCCGAAACCGCTTCGAGCGTATTCCCGGAGGGCGCTTCCGCAGCCGCCAACGATACGGCGTCGTTGACCGTGATGGAGGCTGACACGGACTCCACCGACATGGTGATAGGGATGTCGAGAGTTGCGCCGCCGGCGACTTGTCCGCCTGAACGGGTAGTCAGGGCGAAACCGGTCGCGGAAACGAAAATGGAGTAGGTGCCCGGGGCGAGATCCGAAACCGAGAACTTTCCGTCCACGCCGGCGAGGACCGTGCGGGAAGCCCCCGTGGATTCGTTCCTTACTTCTACCGCTGCCGACGGGATCGGCTTTCCCGCCTGATCCAGGACCGTCCCGGAGATCGTTCCGCCCTGTTGCGCGTCAAGAGGGCCGAATCCCGCCGCGCAGAGCGAAATACCGAGAGCCAGCACACACGCCCTCCGCCAGAAAAAATCCCGCACCGTTTGTTTTTGCACTTTGATAGGTTACGTGCGCAATATAACAGCGGCGTGACTAAGACGTTAAGTTACTCTCCATGGCGCACCGGACGGGCGGATCCAAGCGCGACCGGAGACGCGGCCGTCAGGGATTCGCCCGCGGACAACTGAAACATTTGTTCCGCTCGCTGTTCCGTAGCCCAGGAGAGAACGGCCGGGGCCACCCGATTCCACGTAGCCCGCAGGACGAGCGGCGTACGCCCGCCGATGCGCGCACAGGCCTTCACCAGACCATCCGGCCGCACGAAGGAAACCATGCCGCGGGGCAGCTCGGCATACCAGCCGATGCGCCTTCCCGGGGCGGAAGCGCTTTGCGCGCGACCCGGCGGTTGGTCACGCTCCCGGACCGCCCGCGCGAAGCGCCCTCACTTCGCCGCGCGAACCACCTCAAAGCTCCCGGCGCGCGCGGATGGCTGAATGGTCCAGCCGGGCGCCAGTTGCAGAACCCAACCCTCCCCTTCCAGCGGGCGTGCGGCCGGGTCCGCCGGAGCCGCGACCCGCAGCGAACGGTTGTCCGGCGCCAGCAGCGCGCCGCCGCCCTCTACCCGCAGGCGGCCCCAATTCGCCGAAAAGGTGCCCGTCGGATAATACGTTCCGTACGGTGGGAACGGCGCCAGCGTTTGCGGATTGAAATTGCGGTTCATCTCCGGAGCGGCCGGAAATTGGAGCACCGGCCCTTCCAGGAATTTGCTCTTCAGGCCGGCCAGCATCGCCTGGTGCCGTTCCTCGCGCTCGCGTTCCGCAGCCGCCACCGCGGCGTAGCCGTAAAGCGCCGCGCGTGCGTGTGCCGCCTGCTCCAGGTCCGCGGGCGTCGGCACGCGCAATGCCTGCGCCAGCATGGAATCGAGCGATGCGCCGGCCGCCCGGGCGCGCCATCCGGCGGCGTAACGGTCCAGCAGCAAGCCCAGCGCCGGCCCGGTGGCGTAGGCGAAGGAGCGGGCGAAAGCATTGCTGTCCTCATAGGACTCCACCACCCGGGCTTCGCGGCCGATATTCTCACCGGTGGCCCGCAAAGCCACGAACACGCCCGTGTATTCCGCAAGGCCCTCCTGTTTTTCCATGGCGGCCTCCGCGGCCTCCGATCCCGCGCACAGGCGATGCCGGTAGAGGCGGAACAACATGGCATCGGCGGCGCTCTTCCGCGCGGCGGCGCCCTCCCCGCGCAGCGCACGCGCCAGCGCGCGCAATTCCAGGCGCAGCCAGAGGCGTCCGGCTTGGGTGTCCAGGTGCGCGCTGGCGGCATCCGGCGCGCCCAGGCCCAGGCTGCCCTGGATGCGGTGGAACGATTCGTGGGCCAGGAGGCCCAGCCGCAAAAAAGGATCCGTGGGCAAAGGCAGCATCACGGTGGACCAATCCTGCCCTTCCCATTGGAACGAAGTATTCGACGGCACAATTGATTCCGGAAGCGCGCCGAGAAAGACTTCTCCTTCCTTTCGGAACTTCCCTTCGGGGTCCGGACGGTTAGCGATGGCCTCCCGCGTGGCGGGATCCACCAACACCATTGGACCGCACAGGGACTTGCCCCAGAGCAGTTGCCCATCGGGTTCACACAGCCGCGCCCATTCCGTCAGGGCTTTGGCGGCCGGCCCTGTATCGGCCGGAACAGCGGCGGCCATGGCGCGAACGGCCGCCAGGATGGGGATCAACCGGAGGAGGCGCATGACCTACGATGTCCATCGTATACGATGCACATCGTAGCTAGGCGACCTTCTGCACTTTACCGGAACGAATGCACGACACGCACACGCGGATGCGCCGGTTGGCGCCGTTCACCACCGCGCGCACCGATTGCAGGTTCAGATTCCAGCGGCGCTTGGTCACATTGTGGGCGTGGCTGATGCGGTTCCCGAATTGCGGCCCGCGCCCACACACTTCGCAAATCTGTGCCATTACAGTACTCTCCCTCGGCGTAAATTCCGAGTATAGCAAGGGTTCGGCCGCCGGAGCAATCCGGCTCTCACACGCCCATTAATACTCCCGTAATTTCGTCGATCTCATCCTTCACCTGTTTTCTGAGTCCCTCGGTTTCATGCTTGACCCTCCCGAACTGCGCTTCCACCATGGTCCGCTCGTTCGAGAGTGTTTGTTTGTCCTTGAAAATGTTCTTCAGATTGCGGAGCCGGTCGGCGACCTTCGGATTATTCTCCCGCCGGTGAAGATTCTGCATATGCGCGTCCATGTCGTCAATGGCCTTCTCAAATTCGAGCAGCTTCCTCATCAGCCTCGATGTATCGTCCAGGGAGACATCCCCTAGGTGGCACTTCCTGATGAATCCGTCCAATTCATTCTCAAGCTCCGTTCTGTGGGTACGAACCGCTGCCATCAGCCTGCTCTTCGCCATATTCGCCTCTCCTCAATTCATTCCTCGAGTGCCTGGTCGAGATCGTCCACTTTTTTGTCCTGCGCTTCGATATCGGATTTCATCTTCTTGACCGTATCGAGCGCGTGTTTCAGATTTTCGGCTGCCTTGCTGAGCTTGGCCTTGGCCGCCGCATCCAGTTGACGTTTGGCATCCGCCACGGAACCCTCCTCTTGGTCGATGGACGAAATTATACTGGAAAACTACAGGTGCCACCACCCCCTTGACCCCCTTGACCCCGGCCCTCAAATCCTTCATCTTGAAACCGCGAGGCATACTCCGCATGAAACGTTTATTGGCTATCCTGGCCCTCTCCGCCTGCGCGGCTCTGGCCGCCGACATCTCCGGCAACTGGAAGGCCACCGCCGAAGGCCCCAACGGCTCCATGGAAAGAACCTTTACCTTCAAAGTGGATGGCGGCAAGGTCACCGGCGAAACCACCAGCTCGATGCTGGGTAAGTCCACCATCACCGATGGGAAGGTGGAAGGCGATACCGTGACCTTCAGCATCACCGCCAACTTCGGCGGCAACGATATGAAGATTGACTACAAGGGCAAGATCGCCGGCGACGAAATAAAATTCACTTCCACCAGTTCCGCCGGCGGCGGGCAATCCATCGAGTGGGTGGCCAGGCGGGAGAAGTAGCCCGGCGGTTCCGCTTTATTTCTGCCCGTACGTGGCCGTCGCCCCGTGCTTGCGGAAGTGGTGCTTGTCGCGCAAGCTCAGCGCAATCGGCGTGGCGGCGGGGTTGATCGCGATGGTCATCCACGCCATGGCCGCCAGTTCTTCGACAATCACCGCCGTGTGGACGGCTTCCGTCACCGTGGCGCCCCAGCAGAAGGGGCCATGGCCATGCACCAGCATTGCGGGGCAGGATAGCGCATCGCGCGTTCCCAAAGTACGCAGGATCGCCACTCCCGTGTTGGCCTCGTAGGCTGTTTCCACTTCCGCCGGCGATAGCGCCTCGGTCACCGGAACCGCGCCGTGAAAATAGTCCGCGTGGGTGGTGCCGAAGCAGGGGATCTCGCGCCCGGCCTGCGCCCACGCAGTCGCATGACGCGAATGCGTGTGGACCACCCCCCCGACCCTGGGCGACGAGAGGTAAAGCGCGATGTGGGTGGCCAGGTCCGTCGAAGGGCGCAGATTACCCTCCACCACCCGGCCTTTCAGATCCGTCACCACCATGTGCGCGGGGGTCATCTCGTTGTAAGGCACGCCGCTCGGCTTGATCACCACCAGGCCCTCCGCGCGCGCCAGTCCGCTGGCGTTGCCGAAGGTGTACAACACCAGGCCCCGCCGCACCAGCTCCAGGTTGGCTTCCAGTACTTCAGCTCGTAGCGATTCCAGCATCTCGTCCCATTCTGGCCTGTGCCGCGATGCGCCGCAACTCCGGCAGCACCTCGCCGATTTCGGCCGGCCCGGAGCGGCGCGCCCCGAAGGCGAAATACAGCTTGCGGTACAGGCAGTAGAGGTCCTCGCAAGCGTCCGCGTCCGCGCGCTGCGGCTCAATCGTCTGGTAATCCGGGCACAGCGCGTTCTGGGCCTCTTCAACCCCGGCGAAAGTGCCGGCCGCCAGAAAAGCGAAAATCGCCGATCCCAGGCTGGTCACTTCGCTCTTCGGCACCAGGATGGGCTTGCCCAGCACGTTGGCGTACACCTGGTTGAGCACCGGGTTCTTTTGCGGAATGCCGCCCCCGTTAATGATCCTGCGCACCGGCGCCCCGTGCTCCTCCATGCGCTCCAGGATCACGCGGGTATGAAACGCCGTGCCTTCGATGGCCGCGAACAGTTCGTCCTGCGCGCTGTGGGTGAGGCGCCAGCCGAGCGTCACACCGCTCAGTTCGGGATTCACCAGCACCGTGCGGTCGCCGTTGTCCCAGGTGAGCCGCATCAGTCCGGTTTCGCCCGCGCGATAATTCCTAAGGCCCCGGGAAAGGTCGGCCACTGTCGATCCCGCCCGCCGCGCGATGGCCTCGAAGATATCGCCGGTCGCCGAAAGCCCCGCTTCAATTCCGATGCGCCGCGGATCGATCGAGCCCGGCACCACCCCGCAAACCCCGGGAATCAATCCCGCCCGTTCCCCGATGGCCATGATGCAGGTCGAGGTGCCCACCACGTTGACCACGTCGCCCAGCCGCACGCCCGCGCCGATGGCGTCCCAGTGGGCGTCAAAGGCTCCCACCGGAATCGGAATGCCGGCCCGCAGCCCCAGCCGCGCGGCCCATTCGGGCGCGAGATGCCCGGCGATCCGGTCGCTCGTGGCGTAGTGCCCGTCCAGTTTGGCCCGCACCCCGGCCAGCAGCGGATCCACACCCGCCAGGAACTCCTCCGGCGGCAGCCCGCCCAGCGCGGCGTTCCACATCCACTTGTGCCCCATGGCGCAAACGCTGCGCGGGGCCTGGGCGGGTTCGGTGATGCCGCACAGCACCGCCGCCACCATGTCGCAGTGTTCCAGCGCCGTCGCGAAACGCGCCCGCTTCCCCGGATTGTGGCGCAGCCAGTGCAGCAGCTTGGCGAACCCCCACTCGGAGGAGTACGTGCCGCCGCACCAGTGGATCGCCTCCAGGTTGCGTTCCCGCGCCGCGGTGGTGATTTCGGCCGCTTCGCGCCACGCCCGATGGTCGCACCACAGGTAATAATCGTCCAGGGGCTGAAGCTGCCCATCCACCGGAACCACGCTCGATCCTGTGGTGTCCAGCGCCAGCGCCTCAATGGCCTGCCCGTCCACCGCGGCTGCCTTCAGGGCCTTGTGCATGGCTTCGCCCAGCGCCCGCATGTGCTCGGCGTGGCTCTGGGTAGCCTGGTCGGGATCCTCCTTCCGCCGCACCAGCGGATACTCGCCGGTGCCCGCACCCAAACGCCCGCGCGCGCTGTCGAAGATCGAAACCCGCACGCTGAGGGTGCCGAAATCCACGCCTGCCACGATGCTCATGTTTCCCTCTAAAGTCGGTGGGGCGGGCCCTCAGCTTGCGCTGGACAGGCTGAAGGCCTGTCCCACCCACCCAATTCGTCGCGCCTCAGGCCCATGGTTTTCCTACGCATGCCGGTGCACGCGCCAGCCCAGGTATCGCTCGGCAGCCTCCGCCACCGCGCCCGATACCGTCGCCAGGTTGGCCGCCACGTGGTGCTCGAACCCGCCTTCGCAGATGTACCGCAGCAATCCTTGCAGGTTGCCGATCCGCACCACCCCCGCCCCGCCGAAAGTGTCCAGCGGATCGTCGGTGAAGGCGCCTTCGCCCACGTAGCCGTGAATCGCCCCGGCGCGGTCGTTGGTCGAAAAACGCGCGAAGCTCATGGGCCCCGGCTTCACCAGCCCCACGCACGTGCCGTAGGTGTTCTCACGCCCCACCGTGCCGGCGATAATCTGCTGGAAGTCCATGCGCGCTTCGCGGAAGAAATGCTTGGGCAGATTGCTGCAGTGGAAGCACACGGCTTTGTCCGGATCGTCGCCGTAGTTGTTGTTCCAATCGAGCAGCGCGCTGGGAGTTCCCGAGGCAAGCTGCAAGGCGTGCATCCCCACCACCCCACAGATGTCCACCTCGCAGGCGCTCGACATCAGGTTCTCGCTCATCATGCTCATCACCGTGCAGGGCACCACTCCGAAATACTCCTCGAGCGACGTCCAGCACTGCACCGCGCTGATGGTGACCTCCGTCTCCGCCATCCAATGGTCGATCACCGCGCCCAGCTTGGCCATCTTGAGCAGCGCCGCGGCGGGCACGCTGTCGCTCGGCACATAGCGCCGGATGGCTTCCAGCTTGGCCGTCGCCGCCGGGTCCTGGTCGCCCATCCGCGCGATCCGCCCGAAGATCTCCGAAAGGTCGATCGGCTCCACCGAAATGCCGCTCGCCTCCAGAAGCTTCTCGCTGTAGCGCACCGTGTTGAAGGCCGCCGGCCGCGCCCCGATGGCGCCGATGCGCAGCCGCCGCAGCCCTCGCGCCACCCGGCACACGGCCGCGAACCAGTCCAGGTCGCGCCGGAACTCTGCCGAATCGGGCGCCTCCGTGTGGCGGCTGGTCAGCGAGTACGGAATCCCGTATTGCGCCAGGTTGTTGCACGCCGACATCTTCCCGCAGAAGCTGTCCCGCCGGTCGCGGATGGTCATCCGCCCGGGCGTGTCGGGAGTCGCCTGCACCAGCACCGGGACGTTCAGGCCCGCCATCCGCAGGGTGTCCGCGATGGCCCGCTCCTCTCCGAAATTCGGCAGCGTGACGATGATCCCGTCGATCGCCTCGCGGTGTTTCCTGAACAGGTCCGCGCACGAGGCCGCTTCCGCGCGCGTCTCCACCGCGCCGTACTTGGTCTCCTGGGGGCTGGGAGCCACCGCTCCGTACCCCCCTTGCTCCAGCGCGGCCAGCATTTCCGCGCGGCCGCTCTGCGCCAGGTGATCCGGGAAGAAGCCCCGGTTGCCGACGATCACTCCGAACGTGACCGCCCGCCCGTTTCCGTTATTCATGGGATCGCTTTCCTTTTCCGGGCGCGAACCGGATGGTGTAAATCGCGCCGATTACAATCAGCAGCGCGCCCCACCACACCCCCGA
Organism: Bryobacteraceae bacterium; assembly: GCA_030038565.1. Lineage (GTDB taxonomy): Bacteria > Acidobacteriota > Terriglobia > Bryobacterales > Bryobacteraceae > JOPF133. Next base: position 18,241 of record JASHSS010000265.1, read on the forward strand.
GTGCAGCTCGGCCAGCACCACCGGATGCTCGGGCGGCGAGGCGATCTCGTAAACCCCTGCGCCGAAGATCAGAAATCCGTACGCCAGCAGCAGCAGGCCGATGAAGAACCAGATCGAAATCATTCCAGGACGATGCATGGCTTCTTACCAGAAAACGATCTGCAAAATCACGAACACCAGCGCCACTACCCCCGCCCAGAAGATCGGCCGCTGGTAAAGCGGTAGATGGCCTTCCGAGGGTATCTCGGTGCAGCCGTACACCAGGTTTACCAGTTCCGCTTCCGGCTTGGGCTTCGTCGCGAGGCTCACAATCAGCGTTACCGTCGCCCCGAACAGCGCCGACCAGAGCGCCCGCCACACGTTCTCCGCCATGTCCTTGGCCAGCGGCGACAGGGCCACGTAGCGAATCGCCGTGGGGTCCAGGTGAACCCACACATACATCCCGATCGACGATCCCGTGCCCGCCAGCAGTCCCCAGAAGCCCGCCGCCGGCGTGGTCCGCTTCCACAGCATCCCGAACAACACCGTGGCGAACAGCGGCGCAATGAAGAAGCTGAACAGTGCCTGCACGTAATCCATGATGCTCTTGAACTGCATCACCAGGTAGGCCGTCCCGATGCTCACCAGCACCCCCAGGATCGTGCACCAGCGTCCCACGCTCACGTAATGCGCGTCGCTGGCTTCCTTGCGGAACATGGCCCGGTAGATGTCGTACGTCCACACCGTCGAAAACGCGCTCACGTTGCCCGCCATCCCGCTCATGAAGCCGGCGATCAGCGCGGTGATCCCCAGGCCCAGCAGGCCCGGACCGCAGTAGCGCGCCAGCATCAGCGGCAGCACCTCGTTGTAGCTGTGCCCGCCGGTGGCCACGGCTTGCGTCTCCCCCGTCAGGTGAAACGGCAGCACCGCCAGCCCCAGCAGTCCGGGCAGGATCACGATGAACGGCACGCACATCTTGAACGCCGCTCCGATGATGGGAGCCAGCTTCGCCGAGCGCAGGTCCTTCGCCGCGATCACCCGCTGTACCACCAGGAAATCGGTGGTCCAGTAGCCCATCGAGATCGCCCCGCCCAGCCCGAACACGATCCCCACCCACTGGATGCCCATGGGATTATCGGCGAACGATCCCATGGTGCGCCACAGGTGGGTGTAATCCTGCCCGGGGAAGTTGGCGTGAATCCGCGCCACCATCCCGCTCCAGCCCCCGGTTTCCACCAGGCCGATGATCGAGATCAGCAGCGCCCCCAGCCAGATCAGTACGAATTGCAGCACCTCGTTGAAGATAGCCGAAAGCAATCCGCCCAGCACCACGTACATCGCCACCGTCACCGAAGAGACCCAGATGCTCAGGTGGATATCCCACCCCAGCACCACCTTCATCACCAGCGCCATCGAGTACATATTGATGCCGCTCATCAACACTGTCATCAGCGCGAAGGAAATTGCCGATAGCCCTCTGCTGGCCTCTCCGAAGCGCAGTTGCAAATAGCCGGGGACCGAATGCGTTTTTGAAATGTAATAGAACGGCATCATCACGATGCCCAGGAACAGCATCGCCGGGATCGCGCCGATCCAATACCAGTGCGTGGCCAGAATGCCGTACTGATACGCCGACG
>JASHSS010000266.1 GCA_030038565.1 Bryobacteraceae bacterium
CGCGCGCTCCCCGCCGCACCGGCGGCGCCGCCGCGGGCAGCGGCTTGGAGGGCGGAGGTGCGGCGGCGGGAGGCTGAGGATGGGGCGGGGCCAGCGCGCCCGGGCGCGCCTTGGGGTCGAACGGGCGGCCGCGTTCTCCGAAGAACTGCGAAATGTTCTCCAGCGAATCGTAGGTTTTGCCGGTGAAGGTGTTGCGGCGCGCCGCCATGCGCGCATCGTGCCGCTCTCCGGTCAGGTCGATCTCGCCGGGCTCGTCGCGGACCCCCAGGTCTACGATCAGGTGCGCGGGGATCTCCTTCAAGAACCAGGAGGGCGTGGAGCGTTCCTGCTCCCCCCCGCCAAACCGCCGCCGGTACCGCGCCCACGTCAGGATCAACCGCTTGCGCGCCCGTGTCATGCCCACGTAACACAGGCGCCGCTCCTCTTCCATGGCGGCTTCGGAATCCGTCGAGCGGCTGTGCGGGAAGAGGCCCATTTCCATGCCCGAGAGAAACACCACCGGAAATTCCAGGCCCTTGGCGTTGTGCATGGTCATCAGGACCACCGGCGCGGTTTCGTCGAGCGCGTCCACTTCGGCCACCAGGGCGGCGTGATCCAGAAAATCGGCGATCGTCTCCCCGCGTTCGGCAGCCTCCCGCGCGGCATTCAAGAGTTCGTCCAGGTTCTCCAGCCGCGCTTCGGATTCCGGCGTGCGATCCGCCTCCAGCATGTGGCGATAGCCCGTGCGATCCAGAATGTGCTTCAGCAACTCCGGCAGGGGAGAGGAATTAGCCACCAGCGACAGTTCCTGGATCAGGTTGCGGAAGGCCACCAGCGACGATTGCGAGCGCGTGGAAAGCGACTGATCGTCGATCACCCGCTCGATGGCGTCCCACAGGCCCAGGCCCTGCTCGCGGGCGTATCGCTCGATCTGCTCCACCGTGGTGCGCCCGATGCCGCGCGCCGGCGTGTTGATCACCCGCAGCAGGCTGACCGAATCGGTATTCGAAGCCGCCAGCTTCAAATACGCCACCACGTCCTTGATTTCGCTGCGCTGGTAGAAACTGAAGCCGCCCACCACGGTGTACTTGCGCCCGTATCGCCGTAGCGCCTCTTCGATCTGGCGGGATTGCGAATTGGTCCGGTAGAGCACCGCCACGTGATCGCGCGGATTGGCGGCCAGGTGCTTTTCAATCGTATCGACGATGAACAGGGCTTCGTTTTCGGCATCGTGGCCGGCGTACAGGCCGAGCATCTCGCCCGCCCCGGCTTCGGTCCACAGCTTCTTCCCTTTGCGGGCCTTATTGTTTTCCACCACCGCGCCCGCCGCCGTCAGAATGTTCTTCGTCGAGCGGTAGTTCTGCTCCAGGCGGATGACGTGAGCCTTCGGAAAGTCGCGTTCGAAATCCAGGATGTTGCGGATATCCGCCCCGCGCCAGCTATAGATCGACTGGTCCTCGTCGCCCACCACGCACAGGTTGTTGTGCGATTCCGAAAGCAGCCGCATCAACTCGTACTGCGAACGGTTGGTGTCCTGATATTCGTCCACCAGGACATAGCTTAACCGCCGGTTCCAGGCCTCGCGCGTCGCCTGGTCGTGGTGCAGCAGCCGCACGGCTTCCAGCAGCAGGTCGTCGAAATCCAAAGCGTTGGCGTTGCGCAGCGCCTTTTCGTAATCCTGGTAAAGCGCCGCCAGCGCCTCGGACTCCTTGTTGACCGCCATCTTGTAAAGGTCTTCGGGAGTTTCCTTGCGGTTCTTAGCCGCGCTGATGCGCGAGAGCGCCGCGCGGTACTGCATGAACTCTTTTTCATCCAGCCCCAGGCCGCGGTAGCTCGACTTGATGATGCCGAGTTGGTCTTCGTCGTCGTAGATGCTGAAACGGCGGGTGAAGCCCGGACGGACGCGCGACAGGGCGTCGCCATCGCGGCGCAGCAGCCGCACGCAAAAAGAGTGGAAGGTGGAAACCGTGGGTGCCGAATCGAGCGGCACGCCCTCCAGCAGCCCCGCCACGCGCTCGCGCATTTCCCCTGCCGCCTTATTGGTGAACGTGACCGCCAGAATCGCGGACGGCGGCACGTGCCGCTGGGTAACAATGTAAGCGATGCGGTGCGTGATGACCCGGGTTTTACCGCTGCCCGCGCCGGCCAGAATGAGCAGCGGTCCCTCCGTGTGAGTAACCGCTTCCCGCTGTTGGGCGTTCAGGCCTTTCAGAAAGTCCATTGGGTGGGAACAGCTTCGAGTGTAACGCAAATTGGCCCCTGTTTGCTGGAAATACCAGTACTCGGGTACTCCGTGCGGGCCGCGCCCCCCGCTGCGATAGAATCAATCCCATGCCGGAACCCGACTTAGTACGCCTCTGGGAGGAGCACACCGCTCACGAATTTTCCACCCGCGATACCGAAGCCACCCTCGCCACCATGGTGGAAGACGCTTACGTCAACCACATCCCTACGCTGACCGGCGGTTACGGCAAAAGCGCCCTGCGTGATTTCTATTCGCGGCACTTTATCCCCAGCATGCCGCCCGATACCACCTTGACTCCCATTTCCCGCACGGTGGGCGAAAACCAGCTTGTGGATGAAATGATCTTCGCCTTCACCCACACCCAGGAGATGCCTTGGATGCTCCCCGGCATTGCCCCCACCGGGCGGAGGGTGGAAGTCCCCCTGGTGGCAATTGTGCGCTTCCGCGACGGCAAGTTGGCCCATGAGCATATTTATTGGGACCAGGCATCCGTGTTGAAGCAGATCGGCTTGCTGACCGATCCCTCCCTGCCGGTGTTTGGGGCCGAGACGGCCCTCAAGGTGTTGGACCCTCAATCGCGCTAACCGGAGACCCAGCCGGATAAGACAATATCCAAGCTGAATCGCCATCTCACCGGAGCGAGGTGGACCCCACTACCGATCCAACGAAAAAGCGCGGCGCAGGACTTCTACCAGCGAACTACGGTCGGCCTCTGCGAGATCACCGAGGCGGCGCACAATCTCGTCCTTTGCCAGCACTGTCAGCTTGTGGACGCGAATCGTCGACGGTGCATTCAACCCCGCATTGCGCCATTCGTGAATAGGGATGTCGAACGGTGAAATTCGGGCGCGCGAGGTAATCGGCGCTGCGACGAAATCGTCGTCCGCCGAATCG
>JASHSS010000267.1 GCA_030038565.1 Bryobacteraceae bacterium
CCGGCGGCGGAAGAGGCATGAACACCGCGGACGCCCTCGCCAAAATCACTGTCCCCACCCTAATCCTCAAACAGGATGCCCCGCCGGACGTCCGGAAGGCCAACCAGGAAGCCGCCAAGGTCCTCAAAAACGGCAAACTGGTCCACATCGATGGCGCCGGCCATAACCTCCACCACGATCAGCGCGAGCGCACATTACAGGTACTGAGACCGTTCCTCGCATCCGTCTGATTTCGCCCCCGGATCTCTCTTCAAAATCCTCTTGGCGTTACTTTGCGCCTTTGCGCCTTAGCGCCTTTGCGAGTACCGTGTTTCCCTCGCGCCCTCCCTCCTGGTTTTTCTCCGCGCCCCTGTGCGAAGACCCACCGACGGCGACGCCACAGCACCTTACAGGTACTGAGACCGTCCCTCGCATCCCCCTGATTTCGCCCCTACATCTCTCTTTCAAAATCTTCTTGGCGTTACTTTGCGCCTTGGCGCCTTGGCGAGTACCGTGTTTCCTTCGCGCCCTCCCCGCTGGTTTCTCCGCGCTTCTTCCGTGTTCTCCGTGCCACCGTGTGAAGACACATCTACTATGATGAAGACCATGTCCAGGGCTATCGCCTTTCTCCTTGCGTTGGCCGCCCCGTCTTTGGCCGCCAACCTCAAGCTCGTGGAAAACGGCCGCTCCGCTTACACCATCGTCATCGCTCCGGATGCCTCCCCTTCGGAGCGCCACGGCGCCGACGAGTTGCAGATGTTCGTGGAACAGATCTCGGGCGCCAGGCTGCCCATCGCCACCCAACCGCGCCCCCGCATGATCCTCATCGGCAATAGCCCGGCCCTCACGGCGTTGCACGTCCCCATACCCTTCGCCGCTCTCGGCGACGAAGGCTTCGCCCTGAAAACCGCCGGCCCCCACCTCATCATCGCCGGGGGAAGCCTGCGCGGCAGTATGTACGGCGTATATACGTTCCTGGAGAAACTCGGCTGCCGCTGGTTCACCCCCCAGGTCAGCCGCATCCCCCGCCGCCGCACCATCCTCCTCGCCCCGCTGGATGAGGTGCAGAAGCCCGCCTTCGAGTACCGCGAGACCTACTTCCGCGAGGCCTTCGACCGCGATTGGGCGGCGCGCAACAAGACCAACGGCTCGTCTCAACACCTGGACCTCTCGGTCGGCGGCAACGTCCAGTATTACCCCTTCGTCCATTCCTTCGACCTCCTGGTTCCTCCCACCCGCTATCTCGACGAGCATCCCGAGTATTACTCCCTGGTCGATGGCCGCCGGCGCCAGAACGCCCAACTCTGCCTCACCAATCCCGACGTCCTGCGCATCGCCATCCAGACGGTCGAGCAGTGGATCGCCGCCCATCCCGATGCCACCATCATCTCGGTCTCCCAGAACGACCGCTACGGCTACTGCGAGTGCGACAAATGCCGCCGCGTGGAACAGGAGGAAGGCGGCGCCCACTCCGGCCCCCTGCTCCGCTTCGTCAACGCGCTCGCCGAACAGATCGGGAAAAAGTATCCCGGCAAGCTCATCGATACCCTGGCTTACCAATACACCCAGGATCCCCCCGCCGTCACCCGCCCCCGCCCCAACGTGCGAATCCGCCTCTGCCCCATTGCCGCCTGCGAGGCCCACCCCTACGAGCAGTGCCCTTACGACGCTTACTTCATGCATACCCTACGCGCCTGGTCGAAGGTCACGGACCGGCTCTATATCTGGCACTACAACACCAATTTCGCCCACTACCTTCTGCCCTTCCCCGATTTCGACGAACTGGCCGCCGACCTCCCCATGTACCAGCGCTACGGCGTGGTCGGCGTCTTCATGGAAGGCGACGGAAGCCAGGGCGGCGGCGCGGAGAACGCCGAACTGCGTTCCTATGTCATGGCCAAGCTGTTGTGGGACGTCCACGCCGATGTCAACCGTCTCGTGGATGAGTTTCTCCAGGCGTACTACGGCCAGGCCGCCCGGCCCATGCGCGCCTACTTCGATCTCCTCCAGCGCCAGGTGCGCGCGTCCAGTGGCGGCCGTCACCTCTGGATTTACGATCCGCCCACCGCGCCCTATCTCACTGACCAGTTCCTGGCTGCCGCGCGCGAACTGTTCCGGCAGGCCGAAGCCGCTGCCGAAAACGACGCCGTCCGCGCCCGCGTCCGGAAAGCCCGTCTCGGCATCGACTACGTCGAACTCACCCGCGCCAAGCGGTTCTCGGTAGAAGGCGAATGGTATCGCCCCGCCGATCTCAACGCTCTCAAGGACCGCTGGAACTCCTTCCTCTCCGTCCTCGGCCAATTCGCCATTACCAATATCAGCGAATCCACTCTCGCCACCCGCGATGACCAGGACTTCCAGCGCTACATGCGCCCGTATCGCGTCGTCACCCTCGAAAACAGCCGCCTGCGCGTTCACATCGTTCCCGACTTGGACGCCCGCGTCACCCACGTGATCGACAAGCAGTCCGACAGAAACCTGCTCGCCGATCCCCAACCCGGCGCCAAGCAGTATCCCGATATCGGCGGCCTGCGGGTGGCGCTTTACAGCGATTACCTTACGCGCATGAGCGGCACGACCGCCTGGACGCTCGATGCCGGCGCCACTCCGGCGCAGGCGTCTTTCACCGGCGCCTGCCAGAACGGCCTCACCATCAAACGCACCCTCCGCCTCGACGGCCCCACCCTGCGCACCGAAACCGTCCTCGAGAACACCACCACCGCGCCCGTCACCGCCGCTCTCCAATCCCAGTGGGATGCCGACCCCGGCGACATCACCCAGGCGGTGGTCCGCTACCGCGCCCAGGACGGCGCCGCGGTCGAGAAGCTCCTCATCGAGCCCGAGAAAATCCCCGCCGGCTCCGAATCCTACAGTGACGGCCAGCAGCCCGCGGGAGAGTGGCGCGTCGTCAACCGCCTCGGCGGCCCCGTGCTCGTCAACCGCTTCCCCCAGCAGCAGGTCGGCCGCTGCTACCTGAGTTGGACCGCCCGGAACGAAAGCCGCGTCACAATCTCAGTCTCATCCGTGAGCCGGCTTCTCCAGCCCGGCGAGCGCCTCGCTCTGAATGCCGATTACACCGCCGGGCCACAACCCTGATCGGAGTCCGCCCGCTTTTCCCCTCGAGACGGCACGCACGGCCACAGCCGCGGGGTAGAATGTTCGGGAGAGGAGCCTCGGCCCCTTGGGCAAACCGAAAACCCTGCTGGAAGACCTCTGCGACCACGCCCTATCCTGCGGCGCGCAGTC
>JASHSS010000268.1 GCA_030038565.1 Bryobacteraceae bacterium
TTGCGGATGACCGGTTGCACGGTTAGTGTTCCTTAGACCAGACCAGTTCCTGGCACACGCCCTTGGCGTAGGCGACGTTCTGGAGTTGCACGGCATCCGTTGTCTTCTGGCTGAGCACCGGATGGTTGCGAATCCGGTCGCAGGTCACCTGCAGCCATTCCTGCCAGGTGGCGCGCCAGAGAAAGAGGACGTACGCCTTGCCCCCCGCCAGGGTCGTTCCATCGGGGCTGAGCGACACCGCCGCGGGACTGGCGGCTACCCCGACCCGGTCGGGGAAACTGGCGATCCGCTGGCCCGTCGATACCGACCACATGGATGCCGTCTTGCCCGCGGTAAAGATGTTCTGACCGTCTCGAGAAACCGCCGTGCGGACCGCACTGTTGAATCCCAGGCTGTCGTTGATGGGCGCGGCATTCACAGGCGAAAGCTTGCCCGCGGGAAACATGCCGCCTGCGAGGCGCCAGATGTTGAGTGTGCCGACCCGGTCGGTCGAGAGCAGCAGGCTGCCGTCCGGACTGAACGCCAGTCCCCGCACGATATCCTGGTACGGCAGCGACGGACCGAGTGGCTTGCTGTTCAGATCCCACACGCCAACCAGACTGGACCGGTTTTGGGTCTGCGCCAGGGCGATGGCTTGACCATCGGGGCGAATGGCCAGCGCCCACGCGTGAGCATTGGCGCCGAGCGGAGGATTCTTCGCACCGGCTTGCGTGGTCTGATTCTCCAGGATGGGCTTTCCCTGTCCGCTGCGCAAATCCCAAGACCAGATTCCGTTGCTGGTCTCGCTCAAGAGCGTCTGGCCATCGGGGAGGAAAGCCAAGCTGTACCAGGTGGTGTTGCCGGGTTGCGGCGGTTCGAGCACTACCGGCTGGCCGGTCTGATTTTGAATATCGTCTGCATTCCAGACCCGGATGACGCCGTTCTCGTGGCCGGTGGCGATGCGTTTGCCATCGGCATCCCAAGCCAGCGCCAGGATGCGATTGGCGTTCTTGTCATTTGGATCGGCGGGCGGCGGTGTGGTGCTTTGTACTCCCGCGCCCGTCATCGACCACAGCCAAACCGCGCCCTTCACCGTACCGTTCGCCACGCGGTCCCCCTTGGGGCTGAAGGCGACCGCCAGTATGGCACTGTCTTCGCCCAGCAGGCCCTGCATCATCCCGTTGCCGGTGTCCTGAATTTGCAGATCGCCAACGGTGGAGCGCATGGCCAGGTACCGGCCTCCCGGAAAGAAGGCGATTCCGCAGCGGCCCTGGTCGCGGCTGTACACCGGCGGAATCACTTCCAGCCCCAACTGTCCAATGAAGTGGACGCTGCCATCATCCATGGCCGCGGCGAATGTGTTGCCGTCGGCGGCCGCTATATCGGTCACATGGCCCCGCGGAAAACCGACCGAGTAGATGGGTTTGGCGGCGCCCAGGTACCAGGCGCGCATTAGCTCCTCGTTTTCCACGCCTTGATCGGCGCCGGAAACCGCCACTATGACCTGTCCGCCCCCCTCGACCGCCGCCGCGACGCCGAAGACGCGGTCGGCCGCCTGAAACGGTTGGCCCACCGGCTGTCCGTTCAGATCCCACGCGCCCACTCTGCCGTCCGGAATTGCCGCAATGATCAGATCCTGCTTAGGCGTCCGGACCACGGCGATTTTGCTGTTCATCGAGCCGATCTCGGCCCAATTGTATGGGGAAGGCATCGCCACCTTCCAGACCTGCTGCCCGGCAAGGCTCCATGCGCTGAGCGAACCGCCGTTGGAAAGCGAGACGATCCGGTCGCCGGCCGGTGAAAAAGCAATCGACAAGGCGCCTGCCGCATCCGGCACATTGAATGGGTTCCCCTGCGGGTTGCCCTTAAGGTCCCACACATGGATGTCGCCGTCGTTGCCGGACGCCGCCAGCAACTTGCCGTCCGGGCTGAAGGCAAGCGAACGCACCGGAACCGCGCTTTGGGGGATGGCAAACTTGGCGTTCACCAGCGCGCCGGAGAGGTTCCACAGCCGGACCAACTCGCCCCCGGTGGCAACCACCCCGGTGCTGGAGAAAGCCAGAGCGACATCCTCGTATGGGTTGAGCAGATGCGCCCACCCCACTTCGAGGTCGTGTTCTACCGCTACGGCCAGGTTGCGTTGGACATCCTCGACAACCTGCCCGTGTTGGAGTTCCCGGCTGCGCCCGACCGCCGCCAGCGCCAGCAGCAGCGACTGCCCGGGGTCGTTGTCCATGAGGCGGCCGCTTTCGTCGTTGGTCAAGCTGAGATCGGCGGCCTCCTTCTCCCGTGCGATGCGCGCCCGCAACAGCAATGCGATCACCGCGGTCGCAAAAATGACCGCCACGCCGGCCACCGCGACGATTTCCTGGATGCGGCGCGCCCGTCGGCGTTTTTGCTGCGCCACGCGGCTGGCAGCGATCAGGCTCTGTTCCTTCGGCGTGAGCACCCGCATGCCCGCAAAGCCCTGCTCGACTGCCTCCAGCGACCCTTCGTCCAGCAGCCCGGATTGGCTTCCGTCCTTCCAATCGTCCACCCGGCTCTCGACGATGCGCCTCGCCCGCTGCCCAGGACTCTCCGACGTGGCGAACCGGTGCCGCACGACTGGCGCCAGGGTGTCGTGACAGAGGCGCGTGGCCTTCCTCGCGTCATCACGCGAGCTGTCGCTCAACAGAAAAAGCTCCTGCAACGCCTGAAGCAGCGGCGGGATGTCGGCCACACGGTGCTTGTAGAATGCCAGCATCTCGTCCAGGGTGCATTCCCTGGACGAAAGCGATGAGGTGGTGTGGCAGGCAAGCACGTCCAGCGCCAGCCCGGATTCCACCCATTCGGCGCGGGTCGATTTCAGCGCCGCCAACTGCTGGTCCAGAAAATCGCTCAGCAGCAGGCCTTCCTGTCTCAGGCCGCGGTATTGTTCCGCCGTCATCTTCGGCGCACTACGCGATTCGGCCGTGGCTTTGCGCCACATCTTGGTCAGCAGGATTTGCAACGTGGGAGCGATAGCCGAATCCGGATCGCTCAGCACATCGGCGGCGACCTGCTCCGGCAGGCCGGGATCCATGGTGAGCCCGTAAGACTGCCGCAGGCGATCGGTCCCGGTAAGTCCGGTGATCGCCTCCATCACGGCGGAGCGATCCAGCCCTTCCAGAAACACCTTGGCGTACGAGATCCCGTTCAGCTCCATCTGCTTTTGGATCTCCGGAAGCCACTCCTTGCGGAAGGAGAGCACCAGGCGGCCGCTGACAGCCGATCCGGAGAATAGTCCGCCGGTCTGGCGGGCAAAGTCCTCCCATTCCCGGGGAGCCTCCTCGTTGGGGTGCGTGTAGACCTCTTCCATCTGGTCGAAGAACACCACCAGAGGCTTGCCCCCGTTATGCTCCACCTGCTGCCATGCCGCTGCCAGATCGGCCGCCGATTCGGCCGCCTCCCCACCCAGCAGGTTCAGGCTGTCGCGCAGCGTGCGCACGAGAGGTGTGTGCGCATCCCGCCGCAGATAGCAGACCTGGTGGTACCATCGCAGGCGCGGCAAAAGCCCCGCGTCGAGAAAGGACGATTTCCCCACGCCCGACTGGCCGTAGAGCAGCAGTACCGGCGCCGCATCCTCCGCCGTGAGCCGCTGGTACATCTGCCGGATTTCGCGGTTGCGGCCGAAGAACACCTCGGCCTCTTTGGCCGTGAACCAGGCCAGGTTGCGGAAGGGATCGGCCGGCAGCGGCTGCCGCGGCAATCCCGGCAGGCCGAAGCATGGGTCCGGCAGCGGCAGCAGATTGCCGGTTTTCCGGAGCACGCTCGCGATTGGGCAGGCATAGACCGTCCCAGCCACCGTCTGCCCGTCCTTCATCAGGGCGAACCGCAGCAATCCCACCACCGCGTTCTGCACGATTACCGGGCTGCCCGAGAGTCCCTTCACCGGCGCGCCCTGCCCCGCCGCCGCTTCCCGGCTGAACAACTGGAATACCGGGTTGCCGTCCAGGGTGCCCAGATGGTTGGAGACTTCCCCAATGTTGGCCATGCCGTCCCGGGGGTTGGCGTCGGGAAAGCCGTAGGTCTCCCAGGTGCCGCCGTCATCGTTCAACTCCGCCTGGGGAATTGGCCGGGCATCCGGCGCGGAGGCGCAGCGCAGCAGCACCCAATCCGCCCGGCGATCCCAATTTTCCCCGTCGATGGCAGCCTTCACCGCGCCGCCCGGAAAGGTAAGCAGGATCTCGCCGGGATACGGCGCGAGCGCCGGCTGATTGCGGTCGGCCACCACGTGCAGCGCGGTAAGCACGATCCCCTCCGCCACCAGGAAGCCGGTGCCGCGGCTGAGGCTGCGGCCGTCCTCGATTACGTCAATTCGCGCGATGGCGTTACGGATGATTGGCTGCATCGTTTAATGATCCTTGCTCCCCATGGGACTGACCGCGAGCGAGGCGCCCGCCTCAACTTGAAGACCAGCGCCGGCCCAATCCGCCGCCGGAAAGCCTGGGCGGCTGGCGCTGCGGCCCTCCTGAACCAACTCGATGCGCGCGATGGCGCGGCGGACAATCGGCTGCATGGCGGCTCGGCGCCTTTTAACTGACCGCCGCCGCGGTCCGCTCATAAGTAAGCAGTTCCGCGCGCACCACTCGATCGTTCGCGTCCAAATCGAGCTGAATGTAGGTAGGCCGGAAGAGAATCCACTTGTCCAGGTTCCCGGTTGCCATGTCCAATACAAACGGATCGAGCCTGGCCCGGGCATCCGCCGTCCCGGCCGTAATGATTTCGGGAGGCAGCCGCATCACGTCTGCCCAGGTTCCCGAATTCAGATACCAGCAGCCGGGCTCGAGTTCGATCTTCTTGGGCATGTGGGTGTGGCCGAACAGTACGAAGTGGAAACCGCCCTTCAGGAGATCCCTGGCGGCATCCGAATATTTCGGCTCGGCCTCGTAATCCAGGTCGAAACTGCGGTCTGGCTGGAGCGCCTGGAGCGCCTTCAGCAACGCCGTCAACCGGCGTCCCACGTCCTGGTCGTCCCGCGAGAGCAGCAGCTTGGCCAGTCCCATCGAGCGGTCCACAAAACTGGCCGTGGAGATATCGCTGCCGATCTGCGCTTCCGGCGCGCTTCCGGCCGGACGCAGCGCCTGCTCGAACGCGCTGCTATCTCCCGCCAGCCGGTCGCGCAGAATCTGGTCCAGGGCGGCTTCCTCATCGTCAACCGCAGAAGTCTCACCGTAGGTGCTGATATCCGAACCGAAGCTCATCGTGGAATCGTCTCCCTCGGCATGGATGTCGCCGCCCACCGAAGGGAGCGCCGGCTGCTCCAGGCGGTGTTCCCGCGCCTTGAGCGCCAGCTTCGCCACCGTGGCCAGAATCTGGCGGTAACCCGGCTCCAGCGTGAGCAGCAGCGGAACGGCCACGTCCGTTTCCGGCTTGAGAAGATCGATGAACTTATAGTCTTCCTTGATTGGGTTAATCACCTGGGAAACCATTTGGCTTCCGGCGGGCGGCTCGAAATCGTATTTCTCCGGAATCGGCTGCCGACGCGACAGAAGCGACGAGATGTGCCGCAAGCCATCGTAATCCACCATGTTCCACGGATCGTAGCGGTTGCCGTGCTCGATCAGGGCGTCACCCGCCTGGTAAGCCTCGCCATTCGAAATGAACTCGTAATCGTGCTCCGGCTTGACCCCGATCACCGCTTTGAGTTTCCGCCGGACGGCGGGCAAAACCAGCTCGATGTCATGGTTGCCGGTGAGGATCGTCAGCCGGTTGCGCTGGTCGAGGAACCGGCCGAGCGCCAGGAAGAACGGGCGGTCGCGATCGGCAATCGCCTGAAGCTTGGCGCACGCGGCATCGGCGTCCACAGTGAAGGGGTTCCAGTAGGGTGGGGCGGTCTCCCGTTCGGCCAGGAAATCCACCACGTCTCCATTGATCACTAACTCGCACGGCGGTCGGCTGGCTATAGTGTCGATAAACTCTACAAGTTCGCCCACATGGGTGTTAATGCGAAATCCCCGGCCTTGCGCGGTCTTGCCGTAGATCCCCCCTAAGTGCAGGTCGGAAATCACATAGACGGTGCGGGCCGCGACTGCGTCCATACCAAGTCCTCCAATGATCTGTACCGAAGTTTATGGATTCTACCATACAGGGCCTCATGGTGGCCGCGATAACGGCGGTCGGCGGCGATGGGCACGCGCCACGGCTGCTACACTCGGGAACGGAGGTTCCCTTGCGATTCGTCACCCTGCAAAGAAACGCTTACGCCGAGCCAGGCGTCCTGGTGGAGGGCACGGCGCTGGGCCTGCGCGGCGCCGGATTCCACGACCTGATTTCCGTGATGGCCGGCGGCGCCGACGCGCTGGACCGGGTGATGCGCTGGATGGACAAGCATCCATTCGGAGAGGAGTTGGAGGCTGAATCCGCCACCTTGCTGGCGCCCGTTGCGCGCCCGCCCAAGATTATTTGCGTGGGGCTGAACTATCGCGACCACGCCGCCGAATCCGGTTTGGCGCTTCCCGAGGTTCCCACCATTTTCGCCAAGTTCCCCACCGCCGTGATCGGCCCGCGCCAGGCGATTGTGCTACCCCGGAATTCCACGCGGCCGGATTATGAAGCCGAGCTGTGCGTGGTGATCGGCAAAGGCGGGCGCCACATCCCCGCCGCGCGCTGGCGGGAGCACGTCTTCGGCTACACCATTCTGAACGATGTGAGCGCGCGCGATTTCCAGATGGCCACCAGCCAGTGGATGATCGGTAAGACCTTCGACACCTTCGCGCCCATCGGCCCGGCCATTGTGACCGCCGACGAAATTGCCGACCCCCACAATCTGCGCATCTCGCTGGAACTGAATGGTCAGACGATGCAGGATTCCAACACCAGCAACCTGATTTTCAAGATCCCCCAACTGATCGAGCATCTTTCGAGCGTGTTCACCCTGGAACCCGGCGATCTGATCGCCACCGGGACGCCCGCCGGCGTGGGCTTCGCGCGCAAACCGCCGGTGTACTTGAAGCCGGGCGACGAGGTGCGCATTCGCATTGAGGGCCTCGGCGAATTGGTGAACCCGGTAGTGGCGGAGGCGTAGCGCGGGTTTCTCCCCCAGTTGGCTTAGTCGGCGAACAGCCCTCCGCCTTGTCTCCGTCACCTCGGCGTTTGCGTGTCAGGGAACGCCGCCCCCCGAATCCAGCAGGTTTCTGATCGCTCGAACACCAGTGCCCGGCGGTCAGAACCCGAAATGCCGGGGATTGCGGCCAATCAGGATGGCCGCGAATACCTTCGGGACGTACTCGCGCGTTTCGTGCGGCAGCGCCCGCACACGGTACAGGTACCAGAAATTGCGCTGCTGGATGGGGTCCCGCACGGTGTTCATGACGGCCTGCTTCACCTTGGCCGCGCCGCTATCGTACGCCGCCAGCGCCAGCATCACCGAACTCCCGGCGCCGAAATCCAGGATCAGGTCGCGCAGGTATTTGCAGGCTGCGTGCGTCGATTTAACCAGGTCCTTGCGCTCATCCACCTGGCCATCCACGCGCAGCCCCAAAGCCCTGCCCGTGGGGGCAGTGAATTGCCACGGACCTACCGCTCCAGCGGCGCTCGCCGGCCCGTCCGTGAGGGCGCTTTCGACAATCGGAATATAGGCCAGGTCGGGAGGCAGTTGCTCCTCCCGCAGGATCGTCCGGATGGTCTCGATCTGCTCCTTAGCCTCGCCGAGGACGTGGGCGACGTTCGGGCGTTCGGAACCCTGATCCTGCTCAATGTAATGATTTACGCGCTCGATGAAGTCAGGCGGAATACTATAGGATTCCGCGCCGAATTCGGCCATTAACGAGCGGAGTTCGCGGGTCACGAAGTCGCCCCCCTCGTTCCCACCGCCCAGCCGGAACAGCAGGCTCCGCTCAAGAGTTTCGGCCTGGTCCTGGTAATCGTCCAACCGGGAAATCAAGCGGCCGGTGTCGGGGCCGGTGGAGTTCTGGAGCTTGGTTTCGAGGTCGTGGATTTGCGCGTCGATGGCGCGCTTCTCCCGGTTCAGAACGGTGATCTTCCAGATTCCCAGCGAAGTAACCGTGACCAGCGCCAGGAGCAGCGAGTAGCCCACGATGCGCAGACGCCGGCGGCTGTGCCGGAGCGCCTGCTCCACCACGCCGCGCATGATGGTCATGGTTTGGCCGCCTACGCCGTGGTCCCGCATGCGGCGGGCGCGGATCACCGCCGCGGCCAGCAGACTTTCGTGGGTTTCGCTGGTTGTGGGCACCACAGGCGCCAGCACCGAGGCGGAGATCTCCACGGTGCGATCCAGGCTGGCGCCGTCGCTCTCCTCCCAAACCAGCGCGAATTCCGGTCCCTGGTTGCCGAGTTGGATGATTGCGGGAGGAGTCACTTCGGCGTTGGTAATCCGCTCGCCGTTGAGCCAGGTGCCATTGGTGCTGTGACGATCGCGCACCGAGCAGGACTCGCCGTCTCTCGATATCTGGGCGTGGTATAGCGAAACCGTGGCAGCATCGGCGCCGGAGACGACCACATCGTTGTCCGGCGCCCGGCCGATACGCGTAACGCCGTCCCGCATCGGGAAGCGTGTTCCGGCCAACGGACCCGAGCGCGAAAGCAGCCAAGCCTTTGCCCGCTGCTCCGTCTTTGTCTGCTGAGACATAGGCGCTCTCCTCAGAGTAGCGCGGAACGCCCGGCGACGCATTTTTTCGGGCGTGCTTTATCTCAGGATAGCGAAGTTACGCGGAAGTTCGCGGGCGGGGCGGATCGCCGGGGTGAGACGCCGCACAGCCCGGTGGTGAGCATCCCTGCGCACCTGGGACAAAACTCCATGTTATAATTATTCATAATTACGCATAATCAATCATGAAAGAACGGGTCGGCATACTCGGGCACCGGGGCTATAGCGGCGCGGAATTGGTTCGCATCCTCCAGCACCACCCACGCGTGGAAGCGGTGCTCCTGGAACACCGGGAGGATGCTTCCGGGGGACCCCGGTTGCGCCATGCCGAGGGGCCTCCGCGACTGCCGTACTCACCGGAAGTCATTCGCAGCGAGGGGCTTGCCGTCGTTTTTCTGGCCACCCCCCCGGAAGTTTCCATGGAACTCGCGCCCGCCCTGCTGGACGCCGGGGCGCGCGTCATCGACCTCAGCGGGGCCTTCCGCCTGCGCACGGCCGAGAATTACACTACCTGGTACAAGGCTCTCCACACGCAGCCGGAACTGCTGGCCGAGGCTGTATACGGGCTCCCGGAATTCTGCCGTGCGCGCATCGCGGGGTCGCGCCTGGTAGCCAATCCGGGCTGCTACCCGACGGCCGCGAACCTGGCTATCCGCCCACTGGTCGAGGCGGGGGTGGTGGACCGCGCGGCGGGAATCGTCTGCGACGCCAAATCGGGTGTGAGCGGCGCGGGACGCAAGCCCAGCCTCAAAACCAGCTTCTGCGAGGTCACCGAAAACTTCTCGGCATATTCCGTTCTGGGGCACCGCCACATCCCGGAGGTGCTCCAGGTTTCCGGCCTCGAAGAGCGCGAGTTCAGCTTCACCGCCCAACTGCTGCCGCTCGATCGCGGTATCCTGGAAACCATTTACTTCCGCGCCCCGGGCTTGGGCGGCGCGATGGAACTGGTGGAACTCTATGAGCGCCGCTATGCGGGCGAACCCTTCGTGCGGCTATACCAACCCGGCAGCCTCCCCGACCTGCGCGGCGTGGCCCGCACCAATTTCTGCGATATCGGCGCCATCCTGGATGCCCGCACCGGGCGCGCCGTAGTAGTGAGCGCCATCGACAACCTGGTGAAGGGCGCGGCCGGTCAGGCCATCCAGAACATGAACCTGCTCCTCGGGTATCCCGAAACCGAGGCCCTGCTGTGAAGGGCGCCATGAGAATCCTGGTAAAGCTGGGTGGCACACTACTGGACGATCCGTCGCGGCGCGATGCCTTGGCGGGGCAGATCGCCGGATGCCGCGCGGACGGTGTGGAACTGGTGGTAGTTCACGGCGGCGGCAGGCAGATGACCCGCTTTCTGGCCGAGCGCGGCATCGAGAGCCGCTTTGTCAATGGTTTGCGCGTCACTACCCCGGAGACGGTGGACGCGGTCTTGAAGGTCTTCACCGGCAGCGTGAATCATGAACTGGTGGCCAGCTTCAACCGCGCGGGCGCGCCGGCCGTCGGGCTTTCCGGCATCGATGCGCTGCTGATGGAGGCCGAGCAGATGGATCCGGCGTTAGGCGCTGTGGGCCGCGTCACGCGCTCCAACCCGGCGCTGCTGGAGCTTCTCACGGCCCACGGATATCTACCGGTGGTGGCCTGCGTGGCCGGCAGCCGGGATGGGCGGATTTTCAATGTGAATGCCGACCAGATGGCGGTGGCCTGCGCTGCCGCGTTTGGCGCCAGGAAGTTGATTTTCCTCACCGATGTCGAGGGGGTCCTGGATGCGGAGAAGCGCCTTCAGCCGGTGCTTTCCGCGAGGCAAAGCCGGGCGCTGATCGCCGGGGGGGTGGCTACCGGGGGGATGCAGGCTAAGCTCAACGCCGCGCTGGCGGCCCTGGATAGCGGCGTGGCCGAGGTGCGCATCGCCGCGGGGGCGGCGGAGCGGGTTCTGGAACGGATTCTGGCAGGCGAATCGCCGGGCACCCGCCTGGCGCCGGAGGGAGGGGTCGAATGATCAGCAGCGTTCGCGAGGATGCCTTCGTGGAAGCGGCAGCGCCGCCGCTCTGCCTGGCAGTGCGCAAGGCCCGCATGCACGATATCCGTCCCATCCTGGACCTGATCAACGGCTACGCGGCCAAAGGCGTGATGTTGCCGCGCACCGAATTCGAGATGTCTGAGGCCATCCGCGACTTCACCGTGATTACCGAGGGCGACCGGTTGCTGGGCTGCGGCGCACTGCACTTCTACAGCCCCACCTTTGGCGAGATCCGCTCGCTGGCGGTGGACGAGCGCGCCAAAACCAAGGGCGTGGGGCGGCGGTTGGTGGAGGCGCTGGTGGACGAAGCCCAGGCGTACAAACTCGACGCCGTGTTTGCCTTCACTTACGTTGTTGGATTTTTCAGCAAAGTCCACTTCCAGGAGGTCGAGCGGGGCATGCTCCCCCTGAAAGCCTGGAAGGACTGCCTGCGGTGCCCGAAATTCCAGGCTTGCGACGAGGTCGCGGTGCTGCGGGTGCTGCGGCGGCAATCATGGCCGGAAACGGCGCCGCAGGTCTGGCGGGCCAGCGCCGGTCCCGACGACCAGCTCATTCAACTCCCCACACCCGTTGGACTTAGTTCAATACCCCCAAAGTAGGGTCATCCACCTATCCCCGCAAAAGACCGCTGAGAATCTCGACGGAAATCGGCGACTTTCGGTTTAAAATCACCTTTAAGGATAATAAAGCCTTAAAGAAAAACAGATCCTAACTTCCTTGTGAGGCACACATGAGAGCACAAACGGTTGACGTGAAATCTTCAACTGGAAGGGTCCTTTGCTGCACGGTTTTCCGCCCGGGTGGAAAAAAGTTGTTGGCCAAAGGCCACATCATCAGCGACGAGGACATCCGGGTATTAGAGTCCGAGGGTATGGAGACCATCTGGGTCACCGAGCTCGAAGATGGAGAAATCGGGGAAGACGATGCGGTTTGCCGCGTAGCCACCGAAATGGGCTGCGGCAGCTTCGAAATCCGCCTGGCGGCGGGCGGACGCGCCAACCTGCTGGCTACAGAAAACTGCTGCGTGCTGGTGGACGACGAGCTGCTCAAACAGATTAATTGCACCTCCAGCGTGGTGATCGCCACCTCCCTGAATTTCAGCTATGCGGTGGTCGGGCAGCGCATCGCCACGGTCAAAAGCGCCCCATTTGCGGTCGCCAAGGATCAGTTGGATGCGGTGATTGGAATTTTGAAAGAGCGTGGGCCGATTCTACAGGCGCGCCCCATCCGCACGCCGAGTGTTGGAATTCTCTA
This sequence comes from Bryobacteraceae bacterium, assembly GCA_030038565.1. Taxonomy (GTDB): domain Bacteria; phylum Acidobacteriota; class Terriglobia; order Bryobacterales; family Bryobacteraceae; genus JOPF133. The sequence continues at coordinate 11,868 of JASHSS010000268.1, forward strand.
CACTGACCCCATCAGCGGCGAGCGCGCCCGCCAGCTCTTCGAGAACATCATGCGCCAGCGCCTCGAGCGCTTCGGCGTCAACGCCAATTTTGTTTTGGCCTGCACGGAAGATGAGAATTCCGTGGCTCGTTGTCTACAACATCTCTTGAGATCGAAGCCTTGCGTGATCATGGTCGCATCCACCACCGCGCCGGCCGGTCCGGAAGATGTGATCGGCCAGGCCATGATGCGCATTGGCGGCCAGGTGGAGCGCTTCCTGGCCCCGGTGGAGCCCGGTAACCTGTTGCTGTTGTCCTATAGGGACGACACGCCGATCCTTTCGGCGCCCGGTTGCTTCCGCTCCGCCAAGCCGAATGTGGTCGATCTGGTATTGCCCCCGCTGCTGGCCCGGTATCACATCACGGGCTGGGAGATCGCCTGCCTGGGGCATGGCGGGTTGTTGGCATAGGTGTCTCCTCCACTCTTGTAGCCCGGACCTCCGAGCGGGTTATAAGTGCTTCTGCCGGGCGTTCTTGTAACGCCCGGCTTTTTTTTAGTCCCACCCGATTCCACGCGCGGTCATCTCGCGCTGCAACTGCTCACAGGATTCGAACTGCACCGCGTCGATCCCCAACCGCCGCGCCGCTTCCACGAATTCGCCGATATCGTCGGTATAGAAGCACTCCTCGGGGCGGCATCCGGCCAGCGCCACGGCCGCCTCGTAAATCTCCGGCTGCGGCTTCATGGCCTTCGCCTCGTAGGACAGAATCAGCCCGTGAAAGTGGCGCAGTAGCGGATAGTTCCGGCGAATCGATTCGAAGTGGATGCGATTGGTATTCGAAAGCAACAGCAGGCGGTAGCGCGCCGCCAGTCCCTCCAGCATACTTTCGGGGATCAGGGGGTGGCGGAAGATGCAGCTCCAGATGTCGCAAAACTCGTCATAGGACAACCGCAGGGCCAGCGCCTCGGAAATCCGGCTGACGAAATCCTGCGGCTCGATGAGGCCCGTCTCAAAGCGCGGGACCAGGCCGGTGGCCGCGAGGAGCCGGCGGATTTCCGGGGCGGGATGCGGGCAGCAGCCCTCCAGCGCACGGTACCCAAGCTGAAAGTCGAAATGGATCAGGACCTTTCCCAGATCGAAGATAATGGCGCGGTAGCTCACTCCCCTACGATAGCTTGCGCGGCGGATGCCCCGCCGGGTTAACGGGTGCGGGCGGCCACTTTGCCAGCATCACGCGAACGGGCGGCGGGGGACGAGCGGGCCTGTTCCAGGGTTAGGCGGGGCGGCGACGCCCCTCCGGATTATCCAGGCGCGTGGCAGGGCCTTGCGAGGCCAGCCGGATTCCGGAGTTACGGGCGCGGCCAAGCCCAGCGATTCATCGAGCGTGGGGCAGCGGGAACCCGCAAAGCCGGCAGGAGTGAGGTGTCCGGGCAAGTACTCTCGGCTTTGACTGCGCCGAGTCCGGTGGCGCGACCTTAAGACCGCCGGGGGACGGGGCGAGTGGCCCTTCCTGCCGATTGGCATCGGCTGCGGGACAAGACGCAGCTACTGACCCACGGGCTTGTCCGCCGGCTTCGCAGGTGTTCCCGGCGTCGCCGGTCCCGCAGGGGCCTGGCCCGCGGGCGGCGTCCGGGATGGGGGCACGTCGGGTATCCGGGAGGGCCGCGCGACCCGGCCGTTCAGGCCCTCTTCCAGCGTGATATGGTTCTTTTCGAGCGTCACGCCCAGCGACTGGTCGAGGCCCACATGCGCGCTGGCATAGGCGCTGGTGGCGATCAGCTCGGCAAGTTGCGCGGCAATCAGCAATCGCTGATCCACCATGATCTCATTGAAGGCGGTGGTTCCCGAAGATTTCTGCTGATCCGCCGCCAGCAACTGCTCCTGCAACACGCGCGTTTCGCGGGAGGCTTCATAGCGCGCCCGCGCCTGCCGCAGGGCGATCACCCGGCTGGAAATATCCACGAGGATTTGATTATTGTCGCGTTGGCTCTGGATCTCTCCCTGCCGGTACTTCAACTGATCGATGCCGTAATCTCCCTGGGCCGCCCGGTTGTTGAACGGGATATTAAAATAAACCAGGGCGGAATCGTTTCCGAAATCGTGCCGGAAGATCTGGCCGAGTGCAGTGCCGTATTGTCCCACAAAGATCGGAGAGGCTTGGCCGCCGGAGGCCTGCGGCGTTCCGGCCGCTCCGCGATCATAGGTCCGGAGCTGCGTAATCAAGGTCGGCAGCAGCGGATTGGTGGTGCCCACCAGGTTGATGGCGTCGGTCTGATCCTTGAATCTGGCCAGCGCTACGTCGGGCCGCACTTGCATCGCCTCGGCCAGCAACTGGCGCAACGGTGGTAAGTCCTCTTCCTCTTCCGGAATATTGATATGGTCCAGGGGTATGATCTCGGCGGCTTCGAGCGCCGGGTCCTCGGTGTGGCTGAGGGCTTCTTTCAGAGTGGTGCCGCGCTGCCGCATGGTGGCTTGGGCAATCGCCAGATCCTGGCGCCGGCTGGCTACTTCGGCTTCCGCGCGCGGCAATTCAACTCCCGCCAGGGCGCCGAGGGAAATCTCGTACTGCGTATCCTCGCGGAACTTCTGGGTGATGTCGAGGGCCCGCTGCCGCAACCGCAGCTCATCGCGGGAGTTGGCGTAATCCCAGTAGCTATTCGTCACACTCACCACCAAGTTGACTAACTGCGCGCGAAACGCTTCGCGCGAAGCCACGGCATTAATTCGCGCGATGCGGATTTGATAATCGTTCAAGTGAATCCCGAATTGCTGCAGCCACGGCTGCTGGTATACGAGCGACATGTAGGATCCCATTTGGGGCTCGAGCACGTCGCTGGGCGCATTCTCTTTCAGGTACTGCTCGTAATTGCTGAATTGCACAATCCCGCCGGTCGGCAGGCCCTGCTGTACATAGTTGTAGTAGACGCGCTGGCTTTGAATCAGCGACTCGGTCTGGGAGACCACCGTGTTGGGATACGGCGTGGTGAGGTGACTGAAGCTTTCGGCGCCCTGGAAAATGGAATCGTAGTTGGGGACCACGATGCCGACCTGCTGAATGCCGGTGTTGCCGCCGCCGCCGCCTCCACCTCCTCCGCCGTTCCCCGTGGATAGGCCCGCGGCGGCGGTACTGCCCGCGACGCCTAACCCCTGGTCCACGCTCCCGATCACCGTGTTGCTACGGGGAACGCCGCGTAGCGGGCCTCCGCCCTTGGTGCGCTCCAGCGCCGAGGCTTGCAGCAAAGGGGTGTAGCGATCGATCTCCAAGTTCAGATTGTTCTCGAGGGCCAGGGCTAGGGCGTCTTCGAGTGAGAGGTACAAGTTGCCCCCACGGATCAGACTGTAGAGCCGGTCCGAATTGGCCAGCCGCACGGGCGGGACCACCGGCGCCATGTACGACCGGATCGGTCCGATCATGGTCGGGCGCTCAATCAACGGCTGCTGCTGCCCAAAGCCGGGCAGCGTCGAAACGGCCCACAGAGCCGTCAGGATTCGACAGTTCCACCGTTTCATCGGGGGTTCTCCACGGGCCTGGCCGCCGGCAGGTTCTCGGGCAGGAAGGATTGCCGGGCCACGTGCCCCTCCAGGGCTTCTTTCATCGAGACGTGGTTGACAACTAGAGTGCGGCCCATGGCCGAATCGAAGAAGATCTTGGCGTGCGTGTAATTGGCCATCGCCTGCACTTCGGCGTCCTGATCGCTGGCCAGATCCTTTTGCGCCTGGATCACCAGCGCCACCGTGGACACGCCCGATTGAAAGCGCTTCTGTTCCGCATCCAGGCTTTGCTCCGCCAATTGCCTGGTCTCCACCGCGGTTTCGTAACGCGCCCGCGCCTGCTGCAATCCGATGACGGCGGTCTTCACATCCACGCGCACCTGGTTAATGGCCCGCTGCATCTGCAATTCGCGCTGGCGCAACTGCAACTGGTCGGTGACATAATCGGCCTGGGCTACCCGGTTCCGGAAGGGAATGTTGAACGACACGCCGGCCGAGTAATTGGGGAAGTTGCGGTCGAAAACCTGCGATAAGACGGTGCCTGTGTTGCCGATGAAAAAGCCGCCAGGCACACCGCAACAGCCGTTATAGATAGGATTCAGAGGACCCGCCAAACCCTGGTTGTTCAAATCCGCGAAGGCCGAGAGGCTCGGCAATAGGGCGTTTTTGGTGCCCTTGGTCATGATCTTCTGGCTGTCGAGATTGATTTTGGCCTGCTCGATTTCCACCCGGCCGGCGAGGGCCTCCTGGACCAGATCCTGAACCGGGCGCACCTCCTCGGTTTTGGGAATCTCGATGGGATCGAGCGGTACGATGTGGATATTGTCCAGCCAGGTGTTCTCGGTCATGTTGCGGCTGAGCGCGTTCTTGAGCACGATTTCCTGCTGCTGCACATTGGTCTGCGCAATCAGCAGATCTTCCTTGCTGGAGGAAACGCCCGCCGCCGCGCGAGTGACTTCGATGCCTGCCATGGCGCCGATCTCCGCCTGCTTCTTGTTGCCTTCGTAAAGTTCCTCGGCGGTTGCCAGGGCCTTCTCCTTGATGCGCACCGCGTCGTTGAAGCTCACCAGGTCCCAGTACAGGTTCAGTACCGCCGCCACCGTGGTGGCGACTTGCAGCTTGACTTGCAGGTCATTGACCTTGGAGGTATTGCGAGCTACCAGGATGTCGCGTTTGTTCACCGCCAGGCTGAGGCCTTGCAACAGCGGCTGGCTGATGCTGAAGTCCATGTAGCCCGAAAGCACGGGATTTTCGAGCAGGGTAGCGGCGCCGCTGTTGTAAAAGTAGCGGTTCTCATACAAGGTGGCGGAGAGGGAAGTGCCGGTGATGAACGTCTGGTTGTACTGAACATAGCCCGCGCGATAACTGTAAACCAGCGCCTCGGTCTGATTGAGCACCGCATTGGTTTCCGGCGTCGAGTAATGGCCGATCTGGAAATAGGCGCTGATGGATGGGTCCAGGTTGGGCAAGCCCGGTCCCACCTGCGTGATGATGCTGCCGCCGGTATTAAAACCGCTGCCTCCCACCAAGCCGTTGGCGTTGGCGCTCACGCCGGCCGTGCTCACGCTGGTGGGGCCCGCCACAATCGGGGTGGACACATCGCGCAGAATCTGGCCGCTATCGGCGCGGCGCTGGACTTCGCGCGAGAGCAGCGGGGTGTAGCGCTGCACCGCGATATCGAGGTTATTCTCCAGCACCAGGGCGATGACATCCTGCACCGAAAGGTACAGGTTGCCGCTGCGCACCAGTTCCTGCAATCGCGGCGAATTGGTCAGATCGGCCGGGGATACGATTCGCTTCTCCATGTGGAAGGGCCTCAGTAACCAGCCCACCACGTGCGACTCCGGAGGGTTGCTTATGGAAACCTCGGATTGCGCCCAGGCTGGGGAACCCGCGGCGAAGAGTGCCAGCAGGATCCCGCATGCGGCGCGCCACCGGTAAAAAACCTTGAAATTCGTGAGCATATGCAGTCTTCCGCTTAAGACGCTTCACGTTAGGGCAGGTTGGCCTCCAGCGGATACTTCCGGGGTGCAATTCCAGTTCCACCGGTCCGGTGGAGGAACGCGCGGTTTGATGTATGCCGGCCCTGCGGAGGGTGTCCGGTTTTGAGAACGGCTGTTCGGATGGGGGAAGAAAACAGGTCTGAAGCCGCCGCGAGACCCCTGGCTCTACCGGGCGACGAACTTCTCGACGCGTCGATCGGCCCCGATCCCGGTTAGAAGAACGCGTTCGCGAGGACCACGCCCTCTCTCATCGTCCGCAGATGAGTCCCGGCCGGCTATTTCTCGATCGGGTCGGTCGCAACCAGAGCCCGTCTCCGCTTCGCTGGCACCCGCAGACTACCACGCACTTCCCGCGTGGCTACCTAAAACCGGAACTTTCTACTTTGCTGGGAAGCGGAACTTTCTACTTTGCCGCGACGGGCAGGTCAGGCAGGTCGGAGCGGTTGACACCGGGTTCCGCGTTTGATATTACTCGCGGGCATCGTGACCAAGAAAGAACTGGTGAGCAGGATCGCCACCGAGGCGGATCTCACGCGCGGCCAGGCGGCGCGCGCGCTGGAGGCCTGCATCGGGGGAATTCAGGCCGGCTTGCAACGGGGAGACCGCGTGACCATCTCGGGTTTCGGGACCTTCGCCGTGCGGGAACGCAAATCGCGGCGCGTGCGCAATCCCAGAAACGGGGGGGACATGCAGGTTGCCGCGCGGCGTGTGCCGCGATTTCGTGCGGGGACGGACCTGCAATCGGCCATCGATCAGCCCACCGATCTCAATTGGCCGCCGGAACCCGGTCCAGATGGTCGATGACCAGAATATCGATGGGGATCTTCTTCTCCTTCAGTTCCAGCCCCAACTGCGTCTGGAGGGCCTCAAAAAGATTGGGAGCGGAAGCGCCTGCGCCGTCCGCCGGCGGAGGCGAGAAGGCTCCGCCCGGCCCCATGTAACCCTCGAATTCCAGGGTGAAATCGTATTTCCCGGTCAGGCCGGTGTTGTCCGTCACGGGAGCGACCGACAGTATGGTTCCAGCCATGGCGCCCAACGGGAGTCCCAATACCTTGGGCAAATCGGAAATCGCGAACTGGCGGAATGCCAGGCGGCTCACCGTGCCGGCCATGCTGGCGGCATAGCGGCCGGGCGGCGGTTGCGGAAAGCCGTTTTTGTCAAGGCCCGCGGAGGACGGCGAAGCCGGCGGCGCGGCATTCTCCACCGACTCCACCGAGGGCCGCAGTCTCGGCCCGTTCCTGGCTACCACCAGCTCATACGCCCGAGAGGTTTTGGTCTCACGGTGAAGCTTCAGATGGAAGCGTTCCAATAGCAACTGCTGGAGCATCACTCGGACCGCCGCTTTGTCGGCGCCGGCGGGGACCTTGGCGGCGATGGCATATCGTTCCGAATCGATCCAGCCGGGTCCCGAAACCTGGTCCGGACCCACCCCGTAGGCGGCCATCAGCAACCGGTTCATGGTGACGGCCGTGAACGTGATCTGACCGGGGTCCGATGTGCCGGGACCGCCGCGCATGAGATTACTGCCGGGCGCGCCGCTCGACGGGTCCATACGCTTCACCGACGCCACTTCGAAGTCCGGTGGCGGGGCGGTGGCCTGTCCGAAGGCGGCGCTCGACAGGAGCACGAGAAACAGGAAGCGCGCAATTCCCATAGCACCTATCGGCGCAGCAATTCGAAACCGATCCCCGGGCCCAGACCCTGCTTTAAGGCCAGCGTGATCCAGAGTAGGGCGAACGGCTCCAGGACGCGCGCCTGGGTGAGCGGACCGGCATCCACCGGCTCGAATCCCAACTCCGCCGCGAGTTGGTGAACGGTCTGCTTGGCGGGAGCGTGGTCCCCGCAGTAAAACAGGACCACCCGTGAACCATCAAAGCTGGTGTCCGCCATTACCGAGGCGCCGATGGTGTTGAAGGCCTTC
>JASHSS010000269.1 GCA_030038565.1 Bryobacteraceae bacterium
CCTCGGTAATCACCCAAAACCGGCCATACATAATCACCTGAAAACCGGCCAACGATAACCCCTCATTCAGGACGTTGACTCGAGCGCGAGGGCGATACCCTCCGACGATGTGAGTAACGTCTTGAGCGAAGAGAACAAACAGCAAGTCATCGCGTTGGGGCGACTGGGATGGTCGCTCCGGCGCATTCAGCGTGCCACCGGGGTGCGGCGGGAAACGGCGGCCAGTTACCTGAAAGCCGCCGGGATCGCCTTCCGCCCGCCCGGCAAGTGGGGGCGGGCACCGGCAAAACCGGCCAAAGAGGTGATTACCGACCCTGAGGCGGCCAAAGCGGCCGAACCGATCAGGTCCGATCCGCCCTCCGCAAAACCGGCCAACGAGGTGATCACCGACTTTGGCGCGGAGTTGGCCAACCCCACCAGTCCACCGCCCACCGCACCTCCCGGTCGCAGTCCCAGCGCCAGCGCCTGCGAATCATACCGGGAGACGATCGAGCTTGGGCTCTCGCGCGGTCGCAATGCCATGGCGATCTGGCAGGACCTGGTAGACACCTGCGGCTTTCAGGCCAGCTACCAGAGCGTGCAGCGATTCGTCCACAAGCTTCACCCAAGCCCATCGCCGGAAGCCCGTGTGGTCATCGAGACCGCCGCCGGCGAGGAATGTCAGGTCGACTACGGTGACGGTCCCATGGTGCGGAACCCGGCCACGGGGAAGTATCGGCGCACCCGGCTGTTCGTAATGACGCTAGGCTACAGCCGCAAATCGGTTCGTCTGCTGGTATTCCATTCCAGTTCGCAGATCTGGGCCGAGTTGCATGAGAAGGCCTTTCGTCGGCTGACTGGCGTCACGCGGGTGGTGGTGCTCGATAATCTGCGCGAGGGTGTGCTGGCGCCGGATGTCTACGATCCGACGCTGAACCCCTTGTAGCGAGATGTGCTGAAGCACTACGGCGCCGTCGCCCTGCCTTGCCGCACAGCGGATCCCGATCGCAAGGGGAAGGTCGAGTCGGGGGTTGCCCATGCCCAGAAAACACCGCTGAAAGGTCTGCGTTTCGAGACTCTGGAACAAGCTCAAGCTTACCTGGATCGCTGGGAAGAACGATGGGCCGATACGCGTATTCACGGCACCACGAAGCGGCAAGTGGCGGCGATGTTTGCCGAAGAGCGGCCGGTGCTGCTGCCGCTGCCCATAGAACCCTTCCGCTATTACCAATACGGCGACCGCACCGTGCATCTGGATGGCTGCGTGGAAGTCGATGCGGCCTATTACAGCGCGCCGCCCGGGTGGATCGGACGACGGGTCCAGGTGCAGTGGGATTCGCTCCACGTACGGCTGCTGAATCCGCACACCGGTGAACTGTTGCGCGAGCACTTGCGTCAGGCGCGCGGAAAACATCGGATACCAGAAGAGGACCGCCCGAAGAAAACCCCCCTTGGGTACGCTGGCTCTGCTGAACCGCGCCGATAGAGCCGGAGCACGGATCGGAGCCGTGTGCCGCACCATACACAGCGAAGAGGGTCAGACCGCCGTGCGCCGCATTCTGGGCCTCTTGTCGCTCGCCAAGAAGCACGGCGTGGCTGCCGTGGACGATGCCTGTGCGGCAGCGCTGGAAGCCGGCGCCGTGAACCGCTATCGCTTTGTCCGCCGCTACCTAGAGCGGAATTCTCAACTCCCGCTGAGCTTGCGGCAGGTCGATCCGCTCATCCGCCAGCTCACCTTGTATCGCGACTTTATCCAGAACAAAACCACCGAGGAGAACCAAGCATGAACCTGTTGGAATTAGAACGTGCCTTACGACAACTCCGGCTCGGCGGCATGGCCGCCGTGCTGGAAACCCGTGTGCGTCAAGCCCAATCCGAAGCCATGGCGCCGATCGATCTGATCTCCTGCCTGGTGACCGACGAGTTGACCCGGCGTAGCGATCGCCTGTTGGAGCGGCGGCGGAAACACGCCGCCTTCCGCGACCCGCTGAAGACGCTCGATAACTTCGATTTCAACTTCAATCCCAAGATGAACCGCAGTTTGGTCTTTGACCTGGCCACCTGTGCGTTCATTACCAAGCGGGAAGACGGTTTGTTTCTGGGCCCAGGCGGCACGGGCAAATCGCATCTGGCCCAAGCCATCGGGCAGGCCGCTATCGTGCAAGGCTACCGCGTGGTATACCGCGAAACTCACGTGCTGTTGGACGACCTGGCTGAAGCGGTGGTCGACGGCACGCGCAAGGAGTTCATGGAGTCGCTGACGACGGTGCCGCTGCTCATCATCGACGATTTCGGGATGCGCAAGCTGCCGTTGACGGCGGCCGAGGATCTGTTGGAAATCGTCATGCGGCGTTACGAGCGAGCCAGTACGCTACTGACTTCGAATCGCCCCGTCGAAGACTGGGGCAAGATGCTGGGCGATGTAGCGGCCGTGAGCGCCATGCTGGATCGCCTGCTTCACCACGGGCATGTGCTGAAGTGTGGTCCGCGCAGTTGGAGAACCAAGATGGCGCCGGCGGGAGAGAGCCAATGATCCGCTGGGTGGACTTTGCTGCTGTCAAACAAGCAGTGGGCTTGGAGGCAGTGCTACGCCATTATCGGATACCGGGCTTGCATCGCCATGGCGATCAACTCCAGGGGTGCTGCCCGATTCATCGCGGTCATCGCGACGACTCTTTCCGCGCCCATCTGACCAAGAACATCTTTCAATGCTTCGCTTGCCACGCGCGCGGCAACGTGTTGGACTTCGTTGCCGCCATGGAGCAGTGCTCGATCCGGGAAGCGGCCCTCCGGCTGCAACAGCGGTTTGGGGTTCGCGCGTTGGGGCCGCGGTTGTATCCAACGGCGGCGGGCGGGCAGAAGGGGGAACTGGTTCGGAAAGAAGAAGGGCGCAATCTTCCGCTCCGCTTCGCTCTGACCGGCGTGGAACCGA
>JASHSS010000270.1 GCA_030038565.1 Bryobacteraceae bacterium
CGTTTTCCCAAACAGAGCTTTCAGTCTGTTATTGAAGCCAGCGATGTTGTATTCTGAATCTGGCCGAGGACCAAAAACATGGACGCCGCTACAACCCGAATTACATCGAAGTATGCTCTTCTTCTAGTTTCCGCGCTGTTGGCCGCACCGGTTGCCGGCCAGGCGCAACAACTGCTGGTCAATGGCGCAACTTCCACGACCGCTACGCTGGGGCAGTCCTACTTGGTGAACGTCACCAGCAGCACGGGCGCTGCGATCAGCTTCACCAGCACCGTGAACTACGGCAGCGTGTACTCGCGGATCGGCCAGTGGTTCTCGGTTAACCCTACTTCCGGCACCGTCAACAGCAGCAACCCAACCCTCCAGCTCGGGATCGTGCTCACGGGGACCTATCCTTCGTTGGGTTCGTATTCGGGCACCATCACGTTGACGGACACCAGCAACGCCAATGACACCGCGACCATCACCGTGACCTACGTTCCCGGCACCGGCACGGGCGGCGGGACGGTCACAGTGAGCCAGAGTTCGGTGACGATGACGACCACACCGAGCAACCCCAGCCAGGTTACCCAGGCCATACAGCTTTCGACTGTGAGCAGCACCCCCATCACGGGGAGCATCACCTTCGCCTCCAATACCGCGGGGGGGTACCTGCAATTATCGACCAACAGCTTCACGGTGTCGGCGAACCTCACGGCGTCGTTCAATATTGTTGGAGAACCATATACCCCGACGGGGTCCTACACCGCCAGCATCTCGGTGGCGCCCAGCGGCGCGACGCCGATCACCATCCAGGTGAGCTACACATCGGGTTCGGGGACTTCGGGCAGCCCAAGTTCCATCACCCTGGATTATCCCGGAGGACCTCTCTCGCAATCCGTCACCGTGGCCAGCAGCGCATCAGAGTTCTACGCGCAGGTGAACTCGACCAGCTACCCGTGGCTGCTGGTCAACAACAGCACTTATACGGGTTACCTGACCACCAACAGCTATATTACGATTTCGGTGAACAGCACCGCCGCGGCCAGCCTGACTACCGGGACCTATCAGGGCGCTGTGCAACTGGTCGGCTCGGACGGCTCGCAGGGCAGCGTCAGCGTGACCCTTTCGGTGAACGGATCGTCAACCGGCGTGGTGACGGTTTCGCCCACCACGGCGACATTCACGGTGGCCGCGGGAACCACCGCCGAGCAGAGTCAGCAGGTAGACCTGACTACCTCGACATCGGGAATTTCCTACAGCGCCACCGTTTCCACAAGCTGGCTGGCGCTCTCGCAGTACTCGGGCACGTTAACCGCCAACAGCCAGAATTACCTGACGGTATACGCCAACCCCGGCCTGGTCAGCAGCGGCACGTATTACGGAACGGTCACGCTGAACTACAGCGGCGCGACCACCGGGAGCGCGACGATTTCGGTCACCCTGAACGTGGGCACCACTTGCACAGGCTGCACCTCGACGGGCGGGATTGTGGCGCCGTCTTCGCTGACCTTCGTGTACTCCAGTTCCGCGGCGGTTTCGCCGAACCTCACCAGCAGCATCCTGGTGAATGCCACGGGGGCGTGGACGGCGGCGATTTCGGGCATTACGACCACCCAGCAGTGGCTGCAGGTAGCGCAGTCCGGGAATGCCCCGCAGCCGGTGACGGTCTCGGTCAGCGCCAACGGCCTCGCGGCAAGCACTTACACCGCGGATATCACGGTCAACACGACGGCGGGCAGCGCGGTAATCCCGGTTACGCTGACGGTCACCAGCAGCATGGTGGCTTATACCTATCCCTCAAATATCGAGATCTCGTCCTTTACGGCGGGCAGTCCGAATCCCACCAGCAACGTATACGTGTACACCAGCGATGGATCGTCGCAGACGATCACGGCCACGCCATCGGCGGGATGGATCACGGCGACGCAGGGCTCGACGAGCGGCACCCCGGCGGTTTACCTGGTGACGCTGAATCCCAGCTCGCTGCCCAACGGATTGAATACCGGCTCCATCACCTTCACGGTGTCGAATGCATCCAACACTTCCTGGGTGCTGCCGATCGCGGTGGTGGTGAGCGGCAGCACGTCCACGGGCACGGGACCGCTGACCTTCAGCGCCAGTTCCCTGGCTTTCAACGCCTCGGTGGGCGGCACGGCGCCGTGCCAGAACCTGACGGTGAGTTCCTCGGTGGCCTCGGTGTTCACGGTTTCGGCCACCAGTTCGGGATGGTTGAGCGTTTCGCCCAACAGCGGCTCGATTGCGGTTCCCCAGAACCTGTCGGTTTGCGTGAATGTGTCCGGCCTGGCGGCCAACGGCTATAGCGGCACCCTCAACTTCCTGGCCAACGGGGAGAGCCAGTCGGTGCCGGTGAGCCTGTCGGTGGGGAGCAACAACAGCGGCACCAGCGGCCTGACGGCCACGCCTGCCTCGCTGACTTTCAGCTACACGGTAGGAGGGGCCACGCCGGGCGGGCAGTACATCAGCGTGCAATCCACCAGCGGAGTATCGACGGTTTTCACGGCCGCGGCGACCACTTCGACCGGGGGCAACTGGCTCAACCTGAACGTGTCGTCTTCCACGGCGCTTACGACGCCCTCGAACAACTACCTGACGGCCAGCGTCAATCCGGGGAGCCTCGGGGCGGGGACGTATAACGGCACCATCACCCTGACCACCGGCAGCGGAACGCTGGGCGTCCCGGTGTCCCTCACGGTAACCGGCAGCGTTTCCACGATCACGGCTTCGCCCACCACCTTGAGCTTCACCTACCAGGCGGGAGGGACGGTACCCAGCTCCCAGAGCGTCAGCGTGAGCGGGACGGGCAGTTTCACCGCGTCGGCTACCAGCACGGGAAGCTGGCTGTCGGTGTCGCCGGGTTCGGGGACTTCCCCCGCAACCCTGTCGGTTTCGGTGAGCCCCTCGGGGTTGACCGCGGGAACCTATAACGGGACGGTGGTGGTAGCCGGCGCCAGCGGCGCGACCGGTTCCACCAGCATTTCGGTAAGCCTGGTGGTGACGGCGCCCCTGCCCACCATCCAGTCGATCGCCAATGCGGCCAGCTACGCCAGCGGATCGATTTCGCCGGGCGAAGTGATTACCATCTTCGGCACGTCGCTGGGCCCCTCGACGCCCGCGGGGCTGACCCTGACCTCGACCGGCACGGTGGCCACCACTCTTCAGAATGTGCAGGTGCTGGCGAACGGCCTGGCCTGCCCGCTGATTTACGTATCGAGCACCCAGATTTCCGCGGTGGTGCCCTATGAAATCGCGATCTACCAGACGGCCCAGGTGTACGTGAGCTTCCTGGGACAGACCTCCAACGCGATGCAGGAGACGGTGGCCACCACCGCGCCCGGCATGTTCACGGCGAACTCGTCGGGGAGCGGGCCGGGGGCCATCCTGAACCAGAACCTGACGGCCAACTCGCCGGGCAACCCCGCGGCGCCGGGCAGCGTGGTGGTGCTGTACCTGACGGGAGAAGGCCAGACCAGTCCGAAGGGCGTAACCGGGTCGGTGACCCAGGCTCTGACCACCCAGCCGTACACCCCGGCGCCCCTGCTGCCGGTGGCGGTGCTGATCGACAACTCTCCGGCGTCCATCCAGTTTGCCGGGGAAGCGCCCGGGCTGGTGGCCGGAGTGCTGCAAATCAACGTGGTGATTCCGGCGGGGACGCCTGCGGGAGCCCAGCCGGTATCGGTTTCGATCGGCGGGCGAACCACCCAGACGGGCGTAACGGTGTCGGTGAATTAAGAGGTAGGACAGGCCTTCAGGCTGTCGCGGGCAGGCTGAAGCCTGCCCCACCTTCGCCTGACGACGGACCACGCAGACGGGCGTGACGGTGTCGGTGAATTAAGAGGTAGGACAGGCCTTCAGGCTGTCCAGGGCGGGCTGAAGCCTGCCCCACCTTCGCCTGCGGGCGGAGCACGCAGACGGGCGTGACGGTGTCGGTGAATTAAAGAGGTAGGACAGGCTTTCAGCCTGCCCCACCTTGGGTTACTGGGCTGCCGGCTTGTCCCTTTCCTGGACCAGTTGGGTGGCCTGGGCGATCTGGTCGCCGCTGCCCCGCGCTATGGTCGCTCGCGGGCCGTTGTACGCGGTGAGGCGCTGGATGTGGGTCAGCGAGCGGATGGAGTTGACCAGCTCCTGGATCGCCTGCGGGGTCACAACATTAGCCAGGTAAAAGACTTCCACGATCGGCGTACGGTTGGGCGTCTGGTAATCGCTGGTGCCGGGCATCTGGTATTCGAAGGCCGCGGCCGGTTGCGGGCCGGGGGGTTTGTCCAGGCGGCTGATGAGCCATTCGGCCAGGGCAGCCGCCTCGTCGGAGCCGCGGAGGACGATGGCCGACTCCCGGTTGAAAGCCGTAATCCGTTGAATCTCCGTGACGGAGCGGATTGTGTTGATGACCTCCTGGACGTCCTGAGGTTTCCGGGCGTTGGCGAGAAAGAACACCCGCGCGGCCACTCCCACATCGTGGGGGTATTCCGGTTGCGGCTGGTAGGCGTAGGCGGACGGACTTCGCGCCGGGGCGCCGGAGGGCGGCTCGGGCTGGTCAATCTGCCCCACCAGCCACTCGGCCAAAGCCACCTGCTTCGCCGAACCGCGCAAGATGATTGCGCCCAGTGGGTTGTAGGCCGTGATTCGCTGGATTTCGCTGATCCCGCGAATCGAGTTCACGAGTTCCTGAACCTGCTGGGGAGTGGAGATGTTGGCCAGGTAGAAGACCCGCACCGCGGGATTGGGGGCGCCGGCCACTTCGTACTGGGCCGGGCTCGAGGGGCGCGCATCGGCGGTCTGGTCGAGTTTCTGGAATACCCATTCGGCCAGGGTTAGCTGGGTGGCGGTTCCGGAGACGGTGATGGCCGAGTGGTCGTTGTCGGCGGCAATGCGCTGGATATCGCCGGTGGAACGCAGCGAGTTGACAACCTCCTGAATCTCCTGGGGGTTCACCGGATGGGTGAAGGCCAGGGTTTTCATGGGTTGGGTTTCCTGGCCGAAAGCCAGGGCGGAGAACAGGATGGGGAAGGCGAACGAAATTCCAGGGTGCACGGGGCCTCCTTGTGGGGCATGACGATGGCGGCGGCCGGAACGTGCAGAACGGCATGCACGTTTTGGCTTTCCCCCGCGTCAAAGAAACGTGAGGGTAGCGCGGCTGACAATCGGATTGCTGGCGGTGTGGGCATACGGCGCGGATGTGCCGCTGACCGACCGCCTGCGCGAGGTGGAGAGTCGCTACAACTCCGCCAAAACACTGCAAGTCCTTTTCACCGAGAAACTTACGCGCACGGCGGGGCCTCCGCTGATGGATGCGGGAGTGATCCTGCTGCGCAAACCGATGCGCATGCGGTGGGACTATACGCAGCCCAAGGGCAAGCTGCTGGTATGCGACGGCAAATATTTCTGGCTCTATAACCCGGCCGAGAACCGGGTGGAGCGGACGCCCCTCAAAGAGAGCGACGACATGCGCCTGCCGCTCGCCTTCCTACTGGGTAAACTACACTTCGAAAAGGAGTTCCGCAACATCCAGGCGCACCCCGAGGGATTCGACCTGCGGATCACGGCGGAACCCAAATCGGACGATCTTCCGTACTCTTCGGTGGAATTCGTGGTAGCGCCGGACAGCCATATCAAATCCGTGCAGGTGACCAATTTCGACCGTTCGGTCCTGAGTTGCACCTTCGACCAGGAAAAGATGGATCCCCCGGTGAATCCCAAGGCTTTCCAGTTTGAGATGCCCAAGGGCGCCGAACTGGTGGAATCGGGACAAGGACAATAACCGTGGCCGACTTCGTACTGAAATATGCGGACGG
>JASHSS010000271.1 GCA_030038565.1 Bryobacteraceae bacterium
TCCGAAGCTCTGGAGGAAATCGCGCGGCGGCGGCCCGACCTGGTTCTGCTGGATTTGCAGATGCCGGTGATGGGCGGATTGGACGTGGTGCGCAACCTGGAGCGGGGCGGGCACGTACCGGCAATCGTCATCGTGACCGCCTACGACCGGTTCGCCATTCAGGCATTCGACGCCGGGGCCATCGATTACCTTCTCAAGCCCGTGGGACACGATCGCTTGGCGGAAGCCGTGGCGCGGGCCCGGTGCCTGAGTGGCAGGGACACCCTGGAGCGAATCTCCCGTTTGCAGGAGATCGCCGCGAGCAGCCCGGACCCCACCCCCAGGAAGATCGTCGGACGCATCGGCGAGGAGTTTTTCCTGTTGAGCGCGGACGAGATCTACGCATTCCAGGCCGAAGGCGACATTGTCTGGATCATCACGGCGGAGCGTAAGTACGAAGCCACCCAGACTTTGAAGGTGCTGGAGGAGCGGCTCCGGAACAGCGGCTTCCGGCGGATTCATCGCAACGCCCTGGTAAACGTTGACCACGTGCGGAAGATGAGCGCCCTCACCAGCCAGCGATGGCTGATCACCCTGGGCAACGGCAGGGAGTTTATCGCCAGTAAGAGGCAGGCCCGCAGCGTGCGGCAGATTCTTCAGTGGTGAGCCGCGCCGGAAGGACTAACTCGCCTGTACCGCCAGGTCCGGGGCCGCTCATGGCCCAATCCGGCCCACTTACGCCGGGAACGGGCCGCCTGCCGGAATATTGTAGGTCCCAGCGGCGGAGTTGCGCACAATCGACGAAATGCAGAAGATTGCTTCCGCGGTTTTGGTCTGTTTCACCGCCACCCTGACTTACTCCCAAACCACCAGCGCCAATCCCGGTACCATCCAAGGTTCCGTATTGGACGCCTCCGGTGCTGCCGTGGTGGGTGCGTTAGCGGAGATCGTAAATCCCGTTTCCCACTATGACGAGAAATCCGTTACCGATGTTGATCGGTGATGTGCTGGCCGTCGGGCGAAAACGAGTTGGAAGCGTGGTCGCCCAGTCCGTGGAAAAGACCGCCGATAAACTCTGCTCGTTACCACGATCGTGCATGACGGCAAATTCCGGCCAGTCCAGAAAGCGTCCGGTATCCATCCCGTTCACGGAGATGAAATAGCCCCAGTTCTGGCTGCCGTCCAGGAAATCGAACCCGGCGTTGGTCGTGCCGAAAGAGCCGTAGGACGCGTTGATGTCGCCGTGGGGCCCGTTGGCGCCCAGTCCGGAGCGGGTGGTCACCACGATGATGACGCCGTCCTTATCCCCATACTCGGGAGGCGGCGCGCCCTCGATGACCTCTGTAGATTGAATCGCGTCCACCGGAATCTGGTTGGAGAAAACCTTGCTCTGCCACTCCCACGACTCCGATCAGCCCGAAATACATCTCGATTCCGGCGGCCGGCACGGAGAACGACGACCACAACCCGCCGCGCATCCAACAGCGCAACCTGTTCGACCTGGCGATCGGAGACGACAACCTTTTCCACGGCGAGAAACACAAATGGAGCCTGCGCCTCGCGGCGGTCAACTTGACCAACAGGGTGGCCCTCTATAACTTCCTTTCGACCTTCAGCGGGACACACTACGTGACCCCGCGCGCCCTGTCCGCCACCATCGGCTTCCATTTCTAGCAGGTTACTGAAAAAAAGGTCCAACCAAAATTCAATTTTCAGACACGTTGTCTGATTTTGTCTTGTAACTCGTTGATTCTTCGCGAGGCGATCAGACAGCTTGTCTGATTTCCGGTGTGGCGCCTATTTTCCAGCATCCTGCTTGTCTCCAGGATGAGAGCGCAGGCATACCCTCCAGGCGAGCGGCCTATAATAGTGCTTGATGCGGGCCGTGCTCTGGTTACTCGCGGCGGCGGCTTCGGCCCAGACGGGCGAAGATGCCCGGCCGCTCGTGGAATCGATTGCCCATACGGTAACTTCCGCCGGCAGCGTGCGAGCCGAAGGGGTTATCGTGCGGGAATCCGCGGGGCCTTCGCCCTCGCGAACCGAGGCCCGCTTTGAGGTGGAAACGCAGGGCCCCCTGCTCACGCGCTACCACGAGGTCAACAGCCGGAACTCGATCCTGCTGATCTGCGATGGCGCCTCGCGCTGGACCTACACCGAGCCGGAGAAGTCGTACACCCGAACCACTGCAGACGAAGCGGCCTGCGCTCCGCCCATGGCGCGCTGGGGCGACTTAGCCGATTATCTCGCCAGCGCCAGGGTAACCGGCCAGGATCATTCCGAATTCGAAGGCGGCTCGCGGGCGTGCCTGGTGGTTGAGACCTCGTACGAGGAGCCCAACCCGCGCACCGGCGGAGCGGCCAGGGCGGGACCCGAGGGGCCCACGTTGTGCATCGATCCGGCGCGCCGCATGGTTCTGCGCGAGCGCATTCTGAACACCACCACGGTTACTTACACTCGCGTGGAATATAGGCCTCCGCAGTCCGCGGAGGTTTTTCAATTCCACCCTCCACCCGGCAGTTCACAGGGCGGAGTCAGCCTGCCGCTGATGGGAGAAGGCGGGGTCGCCAACTATGCCGGCCTGCGGAATGGCGGCGGCCCGGCCCCCTTGGTCAAGGTCATGCGCCCACCGCAGTATACCCCCGAGGCTCTCCAGGCCGGACTGGAAGGCACCGTGCTGGTAAGCCTGGTGGTGGATGAGGAGGGTCAGCCGCAAAATGTCCGGGTGGTGCGCGGCCTCGGAATGGGGCTGGATGAGAAAGCCATCGAAGCGGTCAGCGGTTGGCGTTTCAAGCCGGGCGTCAGCGGCGGACTCCCAGCCGCCTGGCCCCTCACGGTGGGGGTGACCTTCCGCCTTCCGTAGCGGCACTACTTACACATCCTCATCCCCGCTCTCCGATCCACTCCAACAGCTTCTGCCGCAGCTCGAACCGAAGGTGAAGCGGTTGTAGCGCGGCCCCGCCCTACTCCTTGGGTCCGATGCCCAGGGTCTTCATCTTACGGTAGAGATTGCTGCGTTCCAGGCCCAGCAGTTCAGCGGTGCGGGTGACGTTGCCGTTGGTCTCTTCGAGCTTGCGCAGGATATACTCGCGCTCGGCGGCCTCGCGGACTTCCTGGAGGCTGCCGAAGCGGTCGAGAGGCCGCTCCTGCTGCCGGCGGACGGCGTGCAAAGGGATGTGGCGCGCATCCACGCGCACCTGCGGGTTCAGGATCACGATGCGCTCGATCAGGTTCTTGAGCTCGCGGACGTTGCCCGGCCAGTGGTATTCGCCGAGGATCTGATACGCCTCCGCGGTGAGTTCCTTGGGCTTGCGCCCGTAAGCGGTGGTGAACTCGTGCAGGAAATGATCTGCCAGCAGGGGAATATCCTCGCGCCGGTCGCGTAGCGGGGGCACGAAAAAGGGCACCACGTTCAGGCGGTAAAACAGGTCTTCGCGGAAATTGCCGCGATCGATCTCTTCTTCCAGATTCTTGTTGGTGGCGGCCACCACGCGCACGTCCACCTGGACGAATTCGGCGGCGCCCACCGGCTCGAAGCGCTGCTCGTCGAGCACGCGCAGCACCTTGGACTGGGTGCGCAGGCTCATGTCGCCGACTTCGTCCAGGAACAAGGTGCCGCCATCCGCCTTCTGAAACTTGCCAATCTTGCTTTCGAGCGCACCCGCCAGGCTGCCCCTGGTGTGGCCGAAGATCTCGCTTTCGATGAGTTCTTCGGGGATGGCGGCGCAGTTGACTTCCACGAACGGCTGCGCGGTGCGGGGGCTCAAAGCGTGGAGCGCGCGGGCCACCAGTTCCTTGCCTGTGCCGCTTTCGCCGTAAATCAGCACGCGCCCGTTGGTCCCGGCCATCAGGGAAAGCTGCTGGCGGAGGGCCTTCATGGGGACACTATCGCCGATAATGCGGTATCGCGCCCCGCCATCGGCCTTCAATCGGCTGTTCTCGATGGCCAGGTTGCGGTGCGCCAGGGCATTCTTGACCACCACCGACACTTTCTGAATCGAGAGGGGCTTCTCGACGAAATCGAAGGCCCCCAGCTTGGTAGCCTTGACGGCCGCTTCGATGCTGCCGTGGCCGGAGATGACCACCACCACGGGCCGGTCGCCGAAAGGGATCTCCTGAATGCGCGCCAGCACTTCCATGCCGTCCACGCCGGGCAGCCAGATGTCCAGCAGAACCAGTTCGTAACCGGCGCCGGGGAGAGAAGCCAGGCAGTTCTCGCCGCTTTCCACGGCTTCCACGGCGTAGCCCTCGTCTTCCAGGACGCCGCCCAGCGACAGCCGGATATCGGGCTCGTCGTCTACAATCAGAATGCGCTGCGGCTTCATGCTTTGGGGGTGCCTACCAGGGGAGCCTGCGCCGGGGCGCCCGCGGCGGGGGCCGGTTCCGGCATATCCGAATCCACCAGGGCGGGTAGCTCGATGGTGAAACGCGCGCCTACGGGCTGGTTGTCCTCGACGCGGATGTGGGCGCCGTGCTCGGCCACGATGTGGCTTACGATCGCCAGGCCCAGCCCGGTGCCGCGGCCCTTGGTGGAAAAGTAAGGCAGAAAGAGCTTCTCCTTATCGTCCGGGCTGACGCCGCAGCCCGAATCGGCCACCACCAGTTCGACGGTCTCGGCGGCGCCCGCCTGCGTGGCGATGTAGAGTTTTCTCACCAGCGAATCCTGCATGGCCTCGGCGGCGTTATCCACCAGGTTCACCACCACGCGCTGGAACTGCTCGCGATCCAGGTTCACCGGCGGCAGGCCTTCGGCGAAGCTGGTCTGGATGGCGATGCCGTCGAGGCGTCCGTGGAACACCTCGAGAGCCTGCCCGACCACTTCGTTTAGATCGGCGCGCGCGGGCTCCACCGAGGGGAAGCGGGCGAACTGCGAGAACTCGTCCACCAGGGTTTTCACCGACTCCACCGATTTGGCGATCATGCCGGCGCACTCGCTCAGGATGCGCGCGTTCTGGGGCGGCAGGTCGAGCCTCTCGATCTGGCGGCCGATGCGCTCGGCCGAGAGGGCCATGGGGGTGAGGGGATTTTTGATCTCGTGGGCCACCCGGCGGGCCACTTCGTGCCAGGCGGCGGCCTTCTGGGCGCGTAGCAGCTCGCTGGTGTCTTCGAGCACCAGGACGAAGCCAGAAGTGAGCTTCTCTTCGAGCGCCGAGACCGTGACGGCGAGCTGCAGTTTGCGGCTTTCGGTGCGCAGCTCCATCTGCCGCGAGGCGGTGCCGGCGCGGCGGGCGCGCTTCATCAGGTACTTGATTTCGGCGGTGTCCTCGCGCGAGAAGAGGTCTTCCAGGCGGGTGGCGCGCTCCACAGCGGCAGCTTGCAGAATTTTGGAGAGCGCCTGATTGACGCGCTTGATGTAGCCATCCGCGCCGATCGAAATGACGCCGGTGGGAATGCTCTCGAGAATCGCTTCGGTAAAGCGGCGGCGGCTCTCCAGCTCGCGGTTGGAGGTTTCCAGGTCCTGGGTCATCTGGTTGAAGCCGCGCACCAGGAGGGCCAGTTCGTCCACGGCGCGGACTTCCACGCGATGGTGCAGGTTGCCTCGGCGCACCTCCCGGAAGCCGTTCAGGATGGCGCTGATCGGCACGCTGATCTGGCGGGCCAGAAACACGGCGATCCAGGTGGTGACGAAGAGGGCGAACATGCCGATCAGGATCATCACCAGGGTGTAGAAGAACTTGGCCTGCACCAGGCCGTTCTTCAACTGGGTCCACTGGCTGTTGTAGGTTTCAATCTGGCGGAACTGGCCCTGGATGTCGAGGGGGATGGGCGAAGTCAGCTCGGCCCAGCCGAGGATGTTCTCGCCATCGCGGACGGGGGCTCGGGCGCGCACGGCGCGTTCCTCGCTGGCGGGGTAATTGTAGGGTCCCCAGGAATCTACCGGGGCATCTCCTTCGACCGCGAAAAGGGCAGCCGATTCGGCCTCCTGCTCCCGGGCGAACTGTTCGAGGAAGCGGGGGGGCATGGGGGTGCGGTCGCGGAGGGCGCGGATGGTTTCGGGTTGCGCCGCCAGCAGGCCCACCTGGGCTTTCACCTGGTCGCGCATCTCGCGCTCCATTTTGTTGGCCACATCGAGGAAAAGCTGTCGCTCCAGATCCAGCGGCCGGGTGAGCCAGATCTGCACGTTGTGGCTGAGGACTTCGAAGCTGAACAGGAGCAGGCAGACCACCGGGACCGCGCTAAGCGCCAGGGCGCCGAGGAGCAGCTTGGTGCGGATGCGGGATCCCTCCTGGTTACTCTGGCGGGCGATCCACAGCTTGGCGAATTCCTTGAACACCAGGAAGCCCAGGGCCATCATGAGGATGAAGATGAGCAGGGAGGCGGCCCAGAAAATCAGCGTCTGGCGCGACGTGGAAGGGCTGAAGCTGCGCATATTGAAGGAACCCTGCCACGCCACCAGCAGGACCGAGACCACCAACGCCACCACGGCCGCCCAACGGAGTAGTCGCTTTTTCACGAAGTTACCTTAGTTCGATTATACGTGCCGCCGGGGTGCGGGAAGAGCGCCTCGGGTATCTGAGCCGCCACCCAGCACATCGTTAAAGCCGATAGCAGCAGCCTGCCGGCTCCCCTCCCGAGAAGAAATTCAGCCGCCAGGGTGGGAGCGGCCGCCCAGTCCGCCAGCCGCGTTAGAGTAGTGGCCGCGAGGGACTGCATGCTACCACAACCCGTCGAAGACCCGCAGAACCTGGTCCGGGCCGGCGCCTCGGGAAGGCCTTCTGGAAACGGGCCGGATTTTCGAACTACCCACCGCCGCCGCTTACCGCGTGGGCTGCGTGCCTAACTGTCCTCGCAGGGCTTCGTCGAGGGTGATGTGATCGGCATCCAGCACCGATCCGGTGGCTTGCGCCAGGGTCACGCGGGCCTTGGCGAAGGCGTCGCGGGCCTGCAAATCGGCCAGTTGGGAGGCGAACAGATCGCGCTCCACCAGGATCACGTTATAGGAGGTTGAAAGGCCGGAGGTCAGCTTGATGCGCTCGGCGTCCAGGCGGCTCTGGTTCAGGCGCACGGTTTCGCGGGCCGCGCGAACCTGCGCCTGGGACTGCTTCAAAGCGATGATGGCGTTTTCCACATCCACTTCCACCTGGCTCTTGCTGCGCACGAGCGTGTCCTGGGCCTGCTTCAACTCCAGGCGGGAGCGCACTTCGTCGGCCTGCGCCTGGCGGTTGCGAATCGGGAAGGTTATGCTCAAACCGAAAGACACCTCCGGGTATTTGAAGTGGATCGCATCCACCATGGAGGTGCCGAAGACGTCGTACAGCCCCACCGTGGTAATCAGGGCGAAGAGGTTGACGCTGGGCAGCAGGGCGTTGTGCATGAACGGCTGGGCGTCCATCTGGCTTTTCATGTTGCCCTGCGCGATGGAGATCTCGGGACGGTTCTCCAGGGCCAGAGCGGAAGCCGTTTCCGGGTCGGGAATCTGGGCGTCCTCAGGGTCGGGCAAGGGATCTAGAGTTTCGATCGAGGCGGACGCCAGGGGTTCGTCGAGACTCTTGCTGATCATGGCCTTAAGGGCCAGTTCGGCGTTCTGCACGTTGGTCTGGGCGACGATCAGGTCGCGGCGGCTGGAGGCCACCTGGGATTGGGCGCTGGCGACGTCCAGGGGCGCCATGGTGCCGATCTCGAGTTGTTTGCGGCTTTCCCGTTCCAACTGCTCGGCAACCGCGAGGGCCTCCTCCGCCGAACGCACGGCGCCCTGGTCGGCCACCAGGTCCCAGTAGGCGTTTTGGGCGCCCACCAGCGCGGCCATGGCCAGCTGGCGGAAGGATTCGCGCTCGATCTTGCGCTCATTCTGAGCTACGTAGATCAATGCGCGGTTGACCGCGAAACCGAATCCGTTGAGGCATTGCTGGCTGATCGTGGCGGTAAAACCGGGCGTGAAATCGGGATTGAAGAGCAGGTGCCGCTGCGTGGACCCCTGCCGGTCGACGGCATACTGGACGGTGAAACTGGTGCCGGTGGAAAACGCCTGCACGTAGTTCACGGAAAACGCTCCCGTGCCGGTGGTGACGGCTGGCACTCCGGCCACCACCTCGGTATTGAGAGGGCTGGCAGTATGGTCCACGCTGAAAGCGAAACGGAGGGATGGATCGAACACCCCGGAAGGCCGGATGCTCACCGCACCGGCCGATCCGGTGATGCCTCCGGGATTGGACGATCCGCCGCCGCTGCCGCCCGCGGTGCCCAGGATGCTGCCGCCTTCGGCGCCGGCGAAGACGCCGCCCGGAATTACGCTGACATCCACGCCGCGCGGCGAACTGCCGGAGCGCGCCCGCAGTAGATCGGTCTGCGCCATCGAGGGGTAGTAGCGCGCGGCGGCCACGGTGAGGTTGTTCTCGATCACCAGTTTCACCAACTGGTCCATGGAGAGACGTAGTTTGCCGTCGCGGACCTCCAGGGGCGCGTTGGCGGCGTTGGAAAGGTTCGGCGGAGGGACGGACAGCGGCGTATAGGGATTGAAGATGTGCGGGAACAGTCTGGCCCCGTCGCTGTAATCGGTGTCCGTTTGAGCGGACGCGGGACCGGCCAGGCAGGCGGCCAGCAGGGCGGCGGCGATGACCCAACGCCGGAAGGCGCGGGCGCTACGTTCGCTACGGTGCCTCCACGCCGAGGGATCTCGTCGTTCAGGGGAACAGCAGCTTTCGGGACTTGGGCAGGCGGCGTTCCCGGCGCGGGGGGCGCCCACGGAGGAGACCGAGGGAGAGGTCCCGGCCGGTGGTTGCGGGGCGGCCTCCGCGCGGCATCCCCGAAAACAAAAGCTTTGGATGGGCCGGCTCATTTTGCCGAACCTGCTCCGGCGGCCACGCTTTTTGTGGGCGCAGGATGTGGTGGGGTGGCATCCGAACGGTACGGGACCGGCGGGGTTGACACTGTTCCGGTCAGGGCATCGCCCACCTGAATGCCATTGCGCTCCAGCAGGTCGCCGGTCGCCTGTCCGATGGCCACCAGCGCCTTGGCATAGGCGTCCAGGGCCTGCACTTCGGCGTATTGTGCGGTCACCAGGTCGCGCTCCCGCAGCACCACGTTGTAGGAAGTCGAAAGGCCGCTGTCCAGTTTCTTGCGCTCGGCATCGAGGGTCAGTTGGGCCAGGCGGGTGGCTTCGTGGGCCGCCGCCACCTGGGACTTGCCCTGGATGATTCCGATGCGCGCCTGCCGCACTTGCAACTCGATCTGGTTGCGGGTGCTTTGCGTCTGGATCATCATCTGGTTGCGCTCCAGTTGCGACCGGATGCTATCGGCCTGCGCGGAGCGGTTGCGAATGGGGGCGCTGAGACTCACGCCGTAAGCGGTCTCGGGATAAGCAGCGCCGAAGGACTCGGCCAACGAACCGGCCGCCCCGCCGGTGGTCAGTACGTTGTTGCCTTGCAAACCCGAGCTGGCATAGAGGCCGAAGACAGCGAGGCTGGGCAATTGGTTATTGCGCGCGTATTGAATGGCAATCTGCTGGTTGGCCAGGTTGTTGGCCGCTTCGCGCAGTTCCGAGCGGTTCTTCCGGGCGGTGTCCAGGGCTTCGGATAAATCCGGCAGGTCCGATTCGCGCGGCTCGGGCAATGCATCGGTCACCACGATGGTGGCGCGGTCGAGCGCCGGGTCACCCGTTTTGCTGATCAACTGCTTGAGGGTGGTGGCCTGCTGTTGCAGGTTGGTCTGAGCCACGATCAAATCGCGCTGGCTGGAGGCCACCTGGGATTCGGCGGTTACCAGGTCCAGGCGGGACATGGTGCCGATTTGCTCCTGCTTGCGGGTTTCGTTGAGCAGTTCCTGGGCGGCGGCGAGGGATTGCTGCGCCACGCGCACGTTCTCCTGAAACGCGGCGAAGTCCCAATAGGCGTTTTCCAACTGGGTGACGCTGGTGATGACTTGCAGGCGGAAGACCTCCTGCGCAGTGCCGACGTTGTTGCGCGCCACCAGCATGAAACGCTCGTTGGCCAGTTTTCCGAAGCCCGCCAGCAAGGGCTGATTGAAACCGATGGAAAGACGGGAGGTGACATCCGGATTGAAGAGCGTGTTTTCCTGGGTGGTGCTCTGGCGCAGGGCGCTGAGGGAGACCGAGTAACTGGCGCCATCGGTAAACATCTGCGCGTAGCTGAAAGAGAGAGAAGTAGCGTCGCTGGTGGTGGTGGGAATGCCGGAGACCACCACGGAATTGAGCGGACTGGTGACGCGGTCGAAGCTAAACCCGAAGCTCACCGAGGGGTCGAAGGCGCCCGCGGGCCCGATGGAAACGGCGCCGCCTCCGCCGGTGATGCCGCCCGCGTTGCCGGTGCCGCCGGTGCTTCCGGAGTTAGTAACACCCGCGCCGATCGCGCCGGAGTTGAGTTCACTCGGAAACAGAGCGCCGGTGAATCCGCGGGCGGCCTGTCCGGACTTGGTGCGCAGGGTGTCGGTCTGGGAAAAGGGGACCACGTAACGCCCAATCACGATGTCCAGATTGTTTTCGAGGGTCAGGGCCATGGCGTCGGCCAGGGACAACTCCAGCTTGCCGTCATGAATCAGGCTGCCCAGGCGGGGAGAGTTTTCGAGGACCGGCAGGGGAACCCGCAGTTGCTTATAGGGCTGCCAGAAGCCCGGGAAGATGGGCGGCGCCTGGGAGTAGTCCGCCACGAATCCCTGCGGCGCGCCCGACGGTACCCCGGAGGGCGCACCTCCGGCGCCGCCGCTCTTCGACGCATCCTGCGCGAACAGACCCGTGGCGCAAGGCGCGAGCGCCAGCAGGCACACGCGGGCCAAAATGGGACTGGACAAATTCGGGTACCTGGCTTTCATCGGAAAACTCCTGAATTGTTCTTTCAGCCTACCGCGCCAGAGTGCCTCAGTCGAAGCCATTCGCGCGGCCATTGCCATGACCAAATAGGGCTAAGCACACCAAGGGTGGGGCGGGCGATTCGCCACCTGTCTTGGCGCTCCACTTTGCAGTGTGCCCTCTGGGCCCCGCAGCCGATTCCTTTTGCCCTCTCCGGCGCCCCGGAAATGGGGCGCACTTCTCGATTGCCGTACTCAGCAAATTTGGAACTATTATCCGGGAAACGCGCGGTCTTCGCAACCAAGGGGCGGGCTAAACCGGCGACCGGCGGTACGGCCCGCCGCGCCAAGGCGGTCCCGCGACTGCGACGGGGCCGGCGTTGGCCTACCACGGGCGGTAGCCGCTTCCGCGGGCCGCAGGATGGCTTCTCTCAGATGCCGGCCAGCGGATGGCGGCGATCCGGCCCTTGGGGCCGACCGCCCATCCGGCGTCTCGCGCGGCGAAAGCCATGGCATTGAAGGCGCCGCGGTCGAAGGTGCGCCAGGAGCGGCCGCCGTCGGAGGAGATATCGGAGCCGGAAGTGCCGGTCGCGATCCACAGTCGCGCATCCCGCAGGTAGAGCACCGCGGAACGAAAGCCGGCCGGGGGGACGCCCGTCGGCTCGGACCAGGTGCGCCCGCCATCTGGGGTGATGGCCAGGTTGTGGAGAGCCGCTTCGGGCTGGTTGTAGTCGCCGCCCGCGGCCATGCCGTGGCGCGCATCGGAGAAGGCCAGGGAGAAGATCCCGGCGCTCGGGGCGTCGTCCCGGATGGGCGTGGCGGCGACGCTCCAGGTAAGGCCGCCATCGGTGGAATGGAACACGCGCGCGGCTCCTTTGCCTCCCGTGCCGAACCAGGCCTCGCGCGCGTTCGATCCGTGGTTGCGCACCACCAGGCAGGTGCCGCTGGCGGCGAAAGCGCCTTCTCCGGGCAGGGCCGCCGGCGTGGTTTGATGTGTCCAGTGCCGGCCGCCATCGCTGGTGGTGAAGACTGTCATATGGCCGTCTACCGGATCGCCCACGATGATCCCGTGCCGGGCGTCCCAAAAGGCGACGGCGTCGAAGAAGCCCTGGGGATCCGGATTGGTGAAGAGGAGGGTCCAGTGAAGGCCTGCGTCCGAGGTGCGGTAGATTCGCGACTGCGGGCCGGGGCCGATGCTCATCAGGTAGGCATTGCGGGCGTCCACGGCGTGGAGAGCGCGGAAATCCAGAGTTTCAGCGCCGGAAACCCGGCCCGTAACCCAGGCGCCGCCGCCATCCTCCGTGCGCAGCCAGGTCCCGCCGGCGCCGCTGGCCCAGGCCACCCTGCGGCTGACCGCGCCCACGCCCCGCAGGGACACGGTTACCCCGCTGGTTTGGAGGGTCCAGGTTTGCGCCGCTGCCAGGCAGCCAAACAGGAGCAGGATTGTAAAACGCATCCCCACCATGTTGGCACAGCGGTGACCTTCCGCACGGGCGCGAAACAGGTACTAGAGGATCTGGAAATGGAAGTTGAGGTGCACGGGACATCCCGGTGCACGAAACGATCAAAGACGGAGAAGGTCTGGCCGGGACACATACCAGGTTGGCCGAGACCCTGGTCGAGCATCATCGTCATGCGGTGGCGGTGTATGGATTTGTCCGGGACAGCCTGGCCGCAAGCCAGCCTCCAGGGCGCCAGTTAGAAGCGGTGGGCCATGTGAGACTGTTGGAGGCCTGTGCGGACTGGCTGGAACTGCTGGAACCGGGTCTGGAGCCGCGGGTTCGAATCGCTTTGAACCTCTACCTGGACGAAGTCGGGAAAGTGGCACAGGTGGTCCGCAGGGAGGCTCCCACGATGGAGACCGACACTGACCGTCTGGACGCCTCGCTGGATGCCGTACTTCGGGTTCTGGAGGCTTCCGAGGAAGTGCGTTTCGCTGTGGACAAATGCCGCAGCGACACGGTCGTTTGACTACAGTGCCCCCGCGGACGATTCGGGGTACTGGGGCGAACCCGGACCGTTAGTGTGTCTACCGAGCCGAGCCTGCTAGAGTAGGAACTTGCCTCCCGACAGGCTCTCCTGGGCCGCTGTTGCAGTTCCGGTATTGGCCACTCTGGTGGGCTGGGCCGGCGCCGGCTTGGGGGTGTGGCTGACCGGGATGCGGCACCGCGCGCGCCCGGTGGTGTCCTTCAGCGCGGGCGTCCTTCTGGGGGTGGCCCTGTTCGGCCTGGCCCCCGAGTTAGCCGCGGAGTTGGGGTGGGCCGTCGTGCTGGCCCTGGCGGGCGTCGGCTGCGGACTGCTTCTGCTCATCGACCGATATGTGTACCCCGTTTGCCCTACCTGCGCGCACAATCACGACCACGCCGGCTGCCAGGCGGAGTTGCACGGTTTTGCGGTTCCGCTGATTGCCGCCGCGGCGGCGCACAGCTTCCTCGACGGATGGAGCGTGGCCACCGCGCAGGTCTCACTTTCTTTAGGGCTGCGGATTGCGGTGCCGCTGGCCGTGGCGCTGCACAAGGCGCCCGAAGGCATCGCCCTGGGAGGCGTCCTGCGGGCCTCCGTAGCTTCCCGCGCGGCCGCCATGGGTTGGTGCCTGCTGGCGGAGGGCGCCACCCTGGTGGGCGGAGCGGCCGGACTGGCGCTGGCGCCCTCCCTGGGAACCCGCTGGATCACCTACCCCTTGTGCCTGGCGGCCGGTTGGCTGGTTTACCTGGGATGGCACGCCGTGGATGAGCAATGGCGGAGCCGGGGGCCGGGGCCGGCGGTGGTGTCGGCACTGGGCGGAATGGCCGGGGCGGCGGCCCTTCAGTGGGCGGCGGAAGCCCTATTCAGGTAAATAACTTACGGGAAAACTTGCTGGCCTCCGGACCAGGTGGAAATTATTTCCAGGCAGGCAGGCGCGGGACGGAAGCGGAACTGTACCAGATCGGCGGGAGCGCCGGGAGCCAGGCTGGTGCAGGCGCCCGGAACCGCTCCGGCGCGGGCGGGGTTCACGGTGGCCGCGTGCACGGCTTGGGCCAGGGAGAGTCCCGCCAGGCGGATCAAGTTGGCGATGCCGTGGTCCATGCGCAAAGCGCTCCCCGCCAGGCGGTCCTGGCCGGCGAGCACCACGCGGCCGTCGGCGGTGAGTTCCACCTCCTGCTCCCCAAGGCGGTAGCGGCCCGGAGCGGCGCCGGCGGCCGGGGTAGCGTCCGTGATCAAGACCGAGCGCTCCACGCCCTTGGCGCGCAGGGCGACCTTCAGAAAACTGGCGTCCAGGTGGATGCCGTCCACGATGAAATCGGCCATCAGGCGATCTTCGGCCAGTTGATCCCAGATGTAATTGGGATGGCGGCGCAGGACCGCGTGCGCCCCGTTGCCGAGGTGTGTGGAGAGCGTGGCCCCGGCTGAAACCGCGGCGGCTATCTGGGCGCCGGTGGCCTGAGTGTGGCCGATCGACGCCACCACCCCCTCGGCCGTGAGGCGCTCGATGTAGCGCGGCGCCGAGGGCCATTCGGGGGCAAGCGTGACGATGCGAACGCGATTGCAGGTGGCGTCCTGCCACCGGCGGAATTCGTCGAAATCCGGCGGGCGCACCCAGCGGCGGGGATGCGCGCCGCGCGGTCCGTCCTCGGGGCTGATGTGGGGGCCTTCCACGTGAAAGCCGGCCATGGCCCGGCCTTCCGCCAACGTATCGGCGGCGCGCGCCAGGTTGGCGAGCGACCCCAGCATATCGCCGGGGGCGCCGGTGATCACCGTGGGATAGAAGCGGACCACGCCCGTCGAATGCAGCGCGCGGATGGAGCGCGCGATCTCCTCGAGAGGCGCCTGGGGATGGTTGTAATCGACGCCGGCAAATCCGTTCACCTGAAGATCGATCCAGCCGGGCGCCAGGAAGACTCCGTCAGGCGGGGATGCCGGGGCAACACCGGCGA
>JASHSS010000272.1 GCA_030038565.1 Bryobacteraceae bacterium
GGGCGCGGAGCCAACGCCGCCGAAACCGGCGCGGGAGGTGCGGGCGCGGCCGGCGCGGAGGCCAACGCCCAGGAGGCGGCCGGCGGCCGGGGCAATCCCGACGCCCCCAACCCGCTGGGCGAGAATTGCAAGGATTACCTGACGCCCGAAGAGGCCGCCGCCAAAAACGGGGCCGTGGCGGTGGTCACGATTGCCAACTTCCAGCAGGCGGCCGCCATGGGTAATCCCAACGGGGGCCGCGGCGGACGCGGCGGCGCCAACCTCAACGGACCTCCCTACCAGGTGGTCAAGTTCCAGAACGCGGGCGCCTGCCCCAGCGTGCCGGCGGTGACCGCTGGTATCGAGCTGACCAATGCCCTGTTCCAGGGCGAGAAATCGGGCGGCGCGCAGGTGTTCGAGGCCGCCACTAACAATTCCAAGCTGGATTCCTTCGAGTTGAACGCGCGTAAAAAACTCGCCCTGAAGGTGGCTGTGCACAGCACCCCGGGCCACGGCGAGAACGTGGTCGGAATCGTCGAGGGCAGCGACCCGGCGTTGAAGGACGAGTACGTAGTGATGAGCGCGCACCTGGATCACATCGGGCTGAGCGCCCCGCTTCCCGACGGCCACAACGTGAACAACGGCGCGGATGACGACGGCTCCGGATCCACCGGCCTGCTGGCCATCGCCCGGGCCTACCAGGAAGGGGTGGCCAAGGGGATGCGGCCCAAACGCACCATCATTTTCCTGTGGAACGGCGGCGAAGAGAAGGGCCTCTGGGGATCGCAGTATTTCGCCGAATTCCCGCCGGTGGATCCCGCCAAAATCGTGGCCGACCTGAATATGGATATGATCGGCCGCACCAAGAACCCCAACTCCGTCGATAACAACGCCACTCACGTGCTGGTGAATCCCGGCGAGATGCTGCTGATCGGTCCGCGCGTGAGCAGCGACGACCTGGGCAAGACCATCGAGACCGTCAACAACAGCTACCAGAAGCTGAAGATCAACGACTTCTACGACACCACCGCGCCCGACGCCACCCACGATAATCTGGGGCCGCAACCGCGCGGGCAGCGCATCTTCTACCGCAGCGACCACTACAACTTCGCCAAAATCGGCGTTCCCATCGCCTTCTTCACCGTGGGCCTGCACGTGGATTATCACCGGCCCACCGATACGCCGGAGAAGATCGATTACCACGAGATCCAGCAGATTTCGAAGACCGTGGCCGCGGTGGGCTGGGATTTGGCCAATCAGAGCGGACGTCCCAAGCTGAAGGCCAACCTGCCCGATCAGTTGGTGAAGGACATGAAGACCGCGCAGGAGCAGGGCTGGGGCAAGGTCACCCCGGTGCTGCCGCCGCTGCCCGGGATGCCGTACTGAGAGAGCCGCCGGTTTCGGGTACAATAGCCGCCATGCGCGCGGCTTTGTCCCTGCTTCCCCTGCTGGCCGGCGGCCTGTTCGCCCAGGCGCCCTCCTTCGATCTGCTCATCACCGGAGCCAGGGTCATCGATGGCTCCGGCAACGCCTGGTACTACGCCGATATCGGCATTCGAGGCGACACCATCGCCGCCGTGGGGAACCTGCCCGGAGCCGCGGCGGCCACGCGCATCGACGCGCATGGCCTGGTGGCGGCGCCCGGGTTCATCGATATCCACTCGCACGGGCGGCGCGCCATCTTCCAGGTTCCCACCGCCGAGAATTATCTGCGCGAGGGTGTCACCACCATCATCGAAGGGCCGGATGGCAGTTCGCCGCTGCCTATCGCGCCGTTTCTCGATCGCATCGCCAAGACCCCCATTTCCATTAATTTCGCCACCATGGTGGGGCAGGGCAGCATCCGCCAGGCAGTCATCGGCCTCGCCAATCGCAAAGCTACGCCGGAAGAAATCGAGAAAATGAAAACCCTCGCGGCCCAGGCCATGCGTGATGGCGCTTTCGGCCTCTCCACCGGCCTGTTCTACGTGCCGGGCAATTTCACCCCCACCGAGGAAGTCATCGAGCTTGCCAAGGTGGTGGGCCGCATGGGAGGCATTCACATTTCGCACATGCGCGACGAAGCCGCCCACGTACTCGATAGCGTGCGCGAGACCATCCGCATCGGCGAAGAGGGCGGGCTGCCCACCCAGATCACGCACCACAAAATGATCGGCCAGGCCAGTTGGGGCCAGAGCGTCGAATCGCTCAAACTGGTGGAAGAGGCCCGCGCGCGAGGCGTGGATGTCACCATCGACCAGTATCCCTACACCGCCTCCAGCACCGGCATCTCGGCGCTATTTCCGCAATGGGCCCTGGAGGGCGGGCAGAAATCGCTGATGGAGCGGCTCTCGGCGCCGGACCAGCGCGCGCGCATCAAGGCCGTCATCGTTCAGAACATCAAGGTGGACCGCGGCGCCGGCGATCCCAAAAACATCCAGATCGCGAATTGTTCTTTCGACCGGTCGCTGGCCGGGAAGAACGTGGCCGAAATCACCCGCGCGCGGGGCGTGGAGCCGACCTTGGAAAACGCCGCCGAAACCGCCATTGAGCTGCAAAGCAAGGGCGGCTGCTCGGCCATCTATCACGCCATTAGCGAGCAGGACGTGGTGCGGATCATGCGCTCTCCCTACACCATGATCGCCTCGGACGGCGAGATTCCCGTCTTCGGACAGGCCTCGCCGCATCCCCGCAGCTACGGCACCTTCGCCCGCGTGCTGGGGGTGTACGTGCGCGAGCAGCACGTGCTCACGCTCGAAGACGCCATCCGCAAAATGTCCGGCTACCCCGCCCAGCGGCTGAAGATCTGGGACCGCGGCCTGCTGCGTCCCGGCATGAAGGCCGACGTCGTGCTCTTCGATGCCGCCACCGTGGCCGACCGCGCGCAGTACGACAGGCCGCATCAGTATTCGGTGGGATTCCGCGACGTGATCGTCAACGGGAAATTCGCCTTGCGCGATGGCGCGGTCACCGCCGAGCGTCCCGGCCGCGTGCTCTACGGGCCTTCCCACCAGCCCTGACTCGCGCCCTGGGAATAATCTGCGAAGCTGCCCGGAGCCCGTTTTGCAGCTTTCAGGCGCGGCCGTTTTCCCTGACCACCTTCGAGCACCGCCCATGCGGCGGCAATCCTCCCGCGGCCCACCACGCTGTCTCGCGCCGCGTTCCGTGGGTCGCCAGGAGCGGCTCGTGCCGTTTCTTATTTCACGCGATCCGCAGGCCAGCTTACGGGTCCTTTGGCGCGCGTCAACGTGCGAACCTGCAAGGTGCCGTTCGCGGCCAGCGTCCCATTGGCGGCGACGTTCAGGCCGACCAGCGGATTGACCATCGTGCCCGCTTTCATCGCCGCACTCAGGTCGATATTCAGGGTCTTGCCCGTGCGGAGCGTGATCACGGCTTGAGAGCCATTCACGCTCTTGATCACTCCCCAATAGAGTGCACCGGTAATGTTGGCCAGCTTGGGCGCGGGCGTGACCGCCTGGGTCATCGGCGTAATCCGGCCCGGCGATTGCCGCCCCTTCGGATTGGACACCGGTCCGAAGATCTCGATTTGCTGGGCACTGGCCACGTAGACCCTGCCATTGGCCACCGTGGGAACGATGTTCGGATTGCTGTTGGAGGCGTTGGGCCAGTTCCCGGCCTGTCCGGACCACAACTTCGTGAGCGTCGAGCCGGACGCGGTTCCGTTAAAGGCGAATAGCGTTACGTGAGTATCCGACCCGGCCGGGCGCGCAACGGCCCAGATAATCTGCGTGTTGGCAGTGGTTCCATTGGAAGAGACCGTGGTGAAGAATCCGGGGTCGCAAGGTCCCGAGGGGAACGCGGAAGCGGCGGCTTCCAGCGCCAGCGCCGTGCTGGCCGAAGTATTCACCTTCCACGTTCTGGTGGTGAGGCCTCCGCTCGATACTACGCGCCCCACGCCATCCGAGCCTTTGAAGTACGAGGGTCCGCACCAGCAGCCATCCACCACCACGCTCTTGGGAACGTTGGGAGTATGGAAGCCGCCCATATGGTCGCGGTTCAGGATGAAATTGTCGCCCTTCTTGCCGGCGGCCACCGCCAGATGCGGCACGGGGCCCGGTTGATCGGGCAGCACCAGGATCCCACCCGATCCGTAATCCGTATCGCCCTGGTCGAGCGTAAAGACGGTGTTGGGGGTGAAGAGGTCCGTTACGCTGGAAAGATCGGCTTTCATTTTGACGGCGCTCTCCTGGATGTTGGTGGTTCCGGTATAGGTATTGGAATTGGGATCGGAGTTGCCGGTGGTGAAAAACAAGTTGCCCGACGAGTCCGCCGCGACGCCGTATCCCGACATCCAGACCGAAGACAGGAAAAAGCTCCCGGGCGATGTGGCCAGTTGATTGGTGAGCTCGTTGGCGGCCAGGGGCGCGAGCGTGCCTGCATTCCAGCCCAGCACCCAGCCGCGCGATTTATCCGGGCTGAAGTCGCAGAAGCTGCCAAAGGCGGCGTATACGTTGCCGTTGGAGAGCAGCAATGCGGCGCGCTGGCGTTGGACCGAAGCGTTGAAACTGAAAGACCCGTGGCTGGCCTTGACCGTGACCGGCGACCCGGATTTGTCGTTCAACGTGCTCAAATCGAGCGCGTGCAATTGATACGTGGGTGTGCCGGACACCAGCGTATACGTCACCACGTACATGGTGTGCGAGGTCAGGTCGATGGCCGGCGTGCCGTTGATGCCGACATTGGGACCGTTATTGTTGCAACCCAGCGGCGACGGCACCGGCGATCCCAAATTGCGCTGGTTGAGCACGGCGCCGGACCAGGAATCGAGAGCGTAGACCGTGTTGTTTTCGGTGGCCACATAGACCACCGTGTGTACGCCCTGTCCGCTGATGTTCTGATTGGTGACCACCAGCGGCTGCGTATCCACCTCGTCATCGAGGCTGGTGCTGGTGATGAACCCGAAGGTGGATGGGGTGACGTTGGCCGGCGTGAGAGTGTTCTCCGACGAATTCCAGCCGGTCCTCTGCGGATCGTTGTGATAAGTGATGGTGTTGGTGCAGCCGACCGTTATTTTATTGGAATAAACGACACTCGATCCGATATACTCGACCACCTGGATGGTGTCGCCCTGCGCGAAGGCCGCGGGCGGCGCCAGATCCAGCGGAACGTCGCCGGCGGCTGCCCCGCCATAGCCGGCCACAGAGCTGTTCTTCAGCAGAACCAGAAAGCCGTTGATGGTGGTATCGCGCACGATCGCGCCGGGCTGACCGGGGCAGATGGGTCCGACCAGGGTGGGCGCGGGGATACTGGTAGTGGGGGTGACGGGCGTCGAGGAGGGACTCTTGGAACAAAGGTCCTGCTGCCCGGTCACGTTGGGCGAGGACTTGATAACGGCCGTTTCAAACCAGTTGGAGGGCGAGTTGGCGAGTCCCGATCCGATGGGTGCGCCCTGGACCGCCTGAAACAGCGAGCCGATGTACAGCCCATTCGCCGTGACCGTGTTGTTTCCCACGATGGGAGCGTCGAGGGTGGGCGCCAGGAAGGGCGACGGGTCGGCGTTCACGGGGACGGCGGTGGCGTCCGTGCTCTTCACGCCGGTGCAGGCGAGTTGCCGGGCCGTGATCTTATGGTTGA
>JASHSS010000273.1 GCA_030038565.1 Bryobacteraceae bacterium
GGCGCTCGTGGCGTCGGCGGTCAACGGCTCGGGCGAACCCGCCGGCCGCGCGGCCCGGCCGGGGTGGGCGCCAGCGCGGCGGGCCTTCTTTTCGAGCACGTCGAGGAACAGCCGCGTACGTGGCATCTGCCCGGCGGCGACCTTCGGCGGCGGCGAGCACACCGAAAACGCGGCGTCGGCCGCGGGCACGTCGTTGGGGTCGCCGATGCGCGGTGGTTCGTCGAAAGCGGACGGAACAATAAATTCGCCCGGCAGCGACCCACGGCTCGGGCGAACCCGCCGCCTGGCCGCGCGGTCCGGCAGGCGTGGGCGCCAACTGGGCGAACCACCGAGCACGCTGCGAACGTAAGGGCCGGCCGGGCGCGGCGATCACCGGTGTAGGTCCGAGGAAATGTCGTGACAGGCCAAGCGGCCGCGGGCACGGCGGGAGGGTCGCCGGCTGCATGGCGATTCGCCGAAAGCGGGCGGGACAATCGACCCGCCTCGCGGCGGATACCGGCTCGGGCAAATCGCGCCGCCAGCCGCGCACCACGCGCATCGCACGGGCCGCCTTGGATCGGCCGCCGCGCACGGCCTGCGCGCCCGGGATGGCCGTGCGGCTCCAGGAGCGTGGGCGCGATCACCGCCGGCCGCCGGCGCGAATGGTTCCGGAGGCGCGACGGCGTCCTCCAGGCCGCCGCCGACCCCGGTCAGCATCGCCCACCGCCCGAACGGGCCGCCAGCGCGGATCGGACGCATTGTCCCTAGGAATCGTCTCTTGCCATCAGACCATCCAGATGGCGCGTGGCCGCCGTGGCGCGCGACGGGCCGCCGCTCGATTTTTGAAAATCGCGCAAGGGGAAGGGTCCTACCCCGCAGCGCGGCCAGCCTCATTCACAACAGAAAACCAGTCACAAACTCCACCTGGTTCACGATCACCTTCGTCGCTGGGATGTGATACCCCTGCGGCCCCCAGTGCGTGAATCGAAGCGCCGGCGCGATCTTCAGGCTCCTCCACCGCACCTCCAGTCCGGCTCCTCCGCCGGTGCCGAACACCGAGGAGTTCTCCGTGAGCAGCCGGAACGATGGTCCCGCTTCCACGAAGGGCGTAACTCGTCCGGCCCCCAACCTGTATTTCCCCCATACCGGAAATTCCCACGTCAGCGCCTCTGCGCCCGAAAACGAGTCGGTTACCTCCCCGTTGCTCAGCACCGTGCGCCGCGAGACCTCAATGGAGTGGTGTAAGCCATCCAGCTCCAGGGAGAAGTGTTTCAGGAAGGGGACCTCCAGCGCCGGGCCGAGCAGGAACGGGTCGCCGCCGGTCACATACATCGTTCCGGGCTCCTGCCCCCCGCTGCCCGTCGGCACCTGGGAAATCAGGACCGCGGTGGTACTCGCCGGCACATCGTGAAATATGGTCGTGCCTCCAACCATGCCCAACTCCACCCGCCGGCTCAGCGGGTGCCACGCAGAACTCGGATGCCCGCTCACGCCGACCAGCATTTCCACCTGGTCCGATCCCGACTCCGCCGAGTTCCCCAGCGGCCGGTCGTGCACCCACCGCATGTATCGCACCATCGGCGTGATCTCGAATTGTCTCCACCGCGCCGCCACGCCAATACCCGCCGTCACCCCGTAGTGTGAAGGGTTGGCGTTCAGGTTTGTAGTAGGCCGGAAGGCCGGCCCCGCTTCGACGAAGGGATCCACCTTAGACCAGTGAAACCGATACTTCGCCATCAGCGGCAGCTCATAGGTGACCACCGGCGAGGGCGACACGGCGTACAGAACCCCGTTCGGCTCTACGAACGCAACCGTCAGGTGCAGTTCCCTGTACAACGCGTCGCCCTCCACCGAGAAGCTTCGGCCCAGCCGGTACTCCAGCGTCAACCCCACCACGTAATCTCTCGCCTGGGAATAGGATGTGAAGGTCTCCGGCACGCCGGCATTGACGGTTTCAAACGCGTCGGTCACCGCGCCGCCGCCGGCAAAGCCCACCGACACTGTCTGAGCGCTGCAGGTAAGAATAAGGAAGCTGAGAACCCCATAACGAAGCGGCATCCCCCCGCTGACCGCATGCCGCGGACCAGATCCCCCGGCAAGGAAATTCAGCGGATGCACCGAGCCTCCCCGTGCCGCCGCGACACACCCGTGTCCCAAAGAACTCCCAGGGCAATTCTCTCGCACATCTACCCGTATATGCGAGTGGCGAAAGAAAAACAAACCTCCTCCCCTCCACACCGGCCACCCCGCCACAGCGCAGTTACCAACTTCCTCCCCAATCGTTTCGATCCTCCTGGTCGCCTCCGGCTAACTGGGATCATCTTACCTCCGGGGTAGCCGCCGGAAGCGGCAGGGTCGCAGGATTGAAACCTTTCGCGAGATAAGGACTTAATTCTTTCCAGTCCAACTCGACGGTAAAACCTATCGACCCTACCCGACCCCGGTCAAACAGCCGCGCGAATTTCTGCGCATCCAGTCTCCAACCCTCCGATTCCCCAGACTCTCTTACCCCTTGCCGCACCGTTTCCTTGTCGTACAGATCCTCCGCATGCTCTCCTCTTCTCAGCTGCTCGTAGCACCGCTGCTCCAGAAACTTCTCCCAGCCGCTACCGGGGACAAATATGTCCTCTGCAGTTAACTCTCTCCCAAGTTTTACCCACCACTGGAAGGTGTCCCAAAACAGAGCGGGTTGTAGATTGCCATAGTCCCATTCGACGCTGTCCACATCCACGGAGATGAGGATCTCGTTCGCCGCATTTAGTTGGTAGTCAGTGGCGATGTTTTCATCGGCCACATTTGCAGGGTTAACGCCTGGAGCCTTGAGCACCCGCTCGCGTACAGCCGAATTCCACGCCGCCTGCTGTGCTGTCGGCCGGTCGATTTCCGGCCAACCGAACCATCCCCTCCCAAAAGGCGGATCGCTGTTTGGGGAGTAGGGGTTCGACTTCCTTGTGTTGGGCCTGGTCGTCACTTTCAACCGCGGGAAAAACACCATCCCACCCAAACGCGTGTTTCCGGCGGTCAACGTAGTGAGTCGCTTCTCGTATTCGTCCGTCAGGCAGTCGGCAATGTCCGGGGCTCGGTCACCCCAGTTGCGGCAGACCTGGCGCAGCCACGTGAGCCACTGCCGCTGATCCTCCCTCACCTCCGCGGCGCCGGCGGGCGACAGCGCCGTCCGCACCTTATCGTAGGCCGCGACCAGTTCCTCATCGAGCTTCGATAGCTTGGCGTTCGTGCAGATCGCTTTCTCCTGTTCTGTCGAGGCTTTTTGACAATCGAAACTCGCCGCCGCGGCGGGAATCTCAGACCAGCCGAACCACAGCCCAAGCAGACAGCAAAAAGCCGAAACAGAACAGCGGCATCTCTTGGCTTTATAGGCGAGTGAGCGCATAATTTCTTCCTGATTCTTTCACACCTGTCTCTGCGGTGGCGCAGCGACCGCCGCATAGCGTACAGTTGAAACCGACCAGAATGCAGACGTGGCGGGCGAATTCGCGATACCGAGGACGCTGGGGCCGGTGCGCCCAAGTCTGATGTCCGGCCTTTCTGGGGAGGCGCCGGCCGGGTGGTGTGCGGCGTGTTACGTGCAGGGCCAGGATAGTGAGCAATGTCTACCGTCCTGCGCGCGCGAGGGGAACACAGGAGTTACCGGTCGGAGCATTTCGCGCGCGCCGCCGCGGGCACGGCGGGAGTCGCCGAACGCGCGGCGGGGGATGAACGCGTCCGCCTGGCGGCGATCACCGGCTCGGGCGAACCCGCCGCTCCGGCCGGCGTGGGCGCCAACGGGGCGAACCACGGCGAGCACGCTGGGCTTCTCATTCGCGGCCGCCATCTGCGAAGCCTCTTCGAAAGGACCGGCTACCGGCACCGGTACGGCCGCACAGGCTTCGTGGATCCGTTGTGGAACCACATTACGAGGTGGAGCGACTTACCCGCGCGCTGATCTCAAATCCGGAGCTCGGCTCCACGCAGCGTGAGTTCTTCATAGAGGGAATTACGTACTCGCTGCTCGCATTTCTTCTCGGTGAACGCAAGTCACCCATCGTCCGGGAGGAATCGGGATTGACGAATTCCGAACTTCGGCGCTGTGTCGATTACGCCGACTCGAGGTTGGATCAAAGATTGGACTTGTCCAATTGGGCGGCCACCCTCGGCATGAGCGCGTCGGAGTTTGCGCGGCGATTTCAGTTGAAGACCAAACAATCGTCCTATGCCTGGTTCATGAATTGGAAGATCGACCGCGGGAAGCAGTTGCCCCGCAACCCGCGGCTCTCACTTGCCGAAGTGGGCCCACAGTTAGATTCTTAGATCGAAGATCGTAAACAAGAATACTTCAACATTTGACCTGATCAGATTACGCGGCAGCTAGCAGATCGATGATGTTCTGGATAGCCGCGTCGGCCTTGTGGTAAGCGGCTTCGAGTTTGCTGTTGGGGCGGTGCGCTGGGTTGGGTTGGTGGTGGAAACGGCTGTTGGCCAGCGGTCCACAGAGGCGCTTGTGGAAGAACAGGAATAGAAGTGCGACCTGCACGCCCTTGGTGGTGAGTTGGTAAGCATAGCGGGAGCCATCACGTTCCAGTAGGCCGTGGCCCTTCAGTTTGCGTAGATCATAGCGGAGCTGATTCAACCCGTAGGTTTTGGGCGAGAGTTGGAATGTGGTGAGGACGGCCTGGTGAATCTGCT
>JASHSS010000274.1 GCA_030038565.1 Bryobacteraceae bacterium
TGCTTGTTCCCGTACACAAAGTAGGGCGCCTGGTTATCCACCGTCACGTGATACAACTGGGCGATCGGAAGCTGAATCCGCGCCCAGGTGCGGCCCCGATTCACCGTGATGCTCACGCCGCTGTCGTTGGCCACCGCGATCCTGTCGCCGTTGGTCGGATCGATCCACATATCGTGGTTGTCGCCGCCCGGAGTGCCCATCGGGGTGAGCGTCCGTCCGCCGTCCAGCGAGCGCGAAAAAGACGACGAGAGGAAGAAGATCTCGTTGTCGTTGTCCGGCGAAACCGCGCAGCGGGTGTAATAAGCCGCCCGCCCCTGAAGCTGCCGGTCGTAGCTCACCAGTTCCCAGTTGTCGCCCGCGTTGTCCGAGCGCCACAGTTGCCCCCGCCCGGTGGCTTTGCCGTCCATCGGAACGCCGTCGCCCGTCTCGATCAGCGCGTACACCCGGCTGGTGCGCTTGGCCACCGCAATCCCGATCTTCCCCACCGGTGGATTGGGCAGGCCATGCCCCGTAAGATGCTTCCAGGTGATGCCTCCGTCCGTGGATTTGTAGAGGCCGCTGCCCGGCCCTCCGCTCGTGCGGCCCCAGGTGTGGATCTCCAGTTGCCACATGCCGGCGTACAGAATCCGCGGATTCTCCGGATCCATGGCGATGTCCGAGCAGCCCGTGTTCTCATCCACAAAAAGCGTGCGCTGCCACGTCGCGCCCCCATCGCTCGTGCGGTATACGCCTCGTTCCGGCTGCGGCCCGTACGAGTGGCCCAGCGCGCAGGCCAGCACGATCTCGGAATTGCGCGGATCGATCAGCACCCGCCCGATGCGCCCGGTCTTTTCCAGCCCCATGTGGGTCCAGGTCTTGCCCGCGTCGGTCGATTTGTAGATCCCGTCGCCCACCGAAATATGGCTGCGGATGAAGGTCTCCCCGGTGCCCGCCCAAACCAGGTTCGTGTCGCCCGCCGCGATGGCCAGCGATCCCACCGAGGAGACCGGTTCGGAATCGAAAATCGGCTGCCACGTCGTGCCCGCGTCGGTGGTCTTGAAGATCCCGCCGGAAGCCGCGCCCACATAGTAAACCTCCGGATCGCCCGGAATTCCCGCCGCCGCGATTACCCGGTTGCCCACCGGCCCGATGTAGCGATACCGCAGCTCATTGAGCTGCTCGGACCCGATTTGAGGAGCCTGCGCAAAAATCAGCGCCGGCGCCAAAGACAACACGGCCGCCCGAATCAGAGACATGCCAACCTCCTGAGTATTTCTGGGAAGTTATCATATCATCGCTGGGGTCGGCCTTCACCGGCCGCCGTCCTCTGCCGGGCCGCGCGCGTGAGCGACCGTCCCCTAATCCGCCAGCGGGTCGGGCCGAATCTGAAAATGAACCACCTTGCTGGAAGTCCCTTTTCCAGTCTCGCTGTGGAAAGGCGTGCGCGTGCCCCACGTGGTCCACACGCCCTTCCCCTTCCACCCGGCTTTGGCATCGTCGATCCGCCCGTCCATTCCCTTGGCAAAGAACCCCAGCGGATAAGGCACCCTCAGGATTACGAATTTTCCATTCACCAAAGCTACCAGCGAATCGGAATCGTTGCCCGTCACGATGGGCGTATTTCTGCCCAGCCCCAGCGTGTCGAACTGATCCACCCAGTCGTAGTAGTGCGAGTCCGCGCTGCCCGAATCCGTCATGTTCTGGAACTTCGGCCCCGGCGTGGGGTACAAGGTCCAGCCCTCCGGACAGTGCTGGCCGGTGGCGCTTGGGCCGTTCAGCGGCCCCTTGCACTTGCGCCGGTCGAAGCTCGCCAGGTGGCCGCTGCCCAGCGCCACCCACACCACGTTGTTGCGGTCGATGTCCATTCCGCGCGGCGAAAAGCCCCATACCTTCGCCCGCGGATCATTCCACGGCACTTCGTAATATTCCGCCAGCGTGGTCTCCGGCGGGTTCGCCCCCGGATTGAGCCTCACAATCCCGCCTGGAAAGCCCAGCACGCTGCCCCAGATCATCCCATCCGTGCCGATCCCCAGGCCGTAGAACGCCGCGTTCAGCCGTGTATCTTTCGTCGGGTCGGGCGGTGCGTTCAGCGCTTGCGACGTGCCCAGGCTCTCGCCGCTGGGCGCGGTCAGCACTCTCTGCTCGGCCTCCACGTAGGCGTCCCGCCGCCCGTTGCCGTTGGTATCCAGAATCAGCGCCGTCCAGCCTTGCGACCGGGCCGCATCGTGGGTCTGGTCCCACATCTTGGTATTCAGCCAGCCCACCACCCCGCCGCCCCCGCCGCTGCTGGTCCACAGCGTATTGTCGGCGTCCTCGGCGAACAGCAGGTGGTGCGTCCCGAAACAGGTGTCCACCATCTCCGTTTTCCCGGTCTTCGGGTCGTACACCGCCAGTTGACGCCCCGAGCGCTCCACCGGCGTCAGCTTGGCGGAAGGAAGGCTGGAACCGGCCTTGCAGAAATCGGGGTTGTTGGCGGCCCGGATTCGAGACGTGTACCACAGCCGCCCCTGCTGGTCGAACATCGGGTTGTGAACCGTCGTGTGGCTGTCCCAAATAGCCTCATCCCCCCAGATCGCCGACGGCTGGAGCGGCTTGGGCTGTCCGGGCGTATCGGCATCCCGGTACGGCACCTTCACCCGGCTGGTGGTGTTGCGCACCGGATCGAGCACCGGAAGATAATCGCGGCTCTCCTCCGGCGACCCGTAGATCAGCCCGTTGGCGTTCACTGTCGGATGGCGCTTGTCGGTGGAGATTTCGTCGTGTAGGTACGCCTTCGGGTCCGCCCAGTCCCATTGCGTGATCACCACGTTGCGCTCGATCCCCTGAGGCCGCGGCGGAATTTCGGAGGGCAGCTCGCCCCGCGCAATCCGCGTAGTCCAATCGGCGAACTCCGCCGCCGCGCGCTGCTGTCCCAACTGGCTCAACCCTCCAACCATCGCGCCGCCCGCCTGTCCCGATTGGATACGGCGGATCCAGGCCTGCGCCGGCGAATCCAGGCTCGCAAACATCGCCGGAATCGTGCGCGTATACTGGTTGCCGAGCTGATGGCAGGATTCGCAGCTGTCCGTTTTGATCAGGTGGATCCACTGCCCCTGGGTCTTCATGTTGGGCGAGATCCCGTTCCCCGTTGGGCCGGTACCCGGAAACTCATCCTTC
The DNA here is from genome assembly GCA_030038565.1 of Bryobacteraceae bacterium. GTDB lineage: Bacteria > Acidobacteriota > Terriglobia > Bryobacterales > Bryobacteraceae > JOPF133. Next base: position 3,136 of record JASHSS010000274.1, read on the forward strand.
CCCGGCACCTTCAGCATCGCGTACCAGTAATTCGCCGGGTAATACTGGGCCGCAGTCTTGGCGTCCGCCGCGATGGAGGGTTTCAGATCCACCAGCTTGCCCGGCTCGGTCTGCACCTTGGGGGAATCTGTCAGCCCATAGCCTCGCGCCCACACCGTATACCGCGCCCTGGGCAGATCGGGGATCAGGTAACGCCCCCGATCGTCTGTGACCACTTCCTTGATGCAGCGCGTGCCCAGGTCGGTGGTCTCGGCGATCACCCAAACCCCCGCTTCCGGACCCTTCCCGCTCGATACCACTCCCCCGATATCCGCGGCTTTGATCTTGACCGCCGCCGCCTGTGCCTTCAGATGGCTCCCGGCAGCCACCCAATACCCAGCCATCCCGGCGGCCGTTACGCCGGCCAGGTGCAACCACAAGTTCCTTTGCATCGCTTCCCTCCTGTGGGCCCTTATGGACGGCAGTATATACCCAAACTCCTACTTCCCCTTTCCAACCCCAAAACAAAACGAATACCCCACCCCCACAATATGGTTCACCGTGGCC
>JASHSS010000275.1 GCA_030038565.1 Bryobacteraceae bacterium
CCAGCGTAAGGCCGTCTTTCTTCGTGAGGCCACCAGGAGCCTTCCAAACGTCACGGTTGTGGCGCGGCGTGCCGAAGAATGCCCCGATACCTTCGATTGGGCAGTCTCGAGGGCCGTAAGCTATGCCGATCTCGGCCCGTTTCTCAAGTGTCTGGCCGATCATGCCGCTCTTCTCACCGGAGCGGAGGCGCCTCCCACGTCACTAGGGTTTTCCTGGGACCCGCCCATTCCCCTTCCGGCAGCCAAAAATAGCTTCCTGCGCCTGGGCGCCGCTTGCCCCGCACCCCCGCCGCTGCCTCCTGCCGGGCCTTTTTGTTTCACGTGAAACAGCCTTTTTCAGTTCGGGCGTCGTCGCCCTCTTTGGCCTCGCCCGGAGCTTCAAATTCTGTTTCACGTGAAACAATCGTGCGAATACCCGGGAAACTCCCCTTTTGTTTCACGTGAAACAGTCTTCATGCCCGTAACCGGCTCAGAATCGGCTGTTCGGTTCCCAGAGGTTCCGCCCCACCATTCGAAAAGCCCTGGCGTTCCTTGCCCTTTTCCGCTGCGGGCCACCGGGGCTGCTCGAACTCTGTACATTTGTTTCACGTGAAACAACCAACGCTGTGTTTCACGTGAAACAAACTCGCGCCGTCGCGACCCTTTCCTCGCCGCAGTGTTTGTTTCACGTGAAACAGATTCTGGCCCCCGGCCCAGAAATGGCGAAATGGCGCGATTTCGGTTGTTTCACGTGAAACAATTTGGCTCAGTCTGACCGGCGTGTTAGTATGGCCGCTTGAACACGGTTTTTGCCATCGCCAATCAAAAGGGCGGGGTCGGTAAAACAACCACCGCTATCAACCTGGCCGCCTCCTTCGCGGCGAATGATTTCCCCGTCCTGGTGATCGATTGCGACCCGCAGGGCAACGCCACCACGGGATTGGGTGTCTCCAAAGACCCCAACCGCCCTGGAATCTATGACCTGCTTCTGGGTGAGACCTCTCCGGCGCAAGCCATCGTAGGCACGGAATTCGAAGGCCTCTCGCTCATCACGGCCGACAAAAACCTGGTCGGCGCCAACCTTGAACTCGTCGGGGTTCCGAATCGCGAATTCCGGCTCCGTGAGCGAATAGCCCAAATCCGCAACACTTATCGGTTCATTCTGATCGACTGCCCGCCGGCTCTCGATTTGCTCACTTTGAACGCCCTGGTCGCCGCCGATGCCGTCGTAGTGCCCATCCAATGCGAGTTCTTCGCCCTGGAGGGTATCTCCGAGCTGATGGATACCATCGACCGCATCCGCGATGGGATCCAGCACCCCCTCCGGGTCGAGGGGATTCTCCTGACCATGTTCGACGACCGTACCAATCTTACACGGCAGGTCGCCGCCGACCTCAAGGAGTTCTTTCGAGATCAGGTCTTCCGTACCGTGATCCCCCGCAGCATCCGCCTCGCCGAGGCTCCCAGTTTCGGCAAGCCCATCCTGGCATACGATCCTCGCTCCCGTGGGGCCGAAAGCTACATTAAACTCGCCAAAGAGATCCTCGAACATGAGCAACGCCGAACATCCGCCTCGCAAAGCTCTCGGTAGAGGGATGGGGGCCCTGCTCCCCACCCGCTCCGCGCCTGCGCCACCGCCTCGCGATCCCGCCCCTCCGGAGGTACCGTTCACCATCCCGATCGACGAGATCGACCCGAATCCCCTCCAGCCGCGGCGGGTCTTCGATCAGGAAAAACTCGCCGAATTGGCGCAGTCGATCACCGAGAACGGAATTGTGCAGCCATTGGTAGTCCGCCGGGCTGGCGCGCGCTACCAGCTCATCGCCGGGGAGCGCCGTTTACGCGCCGCCAAACTCGCCCTTCTGAAAGAAGTGCCGGCGGTAGTCCGCGACGTTCCCGATAAGAACCTGCTCGAAATCACCCTCATAGAGAACATCCAGCGCGAGGATCTCAACCCCATCGAGACGGCCCAGGCGTTCCACCGTCTCGGCGTCGAGCTGTTGCTCTCGCCGGAGGAAATCGCACGCCACACCGGCAAGGACCGCACTACCGTACAAAACCTGGTGAGGCTCCTTCAACTTCCCAACGAGGTCCAGCAACTGGTGATCGAGCATAAAATCAGTGCCGGACACGCCCGCTGCCTGCTGAGCCTGCCCACCAGCGAACTCACCTGCGAGGTGGCGAAAAAGATCATATCCCACGGTTGGTCCGTGCGCCAGGTTGAGAGGGTGGTCCAGAGGGTCCGCCAGCAGCATGCGACTCCCGCGGTGCTGGAGCCGCGGACGGATCCCAATGTGCGCGCCGCGATCCAGGCGATGGAACAGGTGCTGGGCACCAGGGTGCGAATCGTAGAAAAAGCCAAAAGAGGCGGCCGCATCGAGATCGAGTACTACTCGCCCGACGACCTGAACCGGATTTATGCAGTAATCACGCGCGAAGCGTGACTATTTCAATAGCTCAAGGATCTCGACCAACCCGCGCCGAATCTCCGGAACCGGATCCTCGGCAAACAACTCCCTTTGCACCTCGCGCTTGGGAGGCCGGGCTTTCGGAGCGCGCGCCTCGGCCTGCATCGCCTGGCGGGCGCCTTCAATGGTGAACCGCTTTTCGTAGAGCAGGTGCTTGATGCGCAGGAGCGTCTCGACGTCTTTGCGGCGGTACAGACGGTGACCGGTGCCGGATTTCTTCGGAGCCAGCGAAGGAAACTCGGATTCCCAGTAGCGCAGCACGTAGGTTTCGACGCCCAGGATCTCGCTTACCTCCCCGATTCGGAAGTAGAGCTTATCCGGGATCTCCGGAGCACCGGACTGCAACGCAACATCAGTCATTTACCATAGACATCCTAACGCAACAACAGGGGATTGTCACTTGCGGCGTGGATGGGTGGGATGGGTGTGGAGGGGCCGGGAGGGTTGAGCGGGGTGGCGGGGGGGGCGTGGCGGGTGAGGGCAGGCCGGCGCGCTGGTAGGTGACTTTACACGCGCCGATCGGCCCAGCGCTACATTGTGTAGCGTATGTCGCCGACGGCGCGGTGCGCGACGTGCCCGGGGTGGAGGCGGCCTGTGGAGATCGGCGACCACGCTGCACGCGCCGAACCTCAAACCGACGACCACGCTCGACGCGGTGGCGGCGGAGGTCGGAAAGCTGGTGGCCGGGACGAAACTGCCGGCAGGGGTGCGGGTGGATATCCGGGGGATGGCGCCGGCGATGTGCCAGTCGTTCGGAGTTTCGCGATCGGGCTGACGCTGGTGGCGGTGCTGCTGGTGGGGATCGCTGCGTCGAACGCATTCTGATCGTGGAATTCGCGCACCGGCAGGAGGGCCAGGGCCGGGCGGTGGAAGACTCGGTGATCACGTCGTGCCGGGTGCGGCTGCGGCCGATTTTGATGACGTCGCTGGCGACCATGATCGGGTTGGCGCCGATGGCGCTGAAGCTGGGGACGGGGAGCGAGCAGTACGCGCCGCTGGCGCGGGCGATCATCGGAGGGTTGGCGGGCGTACGTGATGGCGTACCGGGGGCAGAGGAACGCGGGGGTGAGAAGTTAGGGGGCACGATCAGGGTTGGATTGGAAGTACGACCGACGCCGGCGGAACCGAATTAATCGCCGATGGAGACGAAACTCCGCCAATCGAAATCGTAATCGGGTAGTTTCCCGCGGGCAGGTTGGC
>JASHSS010000276.1 GCA_030038565.1 Bryobacteraceae bacterium
GGGGCGCGGCAGGGTGCCCTGAATCAACGACTCCGAAAGCGGATCCTCGATGTACTTCTGAAGCGCGCGGCGCAGGGGCCGGGCGCCGTAACTGCGGTCGCCGCAGGTCTTCTCGAGGATATACTTGCAGGCCTCCTCGGTCAGGCGGATTTTCACCTGCTTGGCCACCAGGTTGGCGTTCACCTGCTGGACCATCAGATCGATGATCTTGATCAGATCTTCATCGTTGAGCGAGCTGAAGAGGATGATTTCGTCGAGCCGGTTGAGAAATTCCGGATTGAACGCCTTCTTCACTTCGCCGCGCACCATGTCTTCGATCTTCGAGGGCATGCCCTCGCCCTGGGGAGCCGAGAAGCCCAGGTGCCCGCGCTTCTCGAGGAAACGCGCGCCCAGGTTGGAGGTCATGATGATGATGGTGTTCTTGAAATCCACCTGGTTGCCCAGGCCATCGGTCAACTGGCCGTCTTCGAAGACCTGCAGCAGGATGTTGTAGATATCCGGGTGGGCCTTCTCGATTTCGTCGAGCAGGATGATGGAGTAGGGGTTGCGCTTGACACGCTCGGTCAGCTGCCCGCCCTCTTCGTAGCCCACATATCCGGGGGGCGAACCGATCAGCTTGGAAACCGAATGCTTCTCCATGTACTCGGACATGTCGAAGCGCACCAGGCTCTTCTCGCTGCCGAAGAGGAAGGCGGCCAGGGCGCGGGCTACCTCGGTTTTGCCGACGCCGGTGGGTCCCAGAAACAGGAAGCTGCCGGCCGGGCGGCTGGAGGCCTTGAGGCCGGCGCGCGAGCGGCGGATGGCGCGGGCCAGCGCGGAGATGGCCTTCTCCTGGCTGATGACGCGCTTGTGCAGCTCTTCTTCGATGCGCAGGAGCTTGGTGATTTCCTCTTCCTTAATCGAGGTCATGGGGACGCCGGTCCAGCGGGCCACCACGTCCTCGATATCGTCCTTGGTCACGCAGCCCGTGGAGGAGTCGTCGAGGTTGTACTTTTCGCGGAGCTGGCGCATGTGCTCGCGCTCTTTGCGTTCCTCGTCGGAGTAGAAGCGGGCCTTTTCGAACTCGTGGTTGGCAATGGCGTTTTCCATGCGGTGCACGATGAACTTGATGCGCTTCTGAATGTCCGCGAGATCGGCGGGGAGGGTGGTCTGGCGGAGCTTTACCCTGGCCCCCGCTTCATCGATCAGATCGATGGCCTTGTCGGGCAGGAAGCGGTCGGGAATATAACGGCTGGAGGTGTAGACGGCGGTTTCGATGGCGTCGTCGGTGTAAGCCACGGCGTGGAACTTCTCGTAACGGTCCTTGATGCCGAAGAGGATCTTCACGGCGTCGGTTTCCGAGGGCGGGGGCACCTTGACGGCCTGGAAGCGGCGTTCCAGCGAGCGATCCTTTTCGATGGACTTGCGGAATTCGGAGGGAGTGGTGGCGCCGATGCACTGGATTTCGCCGCGCGAGAGGGCCGGCTTCAGGATGTTGGCGGCATCGAGGGAGCCTTCGGCCGAACCGGCGCCGACCAGGGTATGGAGCTCATCGATAAAGATGATGGCGTTCTGGTTCTCCATCAGCTCCTTCATGATGGTTTTGAGGCGCTCTTCGAACTGGCCGCGGTACTTGGTGCCGGCGACGATGAGGGAGAGGTCCAGGGCCAGGATGCGCTTGTCGGCCAGGAAGGAAGGCACGTCGCCCTCAGCGATGCGCTGGGCGAGGCCTTCGACAATGGCGGTCTTGCCCACGCCGGGCTCGCCGATCAACACGGGGTTGTTCTTGGTGCGACGGCACAGAATCTGGACTACACGCTCCAGTTCGTAATCGCGTCCGATGAGCGGGTCCAGGGTGTTGTCCATGGCGGCTTGGGTGAGGTCGCGGCTGAACTCGGCCAGCAGCGAACTTTCCTTGGGCCGCGCGGAGGCCACCTTTTCACTCTGCGAACGCGCCAGTTCCTCGCGGATGGTGGAAAGCCGCAGCCCGCGCTCATGTAAAATTTCGGCCGCGAAGCATTTCTCTTCGCGCAAAAGCCCCAACAGGAGATGTTCGGTCCCGATGTGCTTGTGGTTCAGGCGCTCGGCCTCTTCGGCGCCGTACGCCAGAACGCGCTTGCACTCGTGGCTGAGGGGCAGATCTACGGAAGTGGAGACCTTTTCGCGGATGGTGGTGTGCCCTTCGATCTGCTTGCGGATGGACTCGACGGCGGCGTGGGAACGAAGGAACCGGTTGGCCAGAGCCTTGTCTTCCCGCAGCAGTCCGAGGAGCAGGTGTTCGGTCTCGATGTACGGGCTACCGAACTGGCTGGCCTCGTAACGCGCGAAGAAGATCACCCTTCGCGCCTTCTCCGTGTAACGCTCGAACATAGAATGTGACGCCCCCTATGACTTAAAGATACTCCGGTCCGCCGCCGGGATGCGAACCGTAAGATCGACCAGGTACCAAGCCGCCTTTCTCGAGGCTCAGTACTCGGGTACAACGTTTTGCGAACGACAGGTTGTGAGTGACGAAGACCGATGTGAGCTGATGGGACCGGTGCAGGCCTTCCAGGAGTTCGAAGATCATCTCGCCGGTCCGGAAGTCGAGATTCCCGGTAGGTTCGTCGGCCAGCAGGACGGAGGGTTTACCGACCAGGGCGCGCGCCAGGACGACGCGCTGCTGTTCCCCTCCCGACAGTTCCCCGGCGCGATGCCACGCCCGATCCCGAAGCCCAACTTCATCCAACCTCGCTTCCGATTCCAGGGCTGCGCGCGCATGCGGCTCTCCCCGGATCAGCAATGGCATCATCACGTTCTCCAGGGCCGTGAATTCGGGCAGGAGGTAGTGAATTTGCCAAACGAACCCAATTTCCCGGTTGCGGAACTCCGCTCGTTCCGAATCAGCGAGACCTGAAATCTCTTTACTGCCGTAGTATATCGTACCTTCCGAAGGTGTGTCCAGGCCGCCCAGAAGGTGCAGGAGGGTGGATTTTCCGGCGCCGGATTCGCCGACCAGGGCCAACATTTCGCCACGTTCCACCTCCAGGGACAGCCCGGCGAAGACCACCAGGTCCGCCGATCCCGAACGGTACACTTTAGAGACGTTCGCGGCACGGATGTAGGATTCAGACATTCAAAATTTACGATAGCGCAAGTACAGTTGCGGTTTGGCGCGGGGCGAGCGGTCGGGCTTCCGGCCGTCGTGGCGCGAGAGGGGCACGAAAATGACGGAACGAACTCGGGCGGACTTGGTTGCGGGAGGCCAGGGGCCGGGTGCGAGGCGGCGGGCGGCGGGAAAATGACGGAACGAACTCGGCCGGACTTGGGTCCGGGAGGCCACGGGCTGGAATAGACGGCGGGCGGGGGGCAGGGAGGGGTTGCGGAACGAACCCAATTTCCGCCCATCCCATAGAAACCGTGGGGCTTGCACCCGGCCCGCCGAAGGGCCGGTGACGGTGGTGGCGACTGGGGCAGGGCCCAAAGAATGGCGGCATTTCGATGTTCCAGACAAAATTACGGAACGAACCCATTTTCCGAACCTATCCTATTGAAAAAAAGTAGCTTGTAGATTTCGAATCGAACCCAATTCACCACCCGGGGGGCGAAGGGTGCGAAGGGCCTTGCCCACCTCTGGTATAACACGGGCGGGTGAGCATTTCGCGGACCCCTGGACCCTAAGTATTTGAATTCAGGGAGCCGTGACGGAGAGCAGGCCTGGTGACCGGCACAACAAAACCCCCGAAACAGGTATGTTTTCAGACCTGTTTCTTATATAATCGCTCCCAATATGGGCGCCGCGGATATGACGGAGCTCTTGCAGCGGCTGGCGCGGGG
>JASHSS010000025.1 GCA_030038565.1 Bryobacteraceae bacterium
TCGCCGAAAGCGCACTATCCAACTCCGCTTGCCGTCGTCCGGTGATAAATACGTAAGCCCCTTCCTTCACGAAGCGCTTGGCCGTGGCCAAGCCGATCCCGCTATTGCCTCCCGTTATTACTGCGACCTTACCGTCCAGTGCACCCATCGAATCCTCCCTTGGTCACTATCTGGGATGCAGATGGAGGTGCACCGGATTCCCCGACGACCGATCAAGTCACCCCGGTTTCGGAGCTAAAAAAAGCACTGGCGTTATCGGGGAGCGATCGCGGCGTGGCTTTCCAACGGCCTAAGTTGGCGTGCATCACCACGGGTGAGTTCCGGGCGTTGCGTGAGGGAACGTACCTGTCTCGACAGGGGATGATCAGCGAGTAATTCGCCCGCGAGTAGCGAGGGCTGTGGGCAGGCATCAGCCCTGGGCATTCAGCCTGCCAAGCCTTTTTGCGAAACCGCCTTACAGCTTGAACTCCGCCCGCACGACTTCGTCTTCCAGCGAATGCTTCAGCGTGAAGCCCAGCTTCTCGCAAATTCGCATCACGTCGCGATTGTCGGGCAGAATGTCGGCCACCAGTTGGTCCAGCTTTTCGCCGGCCCCCACAATCAGCAGTCGGGCCAGCAGTTCCTTGCCCAATCCGCGCCCCTGCCACTTGTCGCTCACCACCACGGCCGCTTCGCCCTCCGGCGCGCCGTGTACCTTGGTCAGCCGGCTCACGCCCAGAATCTCGTTCTCGCCGGTCTCCGGGTTGTGCCATACCGCGACTAGAGCCATTTCGCGGTCGTAATCGATGAAGCAGGTCCGCATCAGCCGCTCGTGGCTGACGCGCAGTTCCAGGTTCATCAGGTGGAAATACCGCAGGTAGACGCTGCGCTCGGAAAGCGTCTCGTGGAACTTCACCATGGCCGGCTCGTCTTCGGGGCGGATTGGCCGGATCATCACCGTCTTGCCGTCCTTCATCGTCCACGGCGCCACGTAGCGCGTGGGATAGGGGCGGATAGCGGTCGTCGGCAGTTTCTCCACCGTCATCTCCTGCCCGTGGACCACCACGCGGGCATCCAGCGCGATCAGCCCGTCCGGGGAGGCCAGCAGCGGGTTGATATCGATCTCCTTGATCCACCCCTGCTCGGCCACCAGCGCGCTGAACCGCACCATCAGCAGCTCCAGGGCCGCCAGGTCCACCGGCCGCCGCCCGCGCACGCCTTTGAGCGCCTTGTAGATTTTGGTCTGCTCCATCATGCGGCGGGCCAGCGTGGTATTCAGCGGCGGGAGCGCCAGCGAGCGGTCTTTGAACACCTCCACCAGTTGGCCGCCGGTTCCGAACAGCAGCACCGGACCGAATTGCGGATCCAGGCTGGATCCCACGATCAATTCGTAGGCGTCCTTCAGCCGGATCATCGGCTGCACCGTAACACCTTGAAAATGCTGCGCTCCCACCTTGGTTGCAACGGATTCCCGAATGGCCTGGAAGGCCCTTCCGACCGCCTCCGCGCTGCCCAGGTTCAACTGCACGCCGCCCACGTCGGTCTTGTGGGTGATGGTCTCCGAATACAGCTTGAGCACCACCGGGTAGCCCATCCGCCCGGCCGCTTCCACGGCTTCGGCTTCGACCGCCGCGATCACCGTTTGAGCCACCGGAATGCCGTACGCCCGCAGCACTTCCTTGGATTCGAACTCGGTGAGGATGGTGCGCCCCTCGCCGCGGACCCTCTCAATCACCCCTTCCACCAGCTTGCGGTCCGGACTCCAGCCCGCGGAGTCCTCCGGCAGCGCCGGCGTCTCGTACAGCCCCCGCAGGTTATAGCTGTACTTCCACATGTAATTGAAGGCCCGCGCGGCCGTGTCCGGATACGGGAAGGTGGGGATATTGGCCCGGTTGAGGATTTCTTCGCCCGCCGCCACATCCACGCCGCCCATCCAGCTCGCGAGCAGCGGCTTGCCTTCCTGGCGGGCCAGGGGCTTGAGGGTTTCCGCGATGCGCGTGGGGTCGGTCATTGCCTGAGGCGTCAAAATCACCAGCATGCCGTCGGAATGTGGATCTTTGGCCGCAATTTCCAGCGCTTTGGCATAACGTTCCGGCGAGGCATCGCCGATTATATCGATGGGGTTGTTGTGACTCCATGTGGGAGGCAGCACGGCGTTGTATGCCTCCATGGCCTCGGGCGAGATTTCCGCCAGCTCACCGCCGCCCATAATCAGCGCATCGGTAGCCAGCACACCGGGACCGCCCGCGTTGGTCACGATGCTCAGCCGCGGGCCTTTGGGGCTGGGCTGCTTGGAAAGGACTTCCGCCATGTAAAACAGATCGGCGATATTATTGACCCGCAGCACACCGCTTCGCCGGAATGCCGCTTCCAGCACTTCGTCGCTGCCGGTCAGCGATCCGGTATGCGAAGCCGCGGCCTTGGCCGCTGCCGCCGAACGCCCCGGCTTGATCACGATAATCGGCTTGGTCAACGCCACTTCCCGCGCTGCCGAAATGAACGAGCGCGCGTTGCCGATCGATTCCATGTAGATCACAATGGACTTGGTCTTCGGATCGTTGCCCAGGTAGTCGATCAGGTCGCCCCAACCCACATCCACCATCGAGCCGATCGAAACAAACGCGCTGAAGCCCACCATTTCCTTGAGGCTCCAGTCCAACACCGCCGTGCACAGCGCGCCCGACTGGCTGATGAAGCCCACCGGCCCCGGCCGCGCGATGGCCGTGGCGAAGGTGGCATTCAGGCCCGAAAGGGGGCTCATTACGCCCAGGCAATTGGGTCCTATTACCCTGATGCCGCCCGCGCGAGCCTCCTCAAGCACCTGGCGCTCCAGTTCCGCGCCCTCCGGCCCGATCTCCTTGAAACCGGCCGAAATCACGATCGCCCCGCGTACGCCGTTTTCCCCGCATTCCCGGATGATGCCGGGAATGGAAGGCGGCGGCGTCACCACCACGGCCAGGTCCACCTGCTCCGGAAGGTCGCTGATCGATTTGTAGGCCTTTACGCCCAACACGCTGGGCCGCTTGGGATTCACCGGATATACCGTCCCGCCGAAGGGACTTGTCACCAGGTTCCAGAGCAGCGTGCGGCCGACGCTGCCGGGGTTTTCGGTGGCCCCGACCACCGCGACACTCTTGGGGCGGAAGAAGACGTCCAGCGGCTGGCTTCCAGGCTGGCGGCGAAGTTTCTTTTGGTTGGGTTTAGTTGCTTGCATGGTTTTCGGAATCCTTCTGCGGTCCGAACGCCGCGCCGTTCAGTGCCTCCACCACGTCGCGAACGTCCAGCCCGTTTTTGCGCGCCACGGTTTCGATATCGCAGTCGTCGCATGTGTCGCGATACCGGAACGCCTCGAAAATAGCGACCGTTTCGGGATGCCGTTGCTTCACGTCGCGGATGATCATGTCCCGGCGAATCAACTGATCGAATCGAAACATAGTTTGGCGCCTCGGAAAGCATTTTCTGGTGCATCCGGTCTTCCAAAAACCCCGCCTGTGTTATCAGTAACTTGGAGAGCCAAAATGCCGTGATTGGGTGATATCACCCAATCGGCGGCCGGCCGCGACAGGGTTCCTAGTGCTGGCGCCCTTCGTGCCCGTGTTCGTGGATATGCTCGTGTCCGTGATCGTGATGCACCGGGATGGCGCAGCCGTTTTCGGAAATGGGGCAACCGATGTGCTCGAACTGCACGGTGGTGTGGGCGATGTGAAAACGGTCCGCCAGCACACCGTTCAGCGCCCGCAGGATGCAGTCGCTCGAAGACGGCGGGACATCGGCGATCAGCACGTGGCAGCTCAGCGCGTGGGTGCTCGATCCGAGGCTCCAGATGTGCAGATCGTGCACGTCCAGCACTCCCTCGACGAGCCTCATCTGGTCCGCCACGTCTCCCAGCCTGATCCCGCGCGGCAGACCCTCCAGCAGGATGTTCAGCGATTCGCGGATGATGTCCCAGGCCGTCCACACAATCAACAGCCCAATGAGAATCGAGAGCACCGGGTCCACCCGCTGCCAGCCGGTGTAGTACATGACCAGGCCGCCCGCCACGATGGCCCCCGACCCCAGGGCGTCTCCCAACATGTGGATGAAGGCGCTGCGTACATTCAAATCCGAGCGGCTGGCCACCCGCAGCGCCCACATGATGCCGCCGTTGAGCAACACGCCCAGCGCCGCCACGCCGATCATCAAGCCTTCGGAGACGTGTTCCGGCCGCTCCAGCCGGAGCGCGCTTTCGTAAAAGATCCAGGCTGCCAGCGCCACCAGCGTCAGGGCGTTGACGAACGCCGCCAGCACTCCCGCGCGTTGGTAGCCGTAGGTCTTGACATCATCCGCCGGCCGCGATTGCAGAAGAAACGCGATCCACGCCAGCAGCAACGCCAGGGCGTCGGTAAAGTTATGCCCCGCATCGGAGAGCAACGCCAGCGAATGGGCCCGCAGACCCGCCGCCACTTCCACGGCGACGAAAATCCAGGTGGCCACTATCGACCAGCGGAGCGCACCCCCGGTCCCACCGTGGTGGCTGTGTGCGTGCGAGTGCAACCGGACTCCTCACTATCAGTTTAACCGAGTGGAGGGCGCTTGGCCCTATCCTTTGCGTGTGGCAGCCGGTGGACAGGCGGGGCAGCCGAATCGCCTGTCCGCGTCCGCGGTCCGCGGGCGTAGCCGGCGGCCCGGCGGGACCTCCGCTGCAGGCTCGCGGGGTTAAAATCGACAAATGCGAGTTCGCGAGTTGGCGGAATGGCTGGGCGCGACGTTTGAAGGCGATGGCGAAAAGGACGTGACCGGCGCCGCTCCGCTCGAATCCGCCGGCGCATTTGAGATCGCCTTCGTGGGTACGCGCAAAGCAGCGGCCCAGGCGGAGAGTTCGGCGGCCGGCTGCCTGCTGGTGCCTATGGATTGGCCGAGTACCGGTTACCGCACCGTCATTCGGGTCCCCGAGCCGCGCACCGCCTTCGCCCGCGCCATGAGCCGGTTTTATCCCACCGCCGAACTCAAGCCGGGCGTCCATCCCAGCGCGGTGGTAGGCAAGGACGTGGAACTGGGCGCGCTGGTCTACATCGGGCCCAACGCCGTGGTGGGAGACGGCTCGCGTATCGGCGTGGCTACCAGCATCGGCGCCGGCTCGGTCGTCGGTAAGCGGGTCGTGCTGGGCGAGGGCTGCGTGCTCTTTCCCAACGTCACGGTGTACGACAACGTGGATGTGGGACGCGGCTGCATGCTGCACTCCGGGGTGGTGATCGGCGCGGATGGTTTCGGCTACGTGATGGATCGGGGCCGCTGGCACAAGTTTCCGCAGGTGGGGCGCGTCGAGATCGGCGACTTCGTCGAGATCGGCGCCAACTCCTGCGTGGATCGCGCCGCCCTGGGGGTCACCGAGATCGGCGAGGGCACCAAACTCGATAACATGGTGCATGTGGGGCATAACTGCCGCATCGGAAAACACGTGGTGGTGGCCGCCCAGACCGGCTTCTCCGGAGGAGTGGTGGTGGAGGATTACGCCGTGATCGGCGGGCAGGTGGGAATTGGTGACAAGGCCCGCATTCAATCGCGGGCCGTTCTGGGGTCGGGCTGCGGCGTGCTTACCTCCAAGATTGTGCGCTCGGGGGAAACCGTGTGGGGCACCCCCGCCCGTCCGCTGAAGCAGCACCTCGAGCAACTGGCCAACCTGGCCCGCCTGCCGGAACTGCGCCGCGAAGTGGCCGATTTGAAGCGGCGCCTGGCCGAGCTGGAAAGGAAAACCTGATGCTGGTGGTGGTGGGCGGGCACTCGCGCAATATCGGTAAGACTTCCGTGGTGGCCGGGATCATCCGCAAATTTCGCGACCGCCGATGGACGGCCGTGAAAATTACCCAGTACGGCCACGGCGTCTGCTCCAGCAGGAACGAGGCCTGCGGCTGCGAGGCCGAGCCCGAACATCCCTTCGCTTTGACCGAAGAGTACGAACCGTCCGCCGCCGATTCGGGCCGCTTCCTGGCCGCCGGCGCAGCGCGTTCGTTCTGGCTGCGCGCTCCCGCCGGAGAGCTGGCGCGCGCCGCCGACACGCTGCGCAAGATTCTGAACGCAACTGAAAACACGATCGTGGAATCCAACAGCGTTTTGGAACTGGTCCGGCCGGACCTGTTTCTCATGCTGCTGGATTTTTCCTGCCAGGATTTCAAGCCCTCCAGCCTGCGCTTTCTGGATCGCGCTGACGCCTTCCTGGTCATCGACCGCGGCATCAACGCTCCGCTGTGGGCCGACGTGGCGCGTGGGCTATGGGATGGGAAACCGCAGTTCCTGGTGAAGCCGCCGCGCTATCTTACCAGGGCCGTGGCCGAGTTCGTGAATTCGAAATTGTCGTCACGGGTAGCCTGAAGCCGCCGAAAACCATCGGTAGCGACGCGCAGACAATCATCCGCGCGATCCACCTGGCGGAGGATGATGCCGATCTGCTCACGCACCGGCTCGGGCGCGTCGCGCATCAGCAACTTCAGGCAGTAGGCACTGTTTTCAATGGTGCTCAACGGTTGGCGCACGTCGTGCACCAGACTCGCGAGAAGTTTTTGATATTCGCAATGGGCAGTCATGGCTCCATGGCTCGGGGGGATTCGACAAGTATAACGCCCCGAGGTGGAGAGGCGACGAGAAATTCTCAAAAATTTTTCGGGGCTCACATCGTGAGATTAGGCGTGGCCGCGTGGGATAAACGCAGGCCTTTGACGGGTGAGAGCACCAACCAGAGAACGGAAAGCGAAAAGCCCGCGGCGCTCAGAAACATGGTGGGCCGGATCCCCATGGCTCCAGCCAGCGCTCCTCCCGCCAGCGCGCCCACGGGAAGCACCCCGCGAAACGTCAACTGCGCCGCCGAGTTGACTCGCGCCAGCAGATGCGGCGGCGTAACTCCCTGGCGGATTCCCAGTTGATTGATGCTATACACCGGCCAGATAGCGTCACCGAACTGCGCGGCGGCTAGAAAAGCCGCCGCCAGCCAGCGCGGACCGTGCGCCATGGGGATCAGCAACGCAGCCGCGCCGGCAGTGGCAATGGCGCCGATCAGGGAATTTCCGTATCCCCAGCGTTCGACGACCCGAGGCGCGGCTAGCGCGCCCGCCATTGAAGAAGTTCCCCCCACCGCAATCAGCGCTCCCAGGATCGCCGGGGTCAGATGCAGCGTGCCCATGGCGAAGATGATGTACACGGCCATCTGGAATCCCATGAAGAAGGCGCCCGTGGCGTTCGCGAGCAACATCGGGCGGAGGTACGGATTGTGCCAGGAAAAACGCAGCCCTTCCAGAATCTCGCTCAGGATGTGCGGCCTGGTCTGGCGGGCATCCTCCGGACCGACCTCCGGATCTCGGACCGATGCCTCGCGCCGCCGGATCCAGCCCAGCGATGCCGCGGAGATCAGGAACGAAAAGGCGTCGAAGGCGATGGCGACCGGCGCGGTCAGGGTCTGCACCAGTATGCCCGCCAGGGGAGGGCCGGCCACTTCCGCAATCGATTCGCTGAGCGCCAGGCGGCTGTTGGCTTGGAGCAGCGCATGCTTCTCGACCAGGGAGGGCACATAGGCCTGGTATGACACGTCGAACAGCACGTTGAGGATGCCGCACGCGGCCGACACCAGCACCAGTTGGGTGAGGCCGAGTCTTCCCGTCAGCGCTGCCAGCGGAATAGTAGCCAGCAACGCGGCGCGCCCCAGGTCGGCGGCGATCATGATGGGGCGCCGCCGCACGCGATCCGCCAGGGCGCCCGCGAAGAGGCCTAGCAACAGGACGGCCGCGGCCGATAGCCCGCTCAGAAGCCCCATTTGCATGGGCGACGCCCCCAACACCATGTAGGCCGTGAGGGGCAGCCCTTCGCGGGTGATGCGCGAACCGATTTGCGAAATCGCCTGTCCGGCGAACAGCTTTTGAAATTCCGGGTCGCGGCCGAGCCAGGACATTGGGCCAATTGTCCTACGGCCTCGACGACCGGCGCAAAGTTACTTCGCCTGAATCTTTTCCAGGTAGTTCAGCAGGGAGTGCACCCGCATTTGGGCCAATTCGACGTTCGGACTCATGTTGCTGAACACCGCGCCCCACACCGGCATGGCCTGGGAACCGTGCGCGGTTACAGTCTCCTCACCGCGGAGGATGCGCAGCATGCGCTCCTCAGGGAAGCCGTTGTTGGCGCGGGCGATGTGCGTCAAATCCGAAGGCGCCTTCTTCAACGCCACGGCGGCCGGCCCGTCGCCTTTGCCGTCCACGCCATGGCAGGCGGCACAATACTGGCGGTAGAGGTCCTTTCCATCGACCGAGGCGGTGGGACGCACGGGAACCTGCTTCACCGTGGTCTGGGCAAAGCCGATACTGCTTAACCCTAGAAGAAATGTACAAAAAAGATATTGAGGTGTAGAAAACTTCTTCATGCCTCGATGGTACCCCACTTCGGAGTGGGAGAGAAGGGGAAAATACGTTGACCGCGCCGCCCGGCAAGCGGCGTTAACCCAACCTGCCATTTTCAGGAGCCCTCGGGCTACTTTCGATTTGACACGGAAGATCCTCAGGTTTTACTGTTTTGGGAGTGTTCTCCATGCTCCTGTTGGTGTTCACGGCAGCCGCCGCGGCCCTCCTGTTGCTCCGTTCTATCCGCTTTCGCCTCCGCCGGCAGCGGAGCCGCGCCTTCTCCTCCTTTCGGACCGCGGTGATTCTCGTGTCAGGGTATATGTTTACCTTACTGGTGGTGTCGATGGCCAGCCATCAGCGTGAGCTTCCAGTGGGATTTTCACAATGTTTTGGAGACTGGTGCGCAGTGGTGACCCGAACCCAGGTTGATGGCACTCAAGCTCTGGTGGTCTTGTCGCTGCATAACCAGGGCAATGCCCCTCAGTTGCGTCCGGAGGAGCCGACCATCCGCGTGCTCGACCCGACGGGCCGGAGGATCGCCCCGCGCGCGGAATCCGGCCCTCCCTTCGGACAAACCCTCAAACCTGGGGAGACCGTGACCAAGGAATTTCAGTTCGAGATCCCCGGCGATATGCAGTACCCCATGGTGTGGATTACCGAGGGCGGATGGGTCACCCGCTTCCTCATCGGTGGAGGGAACAGCTTTCTTCATCGAAAGGAAGTGACTCTGCTTCAATGACTTCGGGCGTGAAATCGCTCCAGGTTTCAACCCGGTTGCGGCCCCGCCCTTTGGCCTGGTACAAGGCTAGATCGGCTTCCCGAACGAGTTCGTCGGTATGTTCGGTTCCAGGATTGTCGCGCGACGAAACCCCAATGCTGCACGTTACTGCCAGCGGACCGGAGGCGTTCGGGAACGGCGTTGCGGCGATGGCCTCACGGATGCGCTCCGCCTGCGCAACGGCGCCCTCGGCCGCGCATCCCGGCAGGACGAACAGAAACTCTTCGCCACCATACCGGCCCAGGGAATCGTAGCGGCGAACGGCGGCTTTCATGCGCCGGGCCGCCTCTGCCAGAACGGAATCCCCCGCCAGGTGGCCGTGCGTGTCGTTGATCCTCTTGAAAAAGTCCAGATCGGCCAGCATCACCGAGATCGGCTGGCGGCTGCGATTGGCGCGATCGAGTTCGGCTTGCAACGCCTCCATGATGGCGGTGCGGTTCAACAATCCGGTGAGCCCGTCGTGGGTAGCCTGTTCGCGGAGCGCCTCCCGGGTGGCCAGAAGCTCTTCCTGCAAATCCAGGATGCGGATACCGGCACGCAGGCGCACGCGCAATTCCGGAGCGGCGAACGGCTTGGTGAGATAATCGTCGGCGCCCGCTTCCATCCCCTGCACCAGGTCCTCGGATTGTGTGCGGGCGGTCAGCAAAACGATATAGATGTATGGTTCACGGGCAGCCGCACGGACATGCCGGCACACTTCCACGCCATCCATTCCGGGCATCATCCAGTCCAGGATGGCCAGCCGTGGAGCATCCCGTGAGCCCAGGATGCCCCAGGCTTCCGCGCCATCGCGGGCGATTACCGCTTCATAACCCCAATGCTTGAGCATGTTGCGCAGCATGGTTTGAAGAACGGGGTTGTCTTCGGCGGCTAGAACCCGGCGCCGGCCCCCCGGAACTGCAATTGGGCGTATGACATCTGCCTGGGAGATTGCCTCCACCTGTTCGTTCCTCCAAGCTCTGTATCGGATCAAGGCGCAGTTTTCTTTAGAGGACTAAGGTACCGAAATCAGCCATCTGACTTCGGGACCTTCATGGCTCCGGCAGGCGGCCCCGCCAGTCGAACCAACCCCAGGCGCAAGCGGTCAGGGCGCCGAAGGCTCCCGCCACCAGCCCGATCGTCCGCGGTCCCGCGTAATTGGACGCTATGCCCGCCGCCGCCATCGAGAAAATCATCACCGGCCAGCGAATCGTTTCCATGGTAGCGAAAACCCTGCCACGGAACTCATCGGGCGTATGGCGCAGAAGTTGCGAGGTATTCAGCACGGTTGTCACCGCCATGCCCACACGCGAGAACATCAGGAGCACCAGCGCGGCGGGGTAGGACTGCATCTGGCTGAAGATCATGTAAGTGGCGCCGTGAAAGAGATAGGCAACTGTTACCGCGCGTTTGTAGCCATCGAAAGACGCGCGCTGCCCCACGGCGTGGCCCAATCCGCCGCCGATCAGCAAGCCGATGCCCGCGAACCCCGAGAGCGCTCCGATGCCCGAGGGACCCCGATGAAATACCTGGTCGCCGAAAAGCGCGAAAAGCACCTGCGCGGCGCCGCCCCCCAAAGCCCATCCCACCGAAATCATCCCGATCCCCAGCAGCAGCGGGACCGACCGCAAGTATGCCAGCCCTTGTACATATTCCGCCCAGGCGCCCGACGGCACGGATGCCTTGGAATCCACCCGAACCGGATGGGCGCGCTTGGGCCGGAAACCCTCCGCCGTGCTGATCCTCCAGATACAGCATGCCGAGAAGACAAACGAGAGCGCGTTGATCACGAATGCCGTGGCGTAGCCGAAACGCGCCGCGCTGATGCCTCCCAGGAGGCTGCCGGCGCTCAATGTGGCCCATCCGGTGGTCTGGGTCAGCGAGTTGGCGGTGTGCAGGTCTTCGGCTTCGGCGATGGCGGGTAGAATGGCGGACCGGCCGCTGGTAAAAAAGGGCGAGGCGAACATCAGGGCCGCGCTCAATCCGTAGAGCAGCCATGGCGACTGCCGCCGGATGGTCAGCACGAAGGCCAGCGCGATCGCGGCGCGGACCAGGTCGCTCGCGATCATCACGCGGCGGCGGTCCAGGCGGTCCAGCACCACCCCCGCCACCGGTCCGGCCACCACCGCCGGGATGGCCCGCGCCAGCCAGAAGCCGCTGACCACCAGGCCCGAACCGGACTGCTGCATGATCAGCGCCAGGACCGCCACGTTGTTGAAATAGTCGCCGATCTCGCTGACCACCTGCCCCGCCCAGGTGTACCGGTAGTTGCTGTTGCGCGACAGAAGCGCCGCCAGGCTGCTCATGGCATTTTCAGGATAGCGGTACCGGCCATCAGGAATCTTGTCTTTTGCGGGCGCCTGCGTCCCGGCGGGCAACCGCACGATTGCGGTCCCCTGCACAAGCGTCCTCTTGCGCCGGCCTCACCCGATCGATCCAAGGAGGCGAGACGGCGCCACTCCGAGGGGACGCCTGGCGCCAGCGGCCCTTGATGCTGTCAAGCAGTGCGGCGCGACGTACCGCGAACGTCCTGAGCTTGGCTATACTGACAACCGATGGACGCCTACCAGAGCGCGGCCTCCTACGCCGACCGCATCGAGCAGGAACTGCGCGGCCTGAATGCCTGGCAAGCCGAGCCGCCGCCCGCCGCCGCTTTCCAATCGAAGCGGGCCTTCTTCGGCGACACCATGAGCTTTTACCAGTGGCTCCAATGGGTGTTGCTGGCGCGGATCCGGGACGTGGTCCAGAGCCGCGGAGCCTTTCCCGCCCACAGCTCGGTCGCGGCCTACGCGGTTCGCGAGCTGGATGGCTACGACGAGGCCAATCCGCTCATCTCGCTGCTCTCGGAATTCGACGCCTTCATCGAGCGGCTGCCCCACAACCGCTAGGTCTTCGACCGCGTGTTCTTCCGCGGACAGGCTGAAGGCCTGTCCCACCATTGCCTCACGCATCATGGTGTGACGGCGCGTCTTCAGGGAAGCGAATCATGCGGCCGGGGACCTGGAGGCGATGGAACGGATTTCGGCTACCGTGCGCTCCACTTCTTCATCGGTGGTATAGAAATGCGGCGCGACCCGGATGCCGGCTCCCGGGCGGTAATCCACCATCACTTCGCGGCGCACCAGCTCGCCGGTCACTTCCCGTCCGTTGGGGACGTCCAGAATCACGACGCCGCCGCGGCGGGCCGGCTCGCGCGGGGTATTCACGCGGATGCCGGCCTCGTCCGCCAATTCGATCAACCGCGCGGTCTGGCGCAGCGACTTTTGTCGAATCGCCTCCACGCCGATCGCGCCCACAATCTCGTATCCCGAACGCGCCGCGTACAGGGCCGGAATATTGGGCGTGCCGTTGAGAAAGCGAAACGCGTCGTGGGCGAAACGGATCGGGCCGCCCTCGAAGGCGAAGGGCTGCTCGTGCGCCATCCATCCGGTGGACGCGGGCGCGAGTTTGTCCCACAGGTCGCGCCGCACGTACAGATAGCCCGCGCCCGGCCCGCCGCATAGCCACTTCACCGAACCTCCGGTTGCGAAATCCACGTTCCACTCGCGCACTGCCACCGGAACCGCGCCGGCCGCCTGGTACAGATCGGCAACCACCATGGCGCCCACGGCATGAGCCCGCTCCACGATAGCCCTGGTGTCCTGGAGGTAGGAGCTGCGAAACGCCACGTGCGAGACCGAGACCAGTTGCGTGCGGTCGTCGATCGCCTCCAGAACGCGCTCCACCGGCAGGGTCATGCCGTCGGGCGAAGGCACGGCCACCACCTGCGCGCCCTGCCGCTCCAGGCCATGGTAGTTGTAGTCGTTCGAGGGGAAGTTCAATCCGTCGGTGACCAGTTTGTTGCGGCGGCCCGACCAATCGAAGCACGAAATCACAATCTGCTGGCAGATCGAAACGTTCTGCTGCATGACCACTTCGCCTTCGCCTGCGCCTATGATCGCGCCCACCAGGTTCCCCACCGTGATGGGCATCTCCCACCATCCCTCTTCCCACGCCCGTATGCCGCGGCGGGCCCACGTTTCGGCGTACTCGGCCATGCGCCCGGCGGCGCGCCGCGGCATGGCCCCCAGCGAGTGGCTGATCAGGTAGGTGGTGTGGCCGAGGATGGGGAATTCGTCGCGCCAGGCGAGGAGTGGATCCATGGCTAATATAGTAGCCTGAGGCATCCATAATCCATGGACCTGAGCGATTTCCGCTTCCAACCCGACTTGGCGCGTGCTTCGACCATCCCCGCCCGCTGGTATACCGACCCGTCTATGCTCGCCATCGAGCGCAGCCGGGTTTTCAGCCGCACCTGGCAGGCCGCCGGGCCCGCCGACAAACTGGCCGCGCCTGGCAGTTACCTGGCTTGCGAAATCGCCGGCGAGCCGGTGGTGGTGACGCGGGCCAAAGATGGCGCACTGTACGCGTTTTCGAATGTCTGCCGCCATCGGGGAGCGCTGGTCGCGGAGGGCTGCGGCCAGGCCGGCGTGCTGCGCTGCCCCTATCACGCCTGGACTTATGGCCTGGATGGCCGCCTGCTCGCCCAGCCGGAATTCGAAGGGGTGGTAGATTGGGACCGTTCCGCCGTTTGCCTGCCGCGGTTCCGGGTGGAAGCCTGGGGGCCGTGTGTGTTCGTCAACCAGGATCCGCAAGCCCCGCCGCTGGCCGAAGTCCTGGGCGCGATTCCGGACGAGACCCGCGAATCCGGCTGCCCCATCGACCGATTGCACCTTTCTTGCCGCCGCGATTACGAGATCCGCTGCAACTGGAAAGTGTATATCGACAATTACCTGGAGGGCTACCACTTGCCCACCGCGCATCCAAGCTTATTCCGCGAACTGGATTACCAGCGCTACCGCGTGGACACGTTTCGCTATTATTCTTCGCAGATCGCGCCCATCCGCGCCCGCTCCGGCGAGCCGCGCCGCTACCGCTTCGAGGACACCAGCCGCCGGGCCCTCTATTACTGGCTCTTTCCCAATTTCATGCTCAATATCTATCCCGATAACTTGAGCAGTAACCTGATCGTGCCGCTGGGGCCGGATCGAACCCTCACCATCTTCGAATGGTTCGCGTACGAAGGCGAAGTGGCCCAGGCCACCATCGATTTCAGCGACGAGATTCAGCAGGAGGACATTCGCATCTGCGAATTGGTGCAGCGCGGGCTAGAGTCGCGGCACTATAACCAGGGACGCTTCTCGGTGAAGCGCGAAAACGGCGTGCACCATTTTCACGGGCTGCTCTGCGAGTTTTTGCAAGGCGGGACGCGCGGAGAAGCGCCGGGCGCTGCACCCTACCATGAGATCACATAGGTGCAGGAATCCCCCGCCTTTGACCGGCACGGCTTCAACAAATCGTGCTCGATGCGCAGCACTGCGCCTGCCGGCTTAAACTGCCGCGCCACGGCTTCGATGAGGCCGCGGTCGAAATCGCAAGGGTACGGGTTCCGGCAGGTGACGCTGGCTCGCGTCGGACTGGTTTTGGCAAACTCGTAATGTCCAATCTCGCCGCCGCGGTGGTTCAGGTGATACGCCACATCGATCGACCGGAGAGCCTTTTCCAGCGTGTCGATCCCAGGAGGAAACTTGGCCGTGCGCGGGATGCTCATGCCGATCTGGTGGAGCGTTTTAGAGCCGATGGTCTCGGCAATTTCCCGAAAAGCGTCCAACCACGCCTGCTGGGGGTACCATCCCGTCGCTACGGGGTTGGGAATTCCGTGCCGCTCCAGAATCCGGGAAGCCGACCCCCGGAACACCCCCATTCCGTTCATCACCGAGAGCACGGTTTGGCCGTTCACCATGACCTGCTGCGAATACGCCTGAAATTGCGCCATTTCTGTCGATTGCTCCTCACGGGCAGCCGCGGTAACACGCGGGGTGCCCTATGGTGGATATCGGCGGATATGATAGAAACTTTAGGCTTGCCGGCCAGCGAAGCTCCGGCCGCCAACTCGGGCGTTCCAGGCCTCCGTGAGAGACGTTGCGCCGGCGCAGGGACCGGCAGGCGCCGTCACTTCAAGCCCACCAGCTCCTGTTCGATCTGCTCCAGGCTTTTCCCCTTGGTCTCCGGAACGCGCAGCAGAACGAACCCGAAGCCCGCCAGACAAATGGCGGCATAGAGCCAGAACGTCCCGGCGGAGCCCAGCGCGGAGTTGAGCACCGGGAATGTGAAGGTGAGCAGGAAACAGGCGATCCACAGCGCGGATACCGAAATCGAGACGGCCCGGCCGCGCACGCGGTTGGGGAAGATCTCCGAGATCAGCACCCAGGTGATCGGGGCGAGCGTCATGGCATAGCACCCGATTGCGCAGAGCGTCAGGACCAGCACCGGCAGCCCCTTCATTCCGAAATGGTAGGCCAGTCCCAGAAGAGTATGGGAGACGGCGATGCCGGCCGACCCCGCCAGCATGAACCCGCGGCGCCCGAACCGGTCCACAAAACCCAGCGCCAGGAGCGTGCAGGCCAGGTTGATGGCGCCCGTGATCACGATGTTGAACAACACCCCGTTGACGTTGTAACCCGCGCGCTGGTAGATTTCCTCGGCGTAATTGAAGATCACGTTGATGCCGCACCACTGCTGCAGCACCGCCAGCGCGACGCCCATTGCCAGGATGCGGGCGAGGCCCGGCGAGAGAAGCTCGGACCAGCGGGTCCCGCCGGCTGGGCCGCTTTCCTTGCCACTCCCGGCGATCTCGAGCATTTCACGATTCGCATATGACGCGCCGCCAATGCGGGCGAGGATTTCGCGGGCACGCAGCGAGTCCCGTTGGCCCGGCCGCTTCGCCAGCCAGCGGGGACTTTCCGGCACGAGCCACGCCCCGGCAAAAAAGACCGCCGCAGGAGCCGCCACCGCGGTGAACATCCAGCGCCAGGCATATTGGCCGTTCCAGGAAAGGCGGATCATCTCCGCGGTGGCGCCATCCGGAACCGGCTGGGCAATCCGCCAGTTCACCACCTGGGCGGCCAGGATGCCGATCACAATGGTCAACTGGTTCAGCGCCACCAGCCGCCCGCGCCATTCCCGGGGACTGACTTCGGCGATATAAAGCGGCGAAACATTGGAGGCGAGCCCGATGGCCGAGCCTCCCGCGATGCGCCACGCCACGAACCAGCCGAACGATGGCGCCCAGCCCGTCAAAACCGAGGAAACCGCGAACAGCAAGGCCGCCAGGATAAGGATTTTTTTTCGCCCGAAGCGGTCGGTAAACAACCCCGAAGCCAGCGATCCCGCCAGGCAGCCCACCAACGCGCAACTGTTGGCCCAGCCGATGAGCCGCTCGCTCGACAGCTCGAAATACCGTTCGTAGAATGGCTTGGCGCCGCCGATCACCACGAAATCGTAGCCGAACAGCAGGCCGCCCAGGGCGGCCACGGCGCAGATCAGCCAGATGTAGCGCGTGTTATAGGACATCGCCGTAACCGATATCCGAAAGCGCCAGCGCCTGGCGCGGGGCGAAGCGGTCGCTCGCGGCGTAGTCCAGCAGGCTGTGAAGCAACTGGCGCGCCACGGGCCGCTGGTCGAGCGCCGTGGTTAGGTCGAAGGAGACGGCCAGCAACTTCCCTTTGCCCACCGCGGCCTCGATCACCGCGCCCAAGCGGTGATTGCGGTGGAAGTCGTCGATCACCTGAATGATGGGCCGGAAGGCGAACGGCGCTTTGTCCAGGATGAAGGCGTGCGAGCCTTCGGTAAGCTCCCAATACTGCCAGCTTTGGTAACTGAAGGTGGGGAATTCGGCCAGCGCGGGGTGGCGCGGGTCGCACAGAATTCCCATCGTGCCCGGCTGATTGCTGAAGTAACCGTTGGACCAGAACACCGGCAAAAAGCGGATCGGCAGCAGCGTGTCGCCTTTCCGCTCCGGCGGCACAAGCAACACCACTTTTCCGCCCGCCGCGAGCGCCGCGCGGGCTTCGCCGTCGAGTGCGCTTTTCACCAGCACTCCCGCGGGCGCCGGAGCGGGCGAAGGCTTCGGGTAGACCCATACGTCCCAATCGTTGCGGAAATCGTCGCCGAAATCCTTCGCCACCGGCACGGCATTGGCACGGCGAATATAGTCACCCACCTCTACGTCACGTTGGCTGCGGAAATCCTTGGCGACGGTCAGGGAGACCCGCCAGTGTGCGGCTTGGGTGACCGAATCGAGCGGAACCCGTATCTCGCCCAGCCCCGTCACACTGCCCAGCGCCAGCGTGGCCGGTGCGAATTTGCCCGTGTGCAGCACGCGGCCCGTGTCGTCCGTGACGGTCCAGAAGGCGGTGACGTTCGACATCGGCTCGCGCCCGTAGTGCGCCACTTCCGCGCCTGCGGTGAAAACTTCGTCAGCCCTCCACACGAACTTCTTCATCCGCACCAGCGGAACCGTGGTATTCGAGAAGTGCCGGAACTCCTGCGGATCCAGGATCCCCTTGGAATCCCAGAACGAATCCAACAGGCCCACCAGCGCTTCGCCCTGCCCTGGAAAATCTTCCAGTTGCAACAGGAAGAAGCCGCCGTAATCGGGAGTGCGCAGGGCCGCCTCCATATCCTCTTTGTAAACGGCCCACGAGAAGCGCCCGGAGGCGACCTGAAAATCGCGCGCCTGATCGATCATTCCCGCAGCCGCGAGGCTGTCGCGGAACGGCTCCAGGTTGCGCGCCTTCAGCACCCCGGTGTATTTGGCGATTTCGTCGAAGCTCGGATACACCGCCCACTGGCCCAATTCGTGGCTCACCAGCGGAACGGACACGGCCGCCACGGAAGGCGTGAAATCCAGGTCCGTGCCGTCCTGGGTTTTGCCGAAGCGCGTGCCGTTGATGCGCAGGCGGCCGGCTGAAGTCTGCTGCGTGACGTAGTAGTCCGAAGTCGGGCCGGGCATGCGGCGCACATGATCGCTGGAGAATGTGTACAGCCGCCGCGGATCGGCCTGCTTGAAGTCGCTCACCAGCGTGTCCATGAAACGGAAATCGCCCTGGAGTTCGTTGCCCAGGCACAGCATGGTGAACGAGGGATGGTTGCCATAGGTCTTCAGGATGCGCATTCCCTCCGCGCGCATGAAATCGTCGAGCGCGGCGTTTCGGCCCACGGTCCGCGACCACACGGGAAGTTCCACGTGCAGCAGGAAGCCTTCGCGATCGGCGGCCACGAAGGCCGCTTCCGGCGGGCAGTTGGAGTGGAAGCGGATGGCGTTGAGGCCGTAGGAGTGGGCGATGCGGAAGATGCGCTGCCAGTCTTCCACCTTGGTGGAGGGGTAGCCGGTGAGCGGGAAGATGTTGCACTCCAGGGTGCCGCGCAGAAAAATGGGGCGGCCGTTGAGGGTGAACTGCGTGCCGCGCGTGGAGATCTGGCGCAGGCCGATGGCCATATCGCGACGGTCGCGGTAGCTCGCGGCCGTCAGTTCCAGGCTGAGGTCGTAAAGCGAGGGCTGATATTCATCCCAGGCGCGGGCGTTGGGGATGGTGAGGGCCAATTCCACCGTGGCTTCGGCGGCCGCGCCGCTGAAATGCGCGAGCATGGATCCTCCGCCGGCCGCCGCGGCGATTGCGCCATCCACCGGTGCGCCGGTCCGGTTGCGAACCATGCACACAATCCGCGCGCGCCCGGCCGAGTCCGGATAGACTGCCACCGAATCGATCCACACGGGGTCGGTGGCGCGCAGTTCGATCGCGCCCACGATGCCGTTCCAATTGGTCTGGGTGTGGTCCGTCACGCTATGGGCGTCGCGGCCCACGTCGATCCGGTAGGAGTTATCGATGCACACGGTCAGGCGATGGCGGCCGGGCGTAAGGGCCTCGGAGAGGTCGTATTCGTGCGGAGTGGCGAGGCTGTTCCGCGCGCCGAACGCCCGTCCATCCACCCACACTTCGCTCTGCCAGTGCGGCCGCTCCAGAAACAGGGTGATGTGTTTTCCACCCCAATCGGCCGGAATCACCACGTCCCGCTGATACCAGGCCGCGCCCTCGTACTTGTACGGACGGGTGAGCCAGCCTTTTTCGGGCTCCACCACTTCCGTGCCGTAGCCCGCCTGGTCGGTGCTGCCCGGCAGGAAGATGACGTCCGGACCCAGTTTGCGCTCCTCCCACTGTTCCCGGTGACCGGCGCCCGCGGCATCCAGTTCAAAGGCCCACGAGCCGGCCAGTTCGATACGGTTGGAATCGGCGGCGCGAACCGTGAAGGCGGGCACGACAGCCAGAAGCCACACAGCGCGAAGTTGCATCAGTCCGATCGTAGCGCCATTCACCGCGCGGAGATGCGCGGGTGGCGTTGCGGGTTGGCGTGGGGCGGGGCGGGAGTCGCGCCGCCGGTCGAATCGCCGCTTCCGTCAGCGCGCGCGGCGGCGCTTCCGCAACTCGCCATTCAGATGGCCCAAGGA
This sequence comes from Bryobacteraceae bacterium, assembly GCA_030038565.1. Taxonomy (GTDB): domain Bacteria; phylum Acidobacteriota; class Terriglobia; order Bryobacterales; family Bryobacteraceae; genus JOPF133. Next base: position 19,421 of record JASHSS010000025.1, read on the forward strand.
GGCGAACTGGCCGGCGAAGCGCGCCCCGCGAGGCGCCTGGAGCTTTCGACGAGGGTCAAAGTCACGGCGGCGAAACAGGTCGGTCGAAGCGATTACGGCAGTCCCCATGGGCCGGTACTCATAGGTACCCTGGGCCCAGGCCAGTTCGTCATCCAGCCAAAGATAGAAGCCCACTTAGGGTAAGGCAGCGGTGGTCAGCTCATTCAATGCCCGCAGCAGTTGGTCGGCTTCGAAGGGCTTGCGCAGCATCCGGGAGAACCGGAACCGCTCCACCACAGCGGGGTCCGGGGCGGCCGCCAGGTAGACCACCGGAAGTTCATCGGCGAAACCGGCAAACGCGCCGGGATCGTTGGTGATCAGGACATCCGGTATTAACTCGCCTGATTCCATCAGCTTACGGGTAAGCTTGGGGTCATTCTCAACGATCCGGAATCCGTGCTTTACGAGTAAGGCGCGAACGTACCGGCGGATGAAGGGGTCTTCTGCTACGGCGACAGTCCGCTCCTGCGGTATCGAAGTCATCGGGGTGTACGACAGCTCGTTTGCGGGCCGCTCGTACTGCATCAGCAGCGGCATATCTCTTATTTTCCGCCAGATCAACTCTCTTCACAATCCCCGCAAAAGTGTAATTCCCCCCATATTGTGAGGGGGATGGAGTAGCTCTTTGGAGTTACGCCATCGGTT
>JASHSS010000277.1 GCA_030038565.1 Bryobacteraceae bacterium
CATGATGGGCCTGGACCCCTCATAGTGCCCCTCTCGCCCGCGCGCATCGCCGCCTTCGACATCCTGCGCAAAGTGGAACTGGGGGGCTACGCGAGCGACCTGCTGGTGGCCCGGACCGCAGCCATGGAATCGCGCGACGCCGGCCTGGCCTCCCAGATCGTCTTCGGCAGCCTGCGCTATCAGGCCCAGCTTGACCACCTGATCGCCCTCTATTCCGGCCGCCCACGCAAGCTCGATCCGGAAGTGCGCATCGCCCTGCGCATGGGTATTTTCCAGGTCCGCCACCTGGAGCGCATCCCGCCGCATGCCGCGGTGGGCGAAAGCGTGGCCCTGGTGAAGCGCGCGCGCGAGAGTTCCGCGGCCGGATTCGTCAATGCCGTGCTGCGCAAGGTGGATCGCGAGCCGGTGGAGTGGCCCAGCCGGGAAGTGGCGCTCTCCTGTCCCGCCTGGCTCCTTCGCCGCTGGGAGAGCCACTTCGGCACGGCCCTCGCCGAAGGAATCGCCCGCGCGGCCCTGGCCGAGCCGGAAAAACACTTCCGCGGCGGGCGCATGCAGGATATCGGCTCGCAATCGATTGTCCCGCTTCTCGCGCTGGCTCCCGGCCAGCGTTTCCTGGATCTTTGCGCCGCCCCCGGCAACAAGACTGCCCAGGCCATCGAGTCCGGAGTGCGCGCCATCGCCTGCGACCTGCACTTCCACCGACTGGCGCCCCTCAGCGTGCTGGGCTGCGGCCTGGTCGTCCTGGATGGCACGCGCCCGCTGCCGTTCGCGCGGCCGTTCGATCGCATTCTGGTGGACGCGCCCTGCTCCGGCACGGGCACGCTGGCGCGCAATCCCGAGATCAAGTGGCGGCTGGCGCCCGCCGACCTGGACGACCTGCCCCGGCGGCAGCGCGCCCTGCTGGCCCAGGCCCGTGCGGCGCTGGCCCCCGGCGGCCGGCTGGTTTATTCCACCTGCTCGCTGGAACCCGAGGAGAACCAGGCGGTAGTGGCGGCCGTCCCGCCGGAACTGGTAGCCGAAACCCTGGAGCGCATTCCCGGCCGCGACCCCGGCGATGGTTTCTTCGCAGCAGTAATCCGCGCGGAGGGCGGCTAAAAGACGCGCGCGCGCACCGTCGGCCCCGGCCCGGTTTTTCTCCGCGCTTTCACCGCGACCCCGCGCCTCCGCGGTGAGGCCTTCCCCCGTTTCCGGCCGCGACCACGGGCCGCGACCCGGACGACATCCATTCGGGCGCCTGCTAACCTGCTAAAAAGACGCGCGCGCGTACCGTCGGCGCCGGCCGTTTTTCTCCGCGCTTCCTCCGCGGCCCCGCGCCTCCGCGGTGAAGACTCTCCCGCTCGACTCCTACGCCCCCGCCGGCGGCAGGACCCGCTCCGCCATGGCGAATTTCAGCGCCTCAATCCCCTGCCCGGTGGCGCTGGAGATCTCAAAGAACGCCAGGCCGCGGCCGGCCGCCAGTCGCCGCAGCGAATCCACGCGCGCGGCATTCTGGGCCGCGTCCAGTTTGGTCGCCACCACGATCATGGGCTTCTCCACCAGCAGGGGGCTGAAGCTTTCCAGTTCCCTCATCACAGTTTCAAAATCCTCCACCGGGTCACGCCCGGTGGCGTCGGAAACATCCACCAGGTGCGCCAGCAGGCGGGTCCGCTCGATGTGCCTCAGAAACTGGATGCCCAGCCCCGCGCCGCGATGGGCGCCCTCGATCAGGCCCGGGATATCGGCCACCACGAAGGAGCGGTAGTTCTCCATCTGGACCACGCCGAGATGCGGCTCCAGGGTGGTGAAGGGATAATCGGCGATTTTCGGCCGCGCCGCCGAGATGCGCGAAATGAGGGTCGATTTGCCGGCGTTCGGAAACCCCACCAGGGCCACGTCGGCCAGCAGCTTCAATTCCAGGCGCAGGTGCTTCTCTTCGCCCGGCCGCCCGGGTTCGTGCTCCGTGGGGGCCTGGTGGGTGGAGGTGGCGAAGCGCGCATTTCCGCGCCCTCCCTTGCCCCCGCGCGCCACCAGGAAGCGCTCCCCCGGCGCGGTGAAATCGTGCAGCCGCTCGCCGGTGGATTCGTCGTACACCACCGTGCCCACGGGCACCTGGACCTCGATGGACCGTCCTTCCGCGCCGGTCCTGTTGCTGCCCTCGCCGTGGCGCCCACGCTCCGCCTTGTGCTCGGGGTTAAAGCGGAACTGCAGCAGGGTGTTCTGGTGCTCGCTGGCCACCAGCACTACGTCGCCGCCGCGGCCGCCATCCCCGCCGCTCGGCCCTCCCCGCGGAACGTACTTCTCCCGCCGGAAGGCCATGCAGCCATTGCCGCCGTCGCCCGCCTTCACCAGGATTCTGACTTCGTCGATGAACATAGAAAAGCCGCCGGCTTCGGCGGAAACCGGCGGCCCGAAGAAACTGCCTTGCGCTTACGCGACCTGGTTCACGCTGACGAACTTTCCCATCCGCCCGCGGTCTTTGAACTCCACCACGCCGGTCACTTTGGCAAACAGCGTGTCGTCTTTGCCCCAGCCCACATTGAGGCCGGGCTTGATCTTGGTGCCGCGCTGCCGCACGATGATCGATCCGCCCGGAACCAGTTGACCGCCGAACACCTTCACGCCCAGCCGCTGTGGTTGGGAGTCGCGTCCGTTTCTGGAAGTGCCTTGTCCCTTTTTATGCGCCATAACTCACCTACGCCACAATCTCGCCGACCTTCACCGAAGTGAAGGACTGGCGGTGCCCCAGGGTCTTCTTGTATTGCTTCTTGCGCTTGAACTTGAAAACCACGATTTTGTCGCCGCGGCCGTTGCCCACGATGGTGGCCTTCACCGCGCTGGCTTGCAGCATTTCGCCAGCATCGCCGAAAGCCGCCTTGGCAGGCAGCTCGATTTCGGCGCCCACATCACCGGCCAGCTTTTCCACGCGGATCACATCTCCCGGAGCTACCCGGTACTGTTTTCCGCCGGTCTCAATAATCGCATGCATCTCGCAAACCTCTTGTTTTGGGAAGCCGGAACACACCAAGTGTGTCGGAACCACTGGAGTAACCTTAAGTCTACTACACCCGAAGCCCCCGGCGCCACCACCTTCGGTGGATGAAGGTGGATGGAGTGGATAGTAGTGGGTCAGTTCCGCGCACGCGCGCGCAGGACTTCGACAGACCCGCCAACCGTCAGCGTCTACTCGGGGACACCGAATGCGGTTGGTGGATGCATCCCTGCCAGTTTCCGGTAAGGCCGTTTTCCTGGAGGTATCGGAAACTGCTCGCCCGAACCGTAGAGGGACTAGACCGTATCGCCGGGATCAATCGGAAATCGGAACTCGGCAACGCTCTTTTTGCGTCGCGCTACCTAGCGGCGACCCTTCTTCCATCCGAAGTCTCCGTAATCTCGATCAATTGCCTTCGGCTGCTGCTGAACACTTGATCTCCGCGGCCGAACTCGGCCCAAAGGTAATATCGTCCCGCCGCGACTTCAATCGGCTGGATGAGTTCAAATGGAAACTGGCCAGTGAAGACGCTGATCGAACCGGAGAAGAATTTCACCGTGGGCGTAAACCGCTTTCCAGTGCGAACATCAGCCAAAACAACGTGCAGCATTCCGCCGGGCGATCCGTTGGTCGTGATTCCGGGCTGTCCAATCGTTTGGATTTGGTCTTTCCGATAGTGATACTTCACAATGAAAGCCACTTCGTCGCCGTTCCGCTTAATGCAAGCTTGCGGTGGGGCCACAAGAACGATGCTTGCGATGGGCCCGCCCGGAGGATTCAGTTCTCCATAACGGGTATCGCTCGTCTCGAGAAACAGTTCTTCGATTGCAAAGCGAAGTTCCTCCGAGACCGTTCGTCTGTAAATCGTCTTTATATCGGCAAGTATCTCTGGATCGTCCACGTCCATGAATTCAAGACAGCGGCCTCGCAGCCGATTATCATCGGATTCATCCTCAAGAATGGATTTCGCTATGCTCTGGATTTGGGCTGCAAACAGCCGTGGCCACTCCTCAATCGGCCGCGAACCGTCGGTCGGCGGACTGCTGCGGGCCGCCTTCATATATCTGAGAAATTCGAGTGCCGCGACACGAAGACCAATCTCCCTCTTGCGATCGGAGATTGTCTGCAGCAGGTACTTCACCCTGCTCTCGGTCAACTCCGTGTTGCCGTTCCCTGGCTGGATGAAAAAGGCGAGAGGTGCGCGCCAGTCGGGGGACAAGGAGTAAGCCATCAGAGCGATCTCGGGGTCGTTGAGTGACCGCAGTTGATCCCCGAGGCGGTCTATAATTGCATCCGATCCACAACGCCGCTGCCGCTTTACGCTCGTATCCAGGAGTTTCAACAATTCGGGCGCATCTTGAGCCCTCGGGTCTCTGTCCAGCAATGGACGCAACGGTTCTACATATTTCAGCGATGCCGCGATTCGCCGTCTTACTTCAGCCAGAGAAGGCAGGGCAAGACTCTGCTCCTTTGTCGGCACGGCCCTCTCCATAAAGAACCGATACCCTTGCGCAGCGTAGAGACCGGGATTGCTCTCTTGGTAGTACTCGTGAACATGCTGATATTCGTCGATCAGATAAACCCCGGATGGCACCACGGCGAACGGATACTTCGAAGGCTCTGGATAGAACAGATCTGGTTTGCGAGGGCGGCGGTCGAGGAACAATACCATGCGCTGACCGTCGTCCATCGGCCGGAAGAAAGTCAGGAACGGGGAGAGATCGCCGAGCGCATCGCCAGGCTTCAAGGCGCCAAAGATAACATCTGTGACATTCGCCGTCATGCGCTTCTCCGAATCAATGAGCAAGGTCGCAATGACGATATCGGTGCTCATATACGCGAGCGAATCGGCGTCATAGTGCGGCAGGTCCTTGGCCGGCAGTGAGCGTGTCAGGAGCAACGTGGCGAGGGCCACGGTTACCTTGACGGGGCGATTTCTCTGCATGCTGATCTGACGATGCCAAACCGCAAGTTGTTTAGGAATGCGGCTGCTCTTCTTGTCCGATAACGGCAAAAAAGTGGCGTTTCCCTAGAAGTGCCTCACCCCTCCGTACCGCCCGAAAGAGCGGACTGCCTGCCGTGCCGCCTGATCACGGAGAAATCGCCTCAGATGTCAAACTCACCCACCACCGTCAGCGGATGTCAGTTAATGGCGCTCGAATGGTCGTGGATGATCTTCCAACCGGCGCCGGTGCGGTGCAGCACCAGGGTGAATCTACCGGTTGCGTCGCCCCCGCCCGCCGCGGTGCGCTTCAAAGTGTATTTGCCGATGGCCAGCGCCACTCCGTCGGCCAGCGGCCGCACTTCGATCTCCGAAAAAGTCAACGTGCCCCGGGCCTCGGGCGTGGGATAGGCGCGTTGATAGCGTTCCAGGATGGCCTGGGTGCCCCCGCGGGTCACCTCGCGCCCGATGAAGGTGGTCTGGGGCGAATCCTCGTAATAAGCCGCCACCGCCGCCAGGTCGCCGCGATTCCAGGCCGCCTCGGTATTTTTAAGGATCGCCCGGATGGCGGTTTCCTGCGCCAGCAAGGGGAAGCAACAGAGCAAAATCAGCCAACGCACCATGGGGCGATTATAGATCCTTCGGGACCGCGCATTCACGCCAGGGGACGGCGGGGGGGTAGTGGGCTGCTCCGGCCCACGCGCGGTCCGGCGGCGGAGGGGGATGGCGATGGTCACCCCGCCGGCGCCGGCAGCACGTCCGGAGCCAGAATGCGCGCGCCCGCCCAACCCGCTTCGCTGAACTCGCGCGGAGAAACCGTGAACACGATCTGGTAGCTGGTGTCGTCTCCGGGCGGCTCCGGACCGTTCAGCGTCTGCGGGTAAACCAGCGCCAGGTATTTCAGAATGGTGTAGATGTCGCCGTCTTCAGGCTGCCGGAAATCGTATCCCTGGGAGCGGAAGTGCACCGAGATCCCGCGGCTCGAAAGGCTCCAGGCCAGAAACGCGCAGCAATCCACGGCGTGCTCGAACCAGGAGTCCCACTCGCGCGGCGCCTCCCGGTCCAGGAAGATCTCGACAGTCTGCTCCTGTTCGCGCGCGAATTCCCGCACTTGCAGGCTGCCGGTTTTCGCCGACGCCTTCCAATCCACGTGCCGGGCGCTCTCGAAGGCTTCGTACGGGCGGATGCGGTAAAAGTCCTTGCCCAGCCCGCGGTAATGGGTTTCGATTTCGCCCGCAATCCCCGCCAGCAGGTCGTCGAAACCGGGCTGCGGATCGATCGAAGGATACACGATCATCTCGCGCAGGGGCGTCACCCGCGCCGATTTCTCCAGGAATCCGAACGGGAAGGTGGTGGAAAAGGCGAACGTATTCTGCTGATAAACCCCCCGTTTCGGAAAGAACATCTCGACGCTCTCTTCCACTACGGCTCCGGCGGCAATCAGCGGAAAGTAGCTGTCCGAGCGCAGCATGGGAGTGGAGGGGCCGCGCAAACCCTCCACGCGAATCGAGAACGAAGGAAACATCCACTTCTGATTGCGCACATACAGTCGCCCGGGCACGCCGCGCTTGGCGGGGATGTGCTCGGGCACGCGGAAATCCAGTTGCAATCCCGCCAGGCACAGGCGGCTCACCAGCCCGGACACCAGCAGCGTGGCCATCATCATGGCCACGATCAGGAAGAGCAGGTTGTTGGCCGAGACGATGGCGCACACCCCGACCGTCAGGATGGCC
>JASHSS010000278.1 GCA_030038565.1 Bryobacteraceae bacterium
AGCCCGGCGCCCACGGCGACATCGGCATCGGGGCGCCCGACCCTGGCGCGGCCGGCGCCGGCCTCAGCACCGACTCCGGCGCCCGCGCCGGCACCTCCGGCAGCGGCTCCCACTCCGGCGCCGGACACCGCTCCAACTACGGCTACGGCGCCGTTTCCGGCATCGCCCCCGTCCCTGGCGCACCCCACGCGGTCTGGCGGGAATTCGGCGCCGGCGGCATCGCCGGCTCCGGCAGCGCCGGCTCCGGCATCGGAGCCGTCCGGCGGGATCTCCGAACCGTCCGAGATCGGGATGGTCTACTTTCAGAATAGTCCGGGGAATCTGATTCCCCTGGAGCGGAATCAAGCCGTCCAGCGAAACCGCGGCAGGGCCCAGGTTTGGGAGATGCCGGGAGCCCGGTCGCGGGTTCGCGTAAAGTCTGCCGCCTCCCTGGTGTTCGTGGTGCGATTGGGCCAGGGAGTGGATCCCAACACCTACAGCCTGTTTCCCATGGTGACGGCCAACAACACGCGGCGGACCGAACCCGAGCCCGGCCGGCAGGGTGTTCCCGTGACGATGCCGTTCGAGATCTCGAAGACGAGCGACACGACCTATACCTTCACGGTCAAGGATCTGGCCACGGGCGAATACTCCTTCAGCCCGTCCAGTTCCAACGACGGATTCTGTTTCGGTGTGGATGAGGGCGGCAGGTAAGCCGGTGAGAGGCAGCCCTTTCGAGCCGTTCGCCCCCTTTCGACGGCCACGGTACACTGAAAGTTCGGAGGGATCGATTCACCACGGAGGCGTTGCGACCGGAGAGAAAACGCGGAACCAACCAGGCCGGTTTTTTCCGCGTAACCCCGGCGATGCGGGCGTCTCTCCGGTGAATGCCGGCATCCGCTCATGAAGCACGGTTTCTGGAGAAATTCTTGGGAATGACGGTAGGAGTGGTGGCCGAATCTGCGCCGGGAGAACGGCGGGTGGCGATGGCGCCTGGCGCGCTCAACGTGCTGAATAAATCGGGGGTCGAATGGCTGCTGGAGCCGGGAGCCGGCGCGGCGGCCGGGTTCGACGATTCCGAATATACGGCCAAGGGGGTACGGCTGGCGGGTGGACGGGCGGAGGTTTTTGCGGCGTCCGAGGTAATTTTACAAGTGCGCGGCCCGGGCGCCAATCCCGCGCGCGCGGCAGACGACCTGGCCCTTTACCACCGCGGGCAGACGGCCATCGGATTCGGCGAGCCGCTGACGGCGGTGGACGCGGCGCGCGACCTGGCGGCCCGCGGCGTCACCTTCCTGGCCATGGAACTGATGCCGCGGATTACGCGCGCCCAATCCATGGACGCGTTGTCCTCCATGGCCACGGTGTCCGGGTACAAGGCCGCACTGATCGCCGCCAACAACCTGCCGCGCATGTTTCCCATGCTGATGACCGCAGCCGGCACAGTGGCTCCGGCGCGGGTGCTGGTGATCGGAGCGGGAGTGGCCGGGTTGCAGGCCATCGCCACGGCGCGGCGGCTGGGCGCGGTGGTGAGCGGCTACGATATCCGCGCGGCGGTGAAGGAGCAGGTGGAAAGCCTGGGCGCGCGCTTCGTGGTGTTGGAAATGGAGGCCGCGGGCGCCGAGGACAAGGGCGGCTATGCCAAGGCCATGGGCGAGGATTTCTACGGCCGCCAGCGCGAGCTGCTGGGCAACGTGCTGGCCGGGCAGAATGTGGTGATCACCACCGCGGCGGTGCCCGGAAAAAAAGCGCCCGTGCTGATTACCCGCGAGATGGTGGCCCGCATGGCGCCGGGATCGGTGATCGTGGATATCGCCGCCGAGCGCGGGGGCAACTGCGAGCTGACCGAACCGGACGAAGAGGTGGAGTATCGCGGGGTGCGCATTCTGGGCCCGCTCAACCTGCCCTCCACGATCCCCTATCACGCCAGCCAGATGTACGCCAAAAATATCGCTTCGTTTCTGAAATACCTGATCAAGGACGGGCGCATCGCGCTCGACCGCGCCGACGAAATCGTGCGCGAGACGCTGGTGACCCACGCGGGCGAAGTGGTCCATCCGCGAGTGGTGGAAGCGCTGGGGGCCGCGCATGCTCTCTAACCTGGAACTGAGCCTCTACGTTTTCATGCTGGCCACCTTCGTGGGGCTGGAAGTCATCCGCAAGGTCTCGCCGCTGTTGCACACGCCGCTGATGTCGCTGACCAACGCCATCTCGGCGATTTCGGTGGTGGGCGCCATCCTGATCACCGGCGCGCAGGGCGCCACGACGCTGAGCAAGGTGCTGGGCTTCATCGCCATCACCTCGGCGGTGACCAACATCGTGAGCGGCTTCCTGATCACCGACCGCATGCTGAAAATGTTCAAGCGGCGCGAGGAGAAGAAGTAGCCCATGCCGCACCTGGTGCACTATATCTACATCGTTTCGGCGGCCCTGTTCATCCTGTCGCTGAAATGGATGAATTCCCCGGCCACCGCGCGGCGGGGCGTGTTCGCGGGGGAGACGGGCATGCTGCTGGCGGTCACCGGCACGCTGGTCGGGCAGCACGTGTTCAACTGGCAGTGGGTGTTCGCGGCGTTTCTGATCGGGACAGCCATCGGCATTCCCATTGCGTACATCATGCCGATGACGGCGGTGCCGCAGCGAACCGCGCTCTCGCACGCTTGTGGCGCGCTGGCCGCGGCACTGGTGGGGACGGCCGAATACTATCGTGAAACGCCCCACGGATTCACCATGGTGGCGCTGGTGATCGAGACGCTGCTGGGCTTCCTGACCTTCACTGGCAGCCTGATGGCCATGGGCAAGCTGCAGGAGGTTCTGCCGCAGCGGCCGATCACCTACCGCAACCAGAATCTGGTGAACCTGCTGCTGTTCGGGATTGCCGCCGCGCTGGGCGTGCGCCTGATGGTGGTCCCCACGGATACCTGGATCTTCCCCATTTTCGCCGGGCTGGCGCTGGTCTTCGGTGTGCTGCTGATTATTCCCATCGGCGGCGCGGACATGCCCACGGTGATCGCCCTATTAAACTCCTACGCCGGCCTGTCGGCCTGCGCCATGGGCTTCGCGCTGGACAACAAGCTGCTGGTGATCGCGGGCGCGCTGGATGGCTCCTCGGGGCTGATTCTTTCCATTATCATGTGCAAGGCCATGAACCGCTCCTTCACCAACGTGCTGTTCGGCGCGTTCGGGCAATTGCAGGTGGCCGCGGGGAAGACCGAGCAGCGGCCCGTGCGCAGCGCCAGCGCGGAAGAAGCGGCCGCCATTCTGGACGCCGCCTCGAGCGTAATCATCGTGCCTGGATACGGCCTGGCGGTGGCGCAGGCGCAGCACAAGATCCGCGAACTGTCCGACAACCTGACGCGCCGTGGCGTGGAGGTGAAGTTCGCCATCCACCCGGTGGCCGGACGCATGCCCGGCCACATGAACGTGCTGCTGGCGGAGGCCGACGTCCCGTATGACAAACTGGTGGAGATGGATGAGATCAACTCCGAATTCGCCCAGTGCGATGTGGCCCTGGTGATCGGCGCCAACGACGTGACCAATCCCGCCGCGCGCAGCGACAAGGGCAGCCCGATTTACGGCATGCCGATTCTGGATGTGGACCGCGCGCGCACGGTGATGGTGATCAAGCGCTCCATGAGCCCGGGCTTCGCCGGCATCGACAACGAACTGTACTACATGGAAAAGACGCTGATGCTGTTCGGCGACGCCAAGGCGTTTGTTTCGGATATCGTCAAGGAACTGCCTGCGCGCGTGGCGGCGTAGCGGCGCTGGAATCCGATGCTGGCCGTCCACCTGGAAAGCGGCGTGGTTTCCCTGCGGCAGACGCCCGTGCCGCGGCGCCCCCAGGGCTATGCCCTGCTGCGGATGCTGGTGGCGGGCATCTGCAACACCGACCTGGAACTACAGCGCGGTTACTACGGCTTTGCCGGCACGCCGGGCCACGAATTCGTGGCCGAGGTGGTGGAAGCGGACACGGCGGCGCTGGTGGGACGGCGCGTGGTGGGAGAGATTAACCTGGGCTGCGCGAATTGCGCCTGGTGCCGGCAGGGCTGGGGGCGGCATTGCCCGTCGCGCAGGGTGTTGGGGATTGTCAACCAGCCGGGCGCGTTCCAGGAATTCTTCGTGCTGCCGGAGCGCAACCTGCACGTGTTGCCCGGCGATCTGCCGGATGAGTGGGCAGTATTTGCCGAACCGCTGGCCGCGGCTTGCGAGATCCTGGACCAGGTGGAGATTCCGCGCCACGAACCGATCGCCGTGCTGGGCGACGGCAAGCTGGGGCTGTTGATTTCGATGCTGCTGGCGGCGCACGGCTACCCGGTCCGCCAGTTCGGAAGGCACGAGGAGAAGCTGCGGATCGCGGAGCGCGAGGGAGTGGCCGTGGAACTGGCGTCGGGACCACTTCCCATGGCCGCCTACCGCTGGGTGGTGGACGCCACCGGCAGCGCGGAGGGCCTGGCGAGCGCCATTTCCATGGTGCGCCCGCGCGGAACGGTGATTTTGAAATCCACGGTGCACGGGGCGGTGGCCGTGGACACGGCGCCGGCGATCGTGCAGGAAATTACGCTGGTCGGCTCGCGCTGTGGGCGGATGGAAGCGGCGCTGCCGCTGCTGGAGCACGGGATTATTCCGGTGGAGTCGCTGATTGCCGCGCGGTACCGCCTGGACCAGGCACCCGAGGCGTTCGCCCACGCGGCGCGGCGCGGGACGATGAAGGTGCTGCTGGCAACGAAACCCTAGCCTTGTCGCGCCGCCGAGACCCCGCAACCTTTGCCCCGCCGCGTCAGCGGGAACGTCCCTTGAGGATCTCCTCCACTTGTTCCTTGGCCACAGGCAGCTTGTCGATGTTGTCCCGAAGCCATTGCGTAAAATCCTGCTCGATCGGCGCGGACCAGGCGGCATCGATCTGGCCGGCGGTGTACTTTCCTTCGCGCAGGCGCTGATGGCCGAACATGTCGCGCAGGTGAGTAATCTCGGAATATTGCACGACCCGCTCGGCCAGTTGCGGCGGAATGAACAGCACTCCCCCGTCCCGTCCCAGCACGACATCGCCCGGGATCACCGTGGCATGGCCGATGCGAATGGGGATATTGATGCCGATCATGGTGGAATTCAGCTGGCCGCCGGCGGAAAGGTTACTGAAGTGGTGCGAGGGATCGTAATAGCGAACGAACGATATAAAATCGTCCAGCTCTTTGAGGCCGTTGATGTCGCGGACGGCTCCGTCGTACACGATTCCGTTGTGACTTTTGGCGTAGATCGCATTGCCGACGTTATCGCCAATCGACGGTCCGTTCTCCTTCAACCCGAAATGATCGCAGACGTAAACGTCGCCGGGTTGCAGCATGTCGACGGGCCAGGCATTCTGGCCCCCGATCCGGCCGTCCTTTTTTCCCTGCGCCTCAATCACTTTGTGAATGTCCGGCCGGCCGGGTAGCCACTGCGCCGTGAGGGCGCGGCCCACGAGCACTTTTTCGGGGTGAATGCAAAACCAGCCATCCTCGTATTCGTGGGTGAATCCGGCCGTCCGCAAGACGGCCCAGGCCTCCTCCAGCGTGACAGATTTCATTCTCTGAAGAATCGCCTCGGGCACTTTCGGCCGGCCGTCGGCGAACCGCTCACCGTGCCATTCGGGGGTGTACTGGATGAGCAATTCGCGAGTCAGGATGCCCGGCTGCGCCAGCGCAGACGACACCACCCCAAGGGCCGCCAGCCCGACCGCCAAACGGAGTCTTAACGTGTTCATAACTTTCTTCAACCTTTCTTGGCCGGCTCAAACCATGGCGTGCCGGGCACCTGCGCTTTGCGCGCCCCTTCGTCGTTGACCTCCACCCCAATGCCCGGGCGTTCCGGCGGCGTGATAAAACCCTTTTGGATGATCTCTCCTTCCTTCACCCAATTGCGCCATAAATCGAGAGAATCGATCCAGTGCCATTCCTGCACCAGGAAATTGGGAATCACGGCGCAGACATGGGCCGTCGCCATCATCCCGAGCGGCGAAGTCACCGCGTGCGGCGCCACGGGCACATAATATGTGTGCGCCATATCGGCAATCTTGCGCGCTTCCAGGAGCCCGCCGGTCTTCTGAAAATCGGGCATGATAATGTCGGCGGCGCGCTTTTCGAGGATCTCGCGAAAGCCCCAGCGCATGTAGATATTCTCCCCGCAACAGATTGGCGTGCTGGTGGAGGCCCTTACCTCGCGCATGGCGTCGATATTTTCCGCCGGAACCGGCTCTTCCAGCCACATCAGCTTGAACGGTTCCACCTCCCTGGCGACGCGCTTGCCCGTGGTGGCGTCGTAGCGCGCATGCATATCCACGGCTAAGTCGAAATTCTTCGGATACAACTCGCGCGTGAAGGCGATCTTGGCGATCATGTGAGCGATTTCGCCGTTCGACGCGGTCCAGTTCACGCGATCGAAGCGGGCGGGGTCCGTCGCGTCGTCAATGTCGATCTTGGCGGCGGTGAACCCGAGATCCTGAATCTGGCGGATGCGCGCTTTGGACGTTTCGTCGCCGGGGATCATTTCCCGGGATCCCGAATCGCAGTAGATGCGCACGCGGTCACGCACTTTCCCGCCGAGCAATTGATACACGGGCAGGCCCAGGGCCTTGCCCGCGATATCCCAAAGAGCGGTCTCCACGCCGGTCAAGGCAGTGACGTACTGGCCCGCCTGCGCCCCGGCGAAAACGCCGGAGGTGCGGATGCGTTCGAACGCTGCCTCGATATTGAGGGGGTCCTGGCCAACCAGCAGGCGCGCGAAGGACTGGATCAGGGGAACATTGCCCTGCGCCGCGTCGGTGGTTTCTCCCTGGCCTATGATGCCCTGATCGGTATACACGCGAACGTGCACCTGGTAGCCATGGACGCGGACCTCGCCGGTCCGCACCTCGGTAATTTTAAGCTTCGGACGCCGGTAGGGAGTGCTGGCCATCTGGACGGCGTGCGAAAGCGAGGGCAGCCCCAGCACGCCCGACAACGGAACCAGGGAGCTCTGCAACCAGGACCTGCGACTCATGTGAATCATAGCGGACCTCCTGTGAGAACGGGTACTTCAACCGCAACCGCATTTGCCCCATCGAAGGCCGACAGGCTGCCGGCAACCGGGAACCCCTGGCGAGCGAAAATGCGTGCCTGGCTGGCGACCGCCGACCCTGAGCGGGCACTGAGAGGCGGCATTCCACCGTTGGGGGTGGTTGGTGGCGATAAACGCCTGGTGCCGGAGTGGTAGGGAATGACGCTCACAGTTGTGTCCCGAATTATTTACGATATTCGGGCGCGGCGCAAGGGGGGAGCAAGCGATCCGGGAGCCGGCCAGCTACCTGGAATTTGGCGAGCCGAGGCGCCAGTCTTCGATGCTGTCGCGGCCGCAGAGGACACGCAATGCGGGGCGCCAATCCAAAATCTTCACCTGCACTTCATCCAGCGCGAACCTGACGTCCGGCAGCAGAGAATCGGTTCGACGCTCAACCGGACCGGCGTCCCCCTGGCAGACCCCCGCTGGAGTCCCGCACGCTCTGCCGGCAGTCGGCCCGTTGCGGCGGCCCGTGCGCATGGGCGCGCTGCCGCGCGGCCGGCGCCGGCCGGAGGAGTGCGTCACGGCGCGGCGGCAATGCGTCGCACGAGGGTGTACATCCGGCACGCGGCGACGGGGCGCAACCCGGAGCCACGCGGCGATGGGTTGCGGCCGCGTTCACCGGGCCGGCCGGCGTGGGCGTATTGCGCGCGGAGGCGTTAGGCGGGGCGCCCAGGGCGCCGGTTCATGTTGTTCGGGCGCGCGCGACGCGTCCGGCGGTCCAGCCGTCTCAATACTCCGAGCTAATCGGAGCAAAGCAAAAGCGTGCTCCTTCGAACGTCTGGCAGCGCGATTCAAACGAAAGATTCATATTCCCGCCGTATAAAGGTGGTATGGAGCGGAGAACCTTTATCAAAACTGCGAGCGGACTGGCGGCGACAGCTGCGCTCAGCCCCGAGATTTTACGGGCAGCTTCCTCGCAAATCAAACACATTGTTGTGGTGATGATGGAGAACCGCAGCTTCGACCATTTTCTGGGTTGGCTGCCCAACTCGAATGGCGAGCAAGCCGGCTTGTCCTAAACGGACGTTGACGGCGTCAGCCATCCCACCCACGAGTTGGCGCCGGATTGGACAGGCTGCGGGTTCAACGACCCGGACCACAGCTACAGCGGGGGACGTATTGAGATAGATAACGGGCTGATGGACGGGTTCATGAAGACCTCCGTGGCGGATCTCTACGCCATCGGCTACTACCAGGAGATCGATAATCAGTTCTTTTCGCAGTTCGCCCGTAACTTCACTACCTGCGATATGTACTTTCCTTCGATTCTGGCGCCGACTTTTCCGAATCGTATCTTCAACTGTGCGGGCAGACGGATCGCCTGGATGACAGTGAATCGCTGTGTTCGTACCCGACGATCTTCGACCACTGCGCGGAGGCGGGTGTCAGCTGCGGGTACTACTACGGCAATGTTCCATTTCTAGCGCTCTTCCCGATCGATGCGCTCCTCTTTAGCCACTCGACCGCGACCTTTCTCACCCACTGTGCGGCGGGTACGCTGCCCGCCGTATCGTTTGTGGACCCGAGCTTCACACTGCTGCTCAACACAGCCAACGACAATCACCCGGAATCGGATATTCGCAACGGCGATGCGTTCGTCGCGGAGATATACAAAGCCGTTGTCAACAGCCCGGAGTGGAGCAGCACGGTACTGGTGCTGAATTACGATGAGTGGGGCGGATTCTTCGATCATGTGCCGCCGCCGCGCGCGGCAGCGCCGAACAACGTCGATCCGGACCTGGTGGATGGGAAGGCGCTGCTCGGTTGCCGCTGCCCATGCGTCGTGGCATCGCCGTGGACGGTTGGCGTGGCGGGGAACCCGACGGTTAATCATACCGTTTTCGATCACACGTCGGTGCTGAAGATGATCGAATCGGTCTTCAGCGTGAGGCCGCTCGCCGCGCGGGAGACCTCGGCAGATGTGGGCAACCTGCTTTCGGCAATCGACTTCGTTAACTCGCCGAAATCCGCGCCGGTATTGCCGCAGCCCACACCGGTGACGCCCGAAACGTTATGTTCGAGCAGCATTGGGCCACTGGTGCGCAGCGATGACGAATCGAAGGGATTTCAGAGGCTCCGACAGGGAGCCATACAACGCGGCTGGCGAGTATTCGAGTAGCAGGCGCCGTCGACCGCGGACAGGTATTTCCGCAGGGCTAGTGTTCAAAGCCCGGCCAACGATTTCGATTCAGGCGCCAACGCCGGCGTTTCCGATGCTGGTCCTCGCAAACGCCACCGTGTTGATGCCGCCGGAAAGCGGGCGTGATGCGCTCGGCGCCGAAAGAGCCCACGGCGGGATAGCGCGTGCCGTTCGGTGGGGCGTGGGTTGACGGGCGCGCCCTGGCGCCACAACACGGGACCTCCGCGGCGACGCCCTGTGCGGGCGGCGATGGCCGGGAGAACGCCGGAGGGTGCGGCGCGGATGGCCACCCGGCTGGTTCCAAACCGTCACGGTCCAGGCGAACGAAGCCAGTTTCGGCGCGCCACGCGGGTCCGGGGAGCGACGGCTTGCGGCGCTACCCCACGGCAACCAAGCCGGCAGACGGGCTTGTGGAGGGCGATCCCTGCGGCGCCGCAACGGACCCGCGGCGCCATTTTCCCACCG
>JASHSS010000279.1 GCA_030038565.1 Bryobacteraceae bacterium
CTTCCACCTGAGGGTCCGAGACTTAGACCCTTACCTCATGACCGAAGTATACCTTCGGCTCCCAGAATACTAATCGAAGATAGTATATCCGAGTTTGATTCCGGAATCACCCGGAATTTTCAATTGGTGTAAATTTTCAACGCGCCGCAGCGGACCCCTTCAGACGGCGGGCTTTGCCATCCGGCGCGCTGTCCGCGGATGAGCCCACCTCTGGGCGCCGAGCTCCGGCGCCTGGACGGGCCGCGCCCGCCGGACATGCGGCTGCGCTACCTCCGCGGGGTCGCCCCACGGCCCGGCGTCACGGCATCCCAGCGCGGGTCTCCCGTCCGGGTATAGTTTTTGGGCAGGGTCTGCCAATCCGGGCGGCTGATGCCGTTCAGATCGTAAACTACTTTTCCGCCGCGAAGGGTCAGCTCGCATTCCAGGCGCTCGGTCCCGGCCATGCGCGCGCCGTACATATCGGTGAAGCCGAAATGCCCCTGCTCCAGCCGCAGCACGGCGACATCCGCCGGTGCGCCTACCGATAAGTTGCCCAATTCCTCATGGTGGATCTCGCGCGCTGGGTGCCAGGTGGAGTCCCCGACCACCTCGTCCAGGCTGAGCCCCATGGCCAGGAACTTGTCCATCACGTTGAGCAGGTCTTTCATGCCGGCGTTCATACTGCCCACGTGCAGATCGGTGGAAATCGAATCCGGCAGGAAGCCCTGTTGGATGGCCGGCACGGCCACCCGCCAGGCGAAACTGCCGCCGCCATGGCCCACATCGAAAATCACCCCGCGCCGGCGTCCCTCGATCATCCCCGGATTGACCTTGCCGTCATCGCCGAGTTCATGGCGCAGGCCGGAATAGCAGTGGGTGTAGATATCGCCGGGACGCAGTTTGTGGGTCAGGAGTTCGGCCAGGGGGCGCTGCGGGCGGTCCTCGCCGAAATCCACCATCACGGGAATGCCCGCGGCGGTGCCCGCCTTCACGGCGTTTTCCACGGGCGTCCACTCAGGACCGGCGTAGTGCGCCGTTTTGAAACCCACGATCAGCCCCTTGTGTTTGAGCGCCATCTCGGCCGCCGGCACGGGGTCCATGTCTTTCAGGTCGTTCTCGAAGCGCGGCCCGCGCATTCCGGCGCCTACGATATTCAGGAACGCCAGAACGCGGGTCTTGGAACGGTCGATGATGCGCTCCTTGAAGTCCTCGAAATTGCGCCACCCGGAGCAGCCTGCGTCGGCCACCGTGGTCACTCCAACGCGGAAGGTGTAGCCGTCCGGATAGAGGCTGTTGTCGCCGGCGTAGGAGTTGCGCTCGCCGGTTCCGGCGTAAACGTGCACGTGCATATCGACCAGCCCGGGGGTGACGTACAGGCCGCTCACATCCACCACCTTGAAGGCCGACGCCGGATCGATCTGCGCGGCCACGGCGGCGATGGCGCCGTCTTTTATGGCCACGTCGCGCACGGCGCTCAGGCCGTTTTTGGCGTCGATCACGTGCCCGTTCTTGAGCAGCAGGTCGTAAAAGCCCGCGGGCGCGGGCTGGCTGAACGCGAGATGTGCCATCGGGATCAGCGCCGTGAGGCGAAAGGTACGGTAAATGAATCGTATCACTGAAATCACCGCGATAACTCGACTACCGCATACATCTTCAATTCCGGTAGGGTAAACTCGGTGGCTTCGGAATCCACCGTGTAATCCAACAACTCCACTCCCGCGCCGCCGGCCAGCCACAACTGGTGTTTGGGGTACTGGCCGAGCACCCGCACGCGAACGCCATTCACCGTGCGGGCCGCCCCGGCGTAATTCAGCAGGTGAACGCGCACGCGCCCTTCCGCTCCTGCCAGCCGCGCCACCACCACCGGGCTGCCATAGATGCGCAGCGAGCGTTTCTCATCGGTCAGGTGGAATCGCACCGCGTGGGCCACCGTGCCTGGATTTTTGGCATCCGCCAGGGGGTAATCCCGCGTGCCGAGTTGGACGTTCAACTTCAGGCTGCGGTCCGGCGCGCGAACCAGTTTGAACAGCAGATTGTCGCGCACCATCAGATTCAGCACTTCGCCCGAAGCCGGCGAGCCGTCGTCGATGTATCCGATATCGGCCACCGGGGGCAGCGAATCGTCCGGAAGGCCGCCCAAAAACTTCAGCATGTCGGCCAGCGGCTTGAGACCGGCGGCATCCGTGTGGATCATGGCGTTGGCGCCGTAAGCGAATGCCTCCGCGGCGGCCAGGGCGGCCTGGCTTCCGGCGACATCGTAATAGTAGCGGGCTTCCGGATGGCGCAGGATCCTCCAGCCGTTGGCCACCACCCACGGAGCGCTTGTGGCCATGGCCTCCTGCATGCGGTAATTCACCGTAGGCGCGAGCAGCTTCACGGCGGCGTCGGGGTCGGCCGCCTCGGGCGTGATTCCAGCCACGCCCTTCCAGGCGGCCAGGCGCCCGCGCGGCACCAGAATGCGGGCAATTCCGGCATCCTGCAGGGCCGGTGCGGTATCCGGCGCGGCATCCCAGAACAGCGCCGGTAACGCCGCCAGCACAAAGAGCATCACAGCTCGATCTCCTTGACCCGCACGGGATCGTAAACCCCCAGGCCCAGCTTGCCCGCATACTCGACGTGGCCCGGCTCGCGGATGTAGTGGTTGGTATTGGGATTGCTGTTATCCCTCCCGACGTGCGACATGGAGCGGTCGAAGATCGAGACGGCGCCCTCCGCCTTCCGCTTGGCCTCGATGATATCGATCACCTGGTGGTCCATGGCCACCGGGTCGGTGCCGATCATGAGCTGCTTGGGATAGAAGCGGAACCGCGCCGACTCGCTGAACGGGCCGGCGTGCCAGACTCCACGCAGGCCATCCATGATGTTCAGCACCACCCGGGAATGCACCGGCTCGGCGGCGGCCAGCGTGCCGATGAACGACAAGGTGTACGTCTTCTCCGCCTGGTGCGAACGGGCCACGTTGGAATAGTCTCCGTAGGCGATATTCTTCAGGCAGCCGGTGATGCCGGCGGCCTGGTGCTCCTTGAGGTTCGGCACGTTGACGATCTTGGTCAGGGTTTCGGAGACCAGCCGGATGACGTTCGAGCGGGTATCGTCTTCGCCGAAAAAGCTGGTTTCCACGTACGTCTTGGGATCGTAGCCGAGAATCGAATTGCGCGAGGTCTCGGCCGCGTAAACGTTCACCCCTTCGGGCAGGTACTTGGGATAGTCCACGCTCCGCAACTGGTTCTCGAAGCGCTCGTACACGTAGATCTGCCGCGCAGGCACGCCCACGGCGATCAGGTCTTCAGCGATGGAAGCCACGATTTCGGGACTGGAGCAGATCCGCGGCGCGCCCGAGCAATTCACCTTGATGCCGACCACGTCCTTGGGGGATATGAAGCGCGCCCAGGCGTCTTCGAGGCGCGAGTCGCCCGTGAGCGACGTCAGGCCGCTCGCGATCATCCGTTTGACCAGCGGGCGATCCACCTTGCCGGACGCGGCGTCGATCGAATTCTCGGAATGGACGCGGACCACCTGGCCGGGATAAGGGCCTGGCATTCCAGGCTGCGCTGCCGGTTTATAGGCGCTCACCACGCGATAGACCGGTTGATCCGCCGGGCTGGCCAGCAGCGGGGCGGAGGCAGCGACTTGCAAAAACGTACGTCGATCCACGGTGGCGAGTGTATAACACCGCGAGCGGACGGGTCAAACGGCCACCCAGGGGTGGTGGTGCGCGAAACCGTCAGTTTGCCGTGGGCGTGCGCTCGATATGGTCGATCACGATCACCTCTGCGGCGATCTTTCTGGCTACCAGTTTGAGGCCCAGCTGCGTTTGGAGCGCGGCGAACAGATCGGGCGCCGGCGGATAGCGCCCACCGGCCGGCGGCGCGGGCCAGTCCTCCGGCAGGAAGGTCAGGCTGAAGTCGTACTTTGAAGTGAGCCCGGTGGCGTCGGTCACGGGACGATCTAAGCGCTCTCGCAGGTAGTTCGCCAGACTGCCCATGGTTTTCTGCTGGAAAAACATCTTCCAGCCATTCGGCCCAAAGGCGCCGGGTATGTTATCGCCCCCGCGCCCTCCCCGGCCAGCCGGCAGAGATACCGGAAAACCGTCGGGCCCCACCGCCGGTCGGCCGGTGTTCGCGGCTGCCTGCGGTGTAGCGCCGGCTTGTCCGCCGGCAACCTCCACGGACTCCTTCAGCTTCGCGCCGCCCTTCGCCACCACCAGCGCGTAGCCGGAGAACTCCCTGGTTTCGCGATGCACGGCCATCTTGAACCTTTCCGCGATCAGGTTCTGCAGCATTAAGTGAAACTGCTCCCGGGTGGTCTGGGGCGGCATGGTGGCGTCGATATCGAAGCGATCCTCGTCCAGCCAGGCCGGCCCCTGGATCTGAAAGCGCGCCGCGCCGTAGGCTTCCACCAGGAGGCTTCTCAAAATCGTGTTTGGATAATGAATCCGTCCGGGATCGTTGGTGCCGGGGCCTCCGCTGCGGAAGGCTCCAGGCTGCTTCCGGACGATGACCATGCCGTTCTCGTCCGGCGCCCCGGCTGCCTCCCGCGCCGACGGCTTCACCGATGCCGCGTCGAAGCTCAAGTGCTGGCCGGCTGCCGGAGGCGCGTTCTGCGCAGCGCCCTGAAGCGCGCCGATCAGGATCAGGATCGCAATCGAGCAACGAAGCGCGGTCATGGTCTTCACAGGCGCGTCCCACAGGTGTGGGGTTACGGGGTCGAGCAGCCACCGCAAGTGATTGCGCGGTGCGTCGGGGGCGGCCGACCGGCATCTGGTTATGCTAACCAATGCTAACGGTACTTTTGGTACTTTCCCGGACGCCCGTTTCGCTTAATACTAGGAGATGTGAAGCAGTACCAGACCCGCGAAAATGCGCTGTGGGGAGGGTAAGAAAAAACCCCGGTTCTCCTCACCAGCATCCCTACCCAACTAAGCCCAAATCCTCAATCAATCGCCCATGCGGCCGGCAATACACCCGCGGCCTTACCCGCTGGACCGGCGTTCGCCCGGACGCGTCTATGCTGAGAAAGGGGGGAAGCTGTGGAAGACATCGCAAATATCGGAGTCCTGTTCATCGCGGGCTTTGGCCCGATCGTCCGGGAAGCGGCCGCAAGCCGCAAACTATACAGTCAGACTCTGGCCATACCCTTCAAAGAGGAGCAGGGAGGCTACCTTCACACAGAAGCGCTGCAGGGCGCAAAGACCTTCGCCTTGTGGCCGATCTCCGAGGCAGCTCAATCCTGTTACGGGAAGGATTCGTGGCCCGCCGATGTTCCTATCCCGCAAGCCTGGATTGAGTTTGACGTTGAAAACGTTGCAAGCGCCACGGCCGAGCTCGAATCGCGTGGGTATCGCATGCTGGTCAAGAACAAAAAAGAACCGTGGGGCCAGATTGTCAGTCGTTTCATCGCGCCGGAGGGATTACTGGTAGGGATTACCTTTACCCCATCGATGCGGGAAAAGAAATAGTGCCCGTCGGAGGCGCCGCTTAACCATCTCCTCCAGAACTGCCCGTGACCGGCAGTGTCCGGAAGCGCGCACCTGCACACGCCAACCCACAAACCCGCTTCCTTGACTCCCGCCTCAAAATGTGTGATTATTCATTCAGGTGAATAAAAATTCAACCGCGAGAATTGCTATGGCGGGAACGATTGCTGCCCAACCCACGATTATGAAAGCCTCGGGAAAAGACCTGCTGCACGATCTCGACCTCACCGGCGACGAACTGGTCTACCTGCTCGATCTGGCCCGCGCCGTCAAACAGGCGCCCGGCGAGTATGCCTCGGCGCTGGCGGGCAAGTCCATCGCGCTGCTCTTCGAAAAGCCGTCGCTGCGCACCAAGCTCACCTTCGAGCTGGCCATCCGCCAGTTGGGCGGCAGCAGCGTATTTGTGGAAGGTCCCATCGGCGTCCGCGAGCCGTTGCAGGATGTCGCCC
>JASHSS010000280.1 GCA_030038565.1 Bryobacteraceae bacterium
CATTGGAAGTTCCGAACGTACCGTAAGAAGCCGTGACGCTGCCGCGCGGCGGCGAAACGCCCAGCCCCGATCGCGTGGTCACCACGATCACCAGGCTGGTCTTGTCGCCGTATTCGGCCGGCGGGGCCCCTTCGATCACCTCCATCGACTGCACCGAATCGAGCGGAAGCTGGTTCGAGAAGACCTTGCTCTGCTGATCGGTGATCTGCTCCCCGTCCACCGAGAAGGAGTTCGAGGCATGGTCCCCCAAGCCGTGGAACAGCCCGTTGGAATCGGCCGAAATGCCCGGCGTGGCCATGGTGACCGCGGAACTCAGGGAGGAACTCTGAGTGGACACCGGGAGTTTATCGAAAAGTTCGCGGTCCACGTCGGTGTGGGCGGTGGAATTGGTCTCCAGCAGATCCGCCGCGGCGGTAACCGCAACCGTGGTGGTCGTGGCGGCGCCAACCGCCAGCGAGAATTTTACTTCCAGCGGAATGGGGGTACGCACATTGACGTCCTGCGCGCTGCTCTGAAATCCGGGGGCGCTGGCGGTGAGGTGGTAGTTATTGAACGGGATGTTGCCCAGCTCGAACTTCCCCTCCGTGTCAGTGGTGACGGCGTGAGTGTAATGCGAAACCGGATTCTCGATGGTTACAGTGGCCCCCACGATGGCGGCCTGGTCCGGATCGAGCACCGTGCCGTGGACCACTCCCGAAGTACCGCTGGTGGCTTGGGCGGCCAGCGCGCGCACGAGGCACAACGACACAACTAGGGTGCAGATCGCGGAGGCGAACTTGCTCATCTTTCGATTGTCGAAGGGGCTGCCGGCAGGGCTACACACTTATCTCACCGGCGGACGCAAATTCGCCGTGAGTGAACTGATTTAGCCGATGAGCGGGCCTGTAGAGAATCTCAACTACCAGTTCAGAATCTGCCGGATGTGATGCGCCTGACGCTTGCTGACCACCAGTTGTAAGGAATTGCTCAGCGTCACCAGCCAGCGCTGGCTGCTCAGGGCGGTCATTTTCCGAATGTGGTTCACATTCACAATGGCGTTGCGATGCACCCGCTGGAAGTTCTTCCCAGCCAGGCGGGACTCGATCGCGCGCAGCGACTGGGTGGCCAGGATCCGCTGCCGGGCGGTAATAATCCACACCAGTTCCCGCTCTGCCTGGAAAGCCAGCACGTCTTCACTGTTCAGGATGTGGTATTCCGAGCCGTTGCGCCCGATGATTTTGCAGCCGGCGGCGGGCGCCAGCGCGTTGGCCGAAGAAGCCATCTGGCCCAGGTGGCCGGCGATCTCGGCCTGTTTGCCCTGCATCGAACGGGCCCGCTCCACAGCCCGTTGCAGGCGGGCCTCATTGACCGGTTTCAGCAGGTAGTCGATGGCCCCGGCCTCGAAGGCCTGGATGGCATGCTGGTCGAAAGCCGTCACGATGATGACGTAGGGGGCCGGCAGATCCGCCAGGTTCTGGATGACCTCGAAGCCGCTCATGACCGGCATCTGGAGGTCCAGAAAGACCAGGTCGGGCCGCAATTCGGCGATTTTGAGGAGCGCCTCCTCGCCGTTGGCCGCCTCGCCCGAGATCTCGACATCGGCGAAGCGCTCCAGGTCTTCGCGGAGTACCTGGCGCGCGATCGGCTCGTCATCTACAATCAGGGTTCGCATGGCGCCTTCCAAGGCCGCTTCCGGCCGGCGCGTTTTTCGTCACTGGTGGCCGTTGTCGCCGCGCTCCAGAAATTTCGTCAGCAAGTCTTCCAGTTCCCGGTGCCGCTTGTCGGCGAAATCGGCCAAATCCTGCTGGCGTTGGGCGAGCTCCGCGGTTTGTTGGGACCGGCGCTTATCCAATTCCTGCCGCTCCCGGCGCTCGTGGCGTGCCTCGCGGACACTCAGGCGGATGGCCCAGCGTAGCGTTCGCTCGGTCCGGGCTTGGTCCTCCGCTAACTTCTGCATCGCACGCTCGTGGCGGGCTATGGCCTCATCGTGGCCGGCCATGGCCGCCTCGTGGCGTTTGGCCGCGTCGGCCTGCAAACTGACCTGCAATTCCAGGCTTTGGGTTAAGGCTTCCAACCGTTCATCCAGCGTCATAATCGGTTGCTTCTTCCTTCGGCAACAGGCTTGGCGGGCTGAAAACCGCCCTGGCCCCACTTCCTAGCTTATCCCCGCTCTCACACGCTGGCCGGCGAGACGCTCTTGGCTAACGCCAGCAGCTTGTCGTCGAACTCGAACCCTCCCGTGCGCGGCTTGTGATTGCGGGTGTACCAGCGGTAGGTTTCTTTCAGCCCTACCTCGAAGGGGGTCAGCTTCATCTTCAGTACGCGGGTTACCTTGCCGATGTTTTCGGTGATCGGAGGCACGTCGAAATATTCACCGAAATAGAACGGTTCGTCCATGGCGTTGCCGCCGGCCTGAGCGATGGTGTCGCGCGGAATGCGCACCAGGGTGGGATCCACGTTGGCCGCCTTGGCCAGCTTTTCGACCACCTCCACCTGGGTCAGCGGCTTGGGATCGCCGATGTTAAACGCCTCTCCCAGCGCCTTGGGTTCCTCCATGGCGCGCAGCAGGGCGCTCACCAGGTCGTTTACATAGGTGAACTGCATCAGCCGGTGGCCGTCGCCCGGGATGATCACCGGGCGCCCCGCCCGCAGCCGGTCCCAGAAGAACTGCTCGCGGTAGAACGGATTGCCGGGACCGTAGACAAACACCGGCCGGAAGGTGACCACGGGCAAGCCCTTCTGCGAATGCATCCGGAAGAGCACCCGTTCGGTGGTGGCTTTATGCCGCACGTAAGCCTGCGCATGGTAATCGGGCGCCAGCGGGTCGCTTTCCTTATGATTCAACCCGTCCCCGTAGGCCGCCACGCTGGACATAAAAATGTAGCGGACCACGCGGTCGCCACAGGCTCGCACGGTAGCCTCCACCTGCTCGGCGGTGGTGCCCCGTTCCCAGTCGTACACGTTGTCGAAAACCACCTGGAAGCGCCGGCCGGAAAGCGCCTCGCGCAGGGATTCCGCATCGTTGCGGTCGGCCATGATGTTCTCCACGCGGCGCCCCAGATCGTGCTTCGGCTGGCGGTGCAGCACCGCGACATCGTGGCCGCTCTTCACCAATTGTTCCACCAGCGCGCGGCCGATGAAGAGCGTTCCCCCGATAACCAGTACTTTCATAAGCTCCTAAACAGATAAGACGCGACGGCGCGGAGAACCACAGTCGCCCCGAGCCCGCGTCTTTCAAAAGATACTGCGATCAGTCGTAATATTCCAGGCCCAGGTGCGTAATCAGGTCCTCGCCCCGCATCCAGCGCAGGGTGTTCTTCAGCTTCATGAGTTGAATGAAGACGTCGTGCTCGGGATAGACCTCGGGAGCGTGCATGGGCGCCTTGAAGTAGAACGACAGCCACTCCTGCACTCCCCGCATCCCGGCGCGCTGCGCCAAATCCATGAACAGCACGATATCCAGCACCAGGGGCGCCGCCAGAATCGAATCCCGGCACAGGAAATTGATCTTGATCTGCATGGGGTAGCCGAGCCACCCGAAAATGTCGATGTTGTCCCAGCCTTCCTTGGCGTCACCGCGCGGCGGGTAATACTCGATCCGCACCTTATGGTAAAAATCCCGGTACAAATCCGGATACAACTGCCCCTGCAAAATGTACTCCAGGGCCGAACTCTTGGAAACCTCTTTCGACCGGAACGATCCGGGATCGTCCAGCACCTCGCCATCCCGGTTCCCCAGGATGTTGGTCGAAAACCAGCCGCTCAGTCCCAGCAGGCGCGACTTCAATCCCGGCGCGATGAGCGTCTTCATGAACGTCTGCCCGCTCTTGTAATCCTTGCCGCACACCGGCAGGTTGCGCTGCCGCGCCAGTTCCAGCAGCGCCGGCATATCGGTGGTCAGGTGCGGGGCCCCATTGGCATACGGAACTCCCGATTTCAGGGCCGCGTAGGCGTAGATCTGGCTCGGCGAGATCTCCGGGTCGTTCTTCGCCAGGCCGCACTCGAAATCCTTCAAGCTGGCGTGCACCGGAGCGGCTTCGTGAAACACCTCCGTCGATCCGCACCAGATCATCGTCAGCCGCGAGGCGCCGGTGGTCTCCTTGAATCGCCGGATATCGTCCATCACCATCTCGGCCTGCTCCATTTTCGAGCCGCCGCTTTTGACGTTGGGGCCGTGCAAGCGCTTCACGTAATTCTGGTCGAAGACCGCCGGCATCGGCTGGATGGCCGAAAGCGGCTCCTTCACTTCTTCCAGGAGCGGCGTCTCAAGCACCCCCGCCTTCACTGCCGCTTCGTAGGCGTTGTCCTCGAAAATGTCCCAGCAACCTACCGCCAGGTCTTCCACCTGGGCCAGGGGCACAAAATCCCGGATTGCCGGGCTGCGCCCTTCGGTGCGCTTTCCCAGCCGGATGGTGCCAAGCTGGGTGAGCGACCCGATGGGCTTGCCGAGGCCCCGCTTAATGGCCTCCAGGCCGGCGATGAACGTCGTCGTCACAGCGCCCATGCCGGGTATCAGAACACCCAGTTTGCCCTCGGCGGGCGCAATTTGGACGTTGTCTGGATTGGGCAAGCTGAGTTTTCCTCCCAGGTCGAAATGTTATAATACCAACTCCATGCGAGAACGCGCGACGGCCACTCTTACTACGCTCGTAGTGGACGATGAAAAACTGGCCTGTGACGAACTTGCCTTTTTGCTCCGGGATTTCCCTGAAATTGAAGTGGTTGCCACCGGTTCCAATGGCCTGGAAGCGGTCGATCTGATCGAAAAACTGGAGCCGGAATTGTGTTTTCTGGACGTCCACATGCCCGGTCTGGATGGCTTGGGGGTGGTCCGGCAGCTTCGCGAAAGGCAGGCCGACCTGCCCCACTTTATTTTTGTAACCGCCTACGA
>JASHSS010000281.1 GCA_030038565.1 Bryobacteraceae bacterium
CGCGCAGGCGAACGGCGGCTTTACGTTTCGCGCGTGCACCATCCCCGGCAGGCTTACATCGACGGCCCACTTCAGCGAACCGTCCACCTTGGCGGGGATATCGTAGCGTTGGGGCGACTGCCCCGTGTATTTGAGTTCCGGGACCGGCTTCACTTTGGCCGTGCCGGTGACGGCATTGACGTTCGCGCCGGTGAGCCTGATGTTGAACTTCTTTCCCCCGATCAGTTCCCCGTAGGTAATGCGCTTCGAGGAGTCGCCTTTCACGGCGATCACGGCGTTGGCGACAGCCAGTTGATCGACGGGGACGCCCAGGCGCGCCGATCCCATTTCGAGGAGCGCCCGGCGGGCTTCGGCGGCGGCGCGCCGCATCGGCCAGGAGTCTCTCTCCATAGCCGTCGATCCACCCGATCCGCCCTGATCCACGGTGTTATCGGTGCTGCCCATGATGCAGGCGGTTTGCTCGAAGGCCATGTCCAGTTCGTCGGACATCAACTGGCGGAAGGAGGTTCCGGTGCCCTGGCCGCAGTCCGTCTTGCCGACGTAAAAAGTTGCGGTGTTGTTCTCATGAATGACGATCCACGAATCGAGTTGGCGGAAATCGGGATCGGGATAAGGACCCGCTGCCTGAGACGCGGCGCTATCCTGCGCATCCGCGTCCGAAGCCCGGGCGGCGCGGCCGCTGGCGAAGCCCACCAATAACAGGCCGGCGCTTTTCAGGAAGCCCCTGCGATGCGTGCTGAGAACTTCTTCCACCTGTTTGG
Source organism: Bryobacteraceae bacterium (assembly GCA_030038565.1). Taxonomy (GTDB): domain Bacteria; phylum Acidobacteriota; class Terriglobia; order Bryobacterales; family Bryobacteraceae; genus JOPF133. Next base: position 762 of record JASHSS010000281.1, read on the forward strand.
GAATCCCCGTGGAGGCGATCATGCCACGACCTCCTTTGCCGAAGGCGGCTGTGCGTCCGCAATGGCTTGGGCCGCTCGTTTGATGGCCGTTTGAACGCGGTAATAGGTCATGCAGCGGCACAATGTGGCATTCATGGTTTCGCGGATCTGCGCATCGGTGGGATGCGGGATCTTGTCCAGCATCGCTTTGGCGGTCATGATTTGTCCGTTCTGGCAGAATCCGCACTGCGGGACCTGCTCATCGATCCAGGCCTGCTGCAGCGGGTGCAACCTGCCGTTGGGGGAAAGACCCTCGAGTGTCGTGATTTCACTTTTCACCGAAGACACCGGCAGAATGCACGAGCGGACTGCCGCGCCGTTGATGATCACCGTGCAGGCCCCGCATTGGCCGAGTCCGCACCCAAACCGCGGTCCCTGCAGACGGAGGTCGTTCCGGAGAATGTAGAGCAGCGGAGTAGCCGGCTCCACATCCACCGTGTGCGTACTGCCGTTAACCTTTAGCGTGATTCTGCTCATTCTGAGTGCTCCTTGCCGACAGGCGCGTGCGCCGATCTGATGAGTTTATTTTATCGGTTCCGGCCTTGGCGAAGACCGCGGGGCAGGGTCAGTGCCGGGCTGTGCCAAAAGCTTTCCAGAAGGCATCCACCACGCCTGTCGCCAGGGGCCTGAAATCTACCGGAGCCTCCTGGCCCTTATGAAAGATATGCCAGTAGAGCATCGGTCCGAGCAGGAGTCCAAGGGCCAACTCGACATTCAGTTTGGGCTTGAGTTCGCGTTTCCGGATGCCGCGCTCGATCAGGCTGCGCAGTTCCCGCATCGCCGGCTCCGTCGCCATTTTACGCAAGGTGAGGCCGAAGGTCCTGTTGCGGGCCGAGTAGGCGACGATGTGGGGGAGAATCCGCTCCCGCACCGCGGCATTCTCCGGCGGCCGGTACGACAGCACGGCGATCATATCGCCGCGGGTGTCGCCGGAATCGAAATTGGGCCGCGAATGCAAGCCGCTGGCCTCCGCTAACATCTCCAGAAGCAGGGCCTCTTTATCGGCCCAGTGCTTGTAGATGGTGGCTTTGCTTACGCCCGACTCGCGGGCTACCGCATCCATACTGGTGCCGTCGATGCCGTGTTCGGCGACCAGTTCCAGCGCAGCCTGCAGCACTTTCTGGTGGGCGCTGGCGCTCGGGGTCCGCGGCATCGTCAGACCTCGATCTTCGAGAAGAGATAGCTTCCGATGCCGAGAAGCGCGGCCGCGACGACGGCCAGGACCGCGACATCGGCGGTCAGGCCGAAATGCGAAAGGCCAATCAGCGTGGTCCGCATGCCATCCACCCCGTAGGCCAGCGGGTCGATGCTGGTGATCAACCCGAGCACTCGCGGCAGGTTGTTGAGCGGATAGAGCGCTCCCGAGAGAAAGAAGATCGGCAGGACCAGAAAGTTCATGATCAGTTGAAAACCCTGGATGTTTTGAATCGTCGAGCCGATGGCAGTGCCGAGTGCGGCGAACAGGCTCGCGATCAGTGCCATGAAGAAAAGCGCCAGCGGGAGGGATCGCAAGTCCACCGCGCGGAATCCGGCGACGAAGGCAACCACGGCCACCAGCAATCCCTGGATGACGGCGACGGTGGCGCCGCCGAGAGTCCGGCCCAGCATCACCTGGATCCGCGGCACCGGGGCCACCAGCGTCTCCTTCAGAAAGCCGAACTGGCGGTCCCACAAGAGTCCCATTCCGGAAAAGATGGAGCTGAAGAGCACGGTCATGGCGATAATTCCGGGAGCTACGAATTGCACGTAGCTTCCCTGCCCGGCCTTCTGGAATACCGGACCCAGCCCGAACCCGAGCGCCAACAGATAAAGCAGCGGCTGCCCGAGTGACGCCACGATTTGCGCGCGCGACCGCACATAACGCCGCAGTTCCCGCAACCACAACACGTAAATTACACTCATCGGCGGTTCCCCCACATTCTGGCCATGGCTTTCAGCTGATCGTGAGACACGTTGGCGCTCTCGTCCCGGATGGTGGACCCGGTGAATGCCAGGAAGGCCTCTTCGAGCGAGTCCTTTCCCGTCTGCTGCTTGAGTTCCTGCGGCGATCCCTGCGCCACAATTTTGCCGTGGTCGATGATCGCGATCCGCTGGGCCACGCGATCGGCCTCATCCATGTAATGAGTGGTCAGGAAGACGGTCACGCCCTCGGTCTGATTAAGCTTCTTCACGTGGCTCCAAAGTTGATTGCGGGTTTGCGGGTCGAGCCCCAGCGTGGGCTCGTCGAGGAACACGATCTTGGGCGTATGCAGCAGGCCGCGGGCGATTTCGAGGCGGCGTTTCATACCGCCGGAAAAAAGTTTCACCTGTTCGTTGCGCCGCTCCCACAGCTCAAAAAGGCGCAGCAGGAGTTCGATCCGCTCTACCCGCAGCTTGCGTGGCACGTGATAGAAAACCCCGTGAAGTTCCATGTTCTCGTAGGCGGTCATGTCTTGGTCAAGGCTGGGGTCCTGGAATACGATGCCGAAGCGTTTGCGGACCTCGTGCGGGTGCGCGGCCGGATCGAGGCCGTCGATTTGGAGCGTACCGCTGGTAGGCCGCAAGAGCGTGGTCAGCATCTTGATGGTGGTGGTCTTCCCGGCGCCATTGGGGCCGAGGAAGGCAAAGATTTCTCCCTGGCCGACCTGGAACGAGATGTGGTCTACCGCGGTGAAATCTCCGAATTTGCGGACAAGGTTCTCAACCCGGATCATAAATGAATACTAAACCGTTCAGTTTAGATTGTCAACATCGGCCGCGCGATGCAGGCCGCCGGCCCGGCCCGCCCAGCGGCGCGGCGGCCGCCCACCGCCGCGGTAACCATGGGTGATCTCTGCTGAGCCGGGGGGCGCCCGCATTGACTTCCGAACGCCGCCCAAAGTACACTCCGTAACGATTCCATTCATCAGGGAGTTCTCATGTCTATTCGGTGTTTCCGGCGTACCATCCTCGCGCTGGCGCTCGGCGCAGCGCTGGGCGCCCTTCCAGCGTTCGCGCAGCTTTCGCAAAACATGCGGAGCTGGATGGATCGGCTGGCCTCGGGCGAGTTTTCCGGTGGGGGCGGAGGGCGCGGGGGCGGAGGGCGCGGAGGACGCGGGGGCGGCGCCGGAAGATGGGTGGATGGCGGCAAGGGCTACACGGCTGTCGAACGAGGCGAGATCGTCCGCTACGATACGGCAACCGGGGCGCGAACGGTGCTCTTCACATCCGCCCAACTGACTCCCCCGGGCGGCCGTCCCCTGCAGTCCTTCGAAGCCTCGGCGGATGCGAAATGCCTGCTCTTCTCCACCAACCCGCGGCCCACCATGATCCGCAAGACTGCCTACGATTACTGGGTCCTGGATCAGTCCGATCATTCCTGGCATAAGCTGGCTGGGCAGGCGCCCGCCGGGGTGCTGTACGCTAAGTTGTCGCCGGATGGCTCGCGCGCCGCCTATGTGCGGGACAATAACATCTACGTCGAAGACGTGCGCTCCGGAGCCGTGCATCAACTTACTTCGGATGGCTCGCCTTCTATCATCAACGGCACATCCGACTGGGTCTACGAGGAGGAATTCAGCCTGCGGGAGGGTTTCTCGTGGAGTCCCGACGGGCAGCAGATCGCGTACTTCCAGTTCGACCAGAGCGGCGTGCCCGAATTCGCCCTGATTAATTACACCGACACGCTCTATCCGGTGATTACTAAGTATCCTTATCCCAAGGCGGGCCAGACGAACTCCGCCGTCCGCGTGGGCGTGGTGAGCGCGGCGGGCGGCGCCACCCGCTGGATGAAGACGCCGGGCGACCCGCGCAACACTTACATCGCCCGCATGGACTGGGCGGATAACTCGCGCCAGGTGATCCTCCAGCACCTCAACCGGCTGCAGAATACCAACACCGTGCTGCTGGGGGACGCAGAAACCGGCGAGACCCACGCCATGTACCGCGACCAGGACCCGGCCTGGGTTGACATCAACCGGACCTTCGAGTGGCTGGAAAACGGCAAGCGGCTGCTGTGGGAGAGCGAGCACGACGGCTGGCGCCATGCGTACGCCATCTCGCGCGAGGGCGACGCGCGCCTGATTACCACGGGAGCATTCGACCTGCTCTCGGTGGCCGGAATCGACGAGGCGGGCGGCTGGCTGTATTACATGGCGTCCCCCGATAACGCCACCCAGCGCTATCTGTACCGGTCGCGCCTGGATGGCAGCGGGCGCAATGAGCGAGTAACTCCGGCGGATTCGCCCGGCACCCACACTTACAACCTTTCGCCGGATTGCCATTGGGCGTTTCACAGCTCTTCGCGCTTCGATTCGCCGGGCGTTTCGGATTTGGTCAGCCTGCCGGATCACAAAACCGTGCGCGTGTTTCAAGACAACGCGGCGTTGCAGGCCAAGGTGGCGCCGATCCTGGCGGGCCGCACCGAGATGGTGCATGCGGCCGCCGGGGACGGCGTCACGCTGGACGGCTGGCTGATCCGGCCGTCGCACTTCGACGCTTCCAAAAAGTATCCGATCATCGTCAACGTCTACGGCGAGCCGGCGGCCACCACCGTGAACGACAGTTGGGGCGGCAATAACCGGCTGTTGATGGCCGCGCTGGCCGACGACGGCTACCTGATCGCCAGCTTCGACAACCGCGGCACGCCCTCGCCCAAGGGACGGGCATGGCGCAAGGTGATCTACGGCGCGGTGGGCGTGCTGGCCTCCGAAGAGCAGGCGGCCGCGCTCGGCGACCTGGCCCGCACGCACCCCTATGTGGACCTCACGCGCGTGGGCGTGTTCGGCTGGAGCGGCGGCGGCTCCATGACCCTGAACCTGATGTTCCGGCATCCGGAGTTGTATAAAGTCGGCGTGGCGGGCGCGCCCGTTCCCGACCAGACGCTGTACGATTCGATTTACCAGGAGCGCTACATGGGCCTGCCCGCGGAAAACGCCAAGGGCTATCATGACGGGTCGCCCATCAGCTTCGCCGAAGGGCTGCAGGGTAAGTTGCTCATCATTCACGGATCGGGCGACGATAACGTCCATTTCCAGGGAACCCAGCGGCTTTTGAACCGCTTGATCGAGTTGGACAAGCAGTTCCATTTCATGGAGTATCCCAACCGGCGTCACGGAATCTCGGGCGACCATTTGGACACCCTGCGCTACGGGTTCTTCGAAGAGTATCTGCCCGCGGGCGGGCGTTGAGGGTCGGGCGGGGGCGGTTTTCACCACGGAGACGCGGAGACCACGGAGGAAGCACGGAGAACACCAAAGGAGGAAGCACGGAGGAAACCGGGCCGGGATGACTGAGGGGAGCGGAGCCAGGGACCTCAAGGTCTGATATCCTCGAATTCATGGCAGACCGGAATCTGAGCGATGTGGGTGGAACGCCAGGCGGGCTGGGCCACTTCCTGATGGGCTTCATCATGACCTGCATCGGCGGCTACCTGGTGGCGCACCGGGTGAGCGTGGAAGGGGCGTACTGGGGTTTTTATGGCCCCAGCACCTTCGGCGTTACGCTGATTCCGCTGCTGTTCGGCGTCGGCCTCCTGTTCTGGAACGGACGGAGCACGATCGGCTGGCTGCTCACTCTGGGCGGCGGCTGCTTTATCCTGGCGGGCGTGATTGCCAACATGCACATCTACTTCCGCCCCACCACGCTTTTCGACACCCTGGTGATGCTGATCCTGCTGGTCGGCGGGCTGGGAATGATCGCCCGGTCGTTGCACGATCACGGGACCGGCGGGGCCAAGGAATGAACTGGAACGACGCAGCCGAGGACTTCTTAAACCAGGTGCTGGCGCAGACGCCGCGGCCGGTGCGCGAGAAGACCGAGGCCGAATTGCGCGCCACGGCGGAAGGTATGGCCGAAGAGGATGGCAAGAACCGCGTAGGCGTCGAGACAGTGATCGGGGCGTGGGTGAGGCTGACGCCCGAGACTTTGCGCGGCGACCTGCCACGGCAGATGGAGCGCTTCGGCCTGGATCCGGACGAATACCGGCGCCTGCTGGAATAGTTGCGCGCGCGACCGGCTCAGAGTCAGGAGTCATGGGGGTGCGGATGCGAGTGGGGATG
>JASHSS010000282.1 GCA_030038565.1 Bryobacteraceae bacterium
GCTTTTCGAGGGCCTTCGAATCGGCCGTCTTTTCGGCCACCGCAACCCGCGCGCCCTGGTCTTGCTGCCGCTCCGCCCGCACGAGTTCGTTGGGCGCCACTACGGGTTCGACTCGCCGCGGCGCGACCGGCAGCGTGGGCGGCGCGACCGGCGCCGGGGTTTCACTCCGGGCTACCGGCGGCTTGAACTGCGCCGGCTCGATGCGCGCCGGCTCGCCGGGTGCCTCTATGGGCGCCCCTTCTTTCTGGTGCAGCTTACGCGCATACAGAATCGAAGTAACGCTCAAAACCACGAGGGCCACCAATAGCCCATAATCGATCGGCCCCGCGGCCACCAGACGCCACGCCACATAAAGCGCCGTCACCGTGGGCGCCCACCCCAGTTCCACAACCCGTCGGGGACCGCGGAACCTCGCCTGCTCCTCCGGGATTTTCTGCATACGCCCAGCCTAGCATGTGAGGACAATCGGCAAGTGCCTGAAGATCGGCAGGACATGGGTCCGTCGGCCAGGGGCATCCTCGCGGTCCCCTCCCGGTCCCCTCAATTTTCCGGCCTGCCCTCCGCTTCACCGGGCGCGGCCCAGGGGTGCGCGCCCGGATGCGGCGCGGCGAAAAAAGCGAGAGAGGGATCTTGTGCGGTGGGCTTGGCCAAGCCGTCATAGTGCGGCTGGCGGACGGTGGCTCATCTATAGCACGGGGAGCCGGGTTGCCGGGCCGCGGCTGGGAAATCCGGGGCTTCGATGCCGCGCGGAGCCTGCTCCGGGCGCACCGCCGGGGCCGCTTGGCCGGGGCGCACTGCCGACGCCGCCTGCTCCGGGCGCACTGCCGGCCCCGGGTGCACCACCGCCAGAATCTGCGCCCACTTTCCGGTGGTTTCAGCTAATCTGAAAGTATGAGAGCGGTAGCCGTCGTCGGGTTGGGCAAAACACCCTTCGGCGCGTTCCCCGATCGGGACCTCAGGTCGCTGGCGGTCGAAGCCGGCCGGAAATGCCTCTCGAATGCCCAGGCGGCGCCCGAGGCCATCGAGTCCTTTTACCTGGGTAACTTCGCCGGACCCTCGTTCGTGGGTCAGAATCACCTGGCGCCTTATGTCTCCACGGCTTTGGGAATTCGCGGAGTGCCGGCCACCCGGATCGAGGCAGCCTGCGCCTCCAGCGGATCGGCCTTTTACCATGCCTGGACGGAAGTTGCCGCCGGCATCCACGACCTGGTAATGGTAGTGGGCGTCGAAAAAATGACCTCGCAAACCACCGCGCGGGTCAGCGAAATCCTGGCCGCGGCGGGCGATTGCTCCGGGGAAATGAAGGCCGGCAATACCTTCGCCTCGCTGTTCGCCATGATTGCGCGCCGCCACATGCACGATTTCGGCACGCGCAAGGAGCACCTGGCCGCGGTGGCCGTCAAGAACCACGCCAACGGGGCGCTGAATCCGGATGCCCACATGCGCAAGCCCATCACCATGGAGCAGGCCCTGGCGGGCAAGCCCATCGCCGACCCGCTCAACCTCTACGATTGCTCGCTGATCAGCGATGGCGCGGCGGCTGTCATCCTGGCGCCCCTGGAGCGCGCCGCGGAGTTTACCGCCAAGCCCGTGCGCATCCTCAGCGTCGCCCAGGCTTCCGATTACGTGGCGCTGGATCAAAAAGACGACATCACCACTTTTCCGGCCGTGCGCAAGGCGGCCGAGGCGGCTTACCGCATGGCCGGAGTGACGGCCGGCGATATCCAGTTCGCCGAGCTGCACGATTGCTTCACCATCGCCGAGATTATCGCCAGCGAAGACTTGGGCTTCGTCCCACGCGGCCAAGGCGGCCCGTATGCCTTGGAAGGCTGCTCCGCTCGCGATGGCCAGCGTCCCATCAACACCAGCGGCGGCCTGAAAGCCAAGGGACACCCGGTCGGCGCCACGGGCGTGGCGCAGATCTGCGATGTGGCTCTCCAGATCCGGTGCGAAGCCGGCGCGCGCCAGATTCCGCGCCACTCGCTCGGGCTGGCCCAGAACCTGGGCGGCTCCGGGGCTACCTGCGTGGTCACGATTCTGGCCGAGCCATGAACGGCTGAGATCCATGAGAAAAGGCACCGTCTACACCGAAACAGTCATCTATTCGGCGCCCGAAGCATTCACTAAGGATGTTCCCTACCAGACCGCCATCGTCAGCCTCGATGGCGGCGCCGGCCGCGTTACCGGCCGGATTATGGGGGAACGCGTGGCCATCGGCGATCGCGTGGCCGAGGTGGAAGAGCGGGACGGCGTCCCTTATTTCCGGAAGGTAACGGTATGAAACTGGCGGAACGGATGAGTCGCATCGGCGTCGAATCGGCTTTCGACGTACTGGTGCGGGCCCGCGCCCTGGAGGCGCAAGGCCGCAGTGTGATCCACCTGGAAATCGGCGAACCCGATTTCCCCACTCCCAGCCACATTGTGGAAGCGGCCAAGCAGGCGCTCGATGAAGGCTGGACGCATTACGGCCCCACCCAGGGGCTGCCCGAGTTGCGCGAGGCCATCGCCCGGCACGTCTCGGAAACCCGCGGCATCCCGGTAGGGCCGCAGCATGTCTCCGTGGTTCCCGGAGGCAAGCCGATTCTCTTCTTCCCCATCCTGGCGCTGCTGGAACCGGGCGATGAAGCCATCTATCCCAACCCTGGATTTCCGATTTACGAATCCATGATCCGCTTCACGGGGGCCACGCCGGTGCCTATGCCGCTCGAAGAGAGCCGTGGTTTTTCCTTCGACCTGGATCTCTTCCGCAGGCGCCTTACCAGCCGCACGAAGCTGGTGATTCTGAACTCCCCGCAGAACCCCACCGGCGGGGTGATTCCGAAAGCCGACCTGGAGGCGCTGGCCGATATGCTGCGCGGCCGCGACCTGATCGTGCTGAGCGACGAAATCTACAGCCGAATCTACTACGACGACGCGCCGCCCGCTTCCATCGCCAGCTTTCCCGGAATGCAGGAGCAGACCATCATCCTGGATGGCTTCTCCAAAACCTACGCCATGACCGGCTGGCGGATGGGCTACGGAGTGATGCCCACGTGGCTGGTGGAGGCGGTCAATAAGCTGATGGTCAATTCCAATTCCTGCACCGCCAGCTTCACGCAGCGCGCCGGAATCACTGCGCTCGAGGGCCCGCAGGACTGCGTGGCGCAGATGGTGGCCGAATTCCGCCGGCGCCGGGACGTGTTTTGCCGCGCGCTCAACCAGGTCCCCGGCTTCCGCTGCGCCCTGCCCGGCGGGGCTTTCTACGCCTTCGCCAACATCGGCGGCACCGGCATGGATTCCAAGCAACTCGCCGATCTGCTGCTGTACGAGGCCGGGGTTTCGTGCCTGGATGGCCGCTGTTTCGGCGAATTCGGCCGCGGCTACATCCGCTTCAGCTACGCCAATTCCGAGGCCAACCTGATGGAAGCGGCGGAGCGCATTCAGAAGGCCGCCGTGCGCTGGGAACCCGTAGGGGCGCGCTGAACGGCGCGGGAGTCGCGGTTCGTCCCGCGGTTCTGCGGCTCGTGCGGCGGTGCATTTTTCCGGGCGAGATGGCGGCGGGAATCGCCGTGGCGCAGCCCGACTTAGACTACCGCTTGGGAGAGACGGCCGTAATTGCCGTGGGGATCGGTCTCGACGGCGGCTTGGAAGTGGCGGGTGGCGGCGGCGGGATCGCCCAGGAGCGCGCAGGCGTGAGCGGCGAAGAAGTGGAGTCCGGCGAGGGTGGGGTGGTTGGTTTCGCCGCACAGCGCGAAGGCTTCGGCGAGGGAACTCTGGACGTCGGCCGGAGCGCCGTGATTGGCGGCCAGGGCCCAGGCGAAGACGGCCAGCGATTCGGCGAGGTTATAGTCGTGCAGTTCCTGGCTTAACCAGCGGCGATGCACCTCCTGGGCGCGATCAAGGGCGACGGCGACGCGCGCGGCGTCCAGGGCCGCGTGGGGTTCACGGCCGCGGCGCAGGAGCAGTTCGGCGAGGGCGCGCTGCCCGCCGCCGCGTTTAGGGGATTGGGCGACACAATCGCGGAAGCAGGCGGCGGCGTCCTCCCAGCGCTCCTGTTCCATGAGGGCCCGGCCGATCTGGCTGCGGCACAGCACCCGGAGCGCGGGGTTGGTCTCCAGGGCCAGAGAGCAGCGCAGGGCTTCCTTGGCTTCCTCGAGGCGCCCGAGCTCGCGAAGTGCCGAACCTTTGAAGAAAAGGTAGTTGGCGGGTTCGGAGCCGTTGACGCGAAAGCCCTCGATGATCTTCAACTGCGCCTCGTAATCGCCGGAGCGGTGGGCGGCAAGCTGTTCGCGAAGGAGGCGAAGGAAGCGGCGCCTCCGCCGGACCGGCTGATTCAGCAGGCTCAGCAGGGAGAAGACCACCGCGAGAACCAGCGAGAGCAACAGGAATTGCATGGCTCAGGCTCCCGGGACCCCGGCCATGACCTGGAGGAAGGCGGCCCGGAGGCCGGATTTCCGGGGTCCGGCGAGTTGGGGGATGGCCTGGCGGCATTCGCAGCAGAGCTTTTCGGCGGCCGCGAGATCCTTTCTTCGGGTGGCTTGTTGGGCGCCGATGAGGGCGACAACCCCAGGCATACGCCGAGTATAGGAAATCCGGCTTCCGCGGAAGCACTGAGCTTAAGTTAACCGCCGGGCGATAACGGCGGTTAGGGGTTCGCGAAGGAGGCTCACCCGGCTCGCGGCTCAATGCGGCAGGGGTTTCGACAGGCGCAGGCCGGGACCGAGCACCGCGACCCACAAGCCGGCGCAGAGGGCGGCGGCGGCGATCCACCCCCAACTTCTGGGGACGGGTTGCGGTTCGGGGAACGCTGCCAGGGGGATCCAGGAGCCTTTGAGCCACGGCATCATCCAGAGCAGGCCGGAGGCGCCGCCGAAGGTGGAAGCCGCGGCGGACAAGGCTACCAGGATCAGACCGGCGGGATTGAGGGCGCCGGCGAGGCAGGCCAGAATTCCGCCGGCGAAGTAGGGGATCCGGGAGAGCTCGACGGCGACGAAGGTAGCGCAGATGCCGGTCGCTGCCGATCAAGGGTCGGAGCTGCAGGAGGCTGAAACGGACGGCCATCATGTAGGCCGCGAATCCGAAGAGGGTCATCCCGATTCTCCAGGCCCAGTGCGCCGGAAATCCCTGAATGAATTGGGCCCAATCGCCGAAACCGCCCACGCCTGAGAAGGCGAAGTAGCCGCACGCGGCGAAGAGATTGAGGGTCATGGCCAGCCAGAAGAAGTATTTCCAGGCGGGCGGACGCGCGGCGGCAGTGCGATGGAGGACGAAGAACAGTGCGGCGGCGGCGAAGTTCGCGAGAGTGCCGCCGGCGGCCACCAGGCGGTGACCTGAGGAGCACTCCATATCGACGGTGGAAACCGTGAGGGGCCGGCCTCCCACGGCGAGACAGGCGCCTCCGTGGCCGACGGCTTCGTGCAGGACATCGCCCATGATGTATACAAGGATGGAGATGGCGACGATGGTCGGGAGGTGGCCGGCGAGACGGGCACGGGGCGGGGGAATCGGAGTGGGAAGGCATGGAAATTGGGATCGAGCATACCGCATCGGGGGCGGGGGCGGCAAGACGGCGACCCGGCGTTTCCCAACGTTTGGCCGCGCGCCGACGTCTAACCGCCAGAGGGATGCCGATGATTCGAGCGCTTGCCGGCCTGTTGCTTGCGGTTCCGTGGTCTCTTTCCGCGCAGCCCGCGCCGGAATCGCGATTTGAGGTTGCCTCCATCAAGCCCACCCCGGCCGACCAGTACAACGGATCCTCGGGGATCAAGAGCGGCCATGGCCGGATAACGGCCAGCGGCGTGACCTTGAAGCGCTGCATCATCGGTGCTTACGGCGTGGGACCCAGCCAGATTGTGGGCGGGCCGCCGTGGCTGGATTCCGACCGCTTCGAGATCGCCGCCAAGGCCGATCAACCCCTCGGAGACGCCGGCCTGATGACGATGCTGCAGACCCTGCTGGCCGATCGATTCAAGCTGGCCCTGCACCATGAGACCCGTACTCTGGAGGCTCTGGTGCTGGAAGTCGCGAAGAGCGGGCCCAAACTCGAAAAGGCGGAGAGCGAAGGATCGAGCACCGACAGCCACCGCGGCGGCATCACCGGCAGGTCCCTCAGCATGGACCATTTCGCGTGGGTGCTCGCCCGCGCGCTGAATGTGCCGGTGGTGAATCAAACCGGATTGGAAGGCAACTTCAATTTCAAGCTGGAGTGGTCTCCGGACGCCGACAAGCCGGTGAAGCCGGGCGAGATTCCCGCCGACACGGGGCCTTCCATCTACGCGGCCCTGCAGGAGCAGCTCGGCTTGCGGCTGGCATCGCGGAAAGCCCCGGTGGACGTGCTGGTGATCGACCACGCGGAGCGGCCGACGGAAAACTGAACCTGCGCTCCCGAGACGAAGGGAGCGAGCGCAAGTGCCTGAAAGACTTGTTCCGCTTGTGGTTCGGCGCCCCCAGGCAAGGCGGCCGGCGCAATGCCGCCCCGGGATGGGCGCCTTGACGGCGCTGTTTATTTTTCGATATGCAGATCGATTCGTTTTACGGCGCTATTCACGCCCGGACATTGGGAACCGGTTCCGTACTCCCCTCAACGGGGAGCGCCCCCCGCAGGGAACGTGCCTCTAAGGGCAGGTGGTAACGCCCCTCGGCGGGTCATATAGGAAGCGTTGTATGCCTGTGCTCTGGATTTACGGTGGCCCCCATGGTTGGGCTCCGGCAGGCAATTCCGCGAGGACTGCTTCCACCAGAAGCAGTTCCATCTTCAATCTCACGCTAGCACGCGGGTTCCGCGATACCGGGCAGCCATGTCTGCAAGTGATTGAGCCGATTCAGAAGGATTTTTGCGGAGTTTGTGTTGTGATTCAACTCCACGGCCCCGGCGGTTCCGTCCCGCGAGGGGATGAAAAAGCGCTTAATACGGGTTGACCCGCGCCGTTTCGGCCGGAATTCTGTTGCCGTACATGCGGCGCAGTTCCTTACGCAACGGCTCGACGGCCCGGGCGAAGATCATCTTATAAGCCTGGCAAAAGTAGTCCAGGTCCTCAAACCGGCCGTGCGGGCCGTGGCGGAACTTGGGGCATCCGCCGTGGCAGATGGACTGGTATTCGCAGACCTCGCACACCGGATGGGCCAAGGTTT
>JASHSS010000026.1 GCA_030038565.1 Bryobacteraceae bacterium
ATTTCGCGCAGGTGGCCAATGGCTTCTTTGGATACGTGCAAGCGCCGGAGACGCTGCCCGCCTGGGAACGCCCCAACATGCTTGCCAAGTATACCGTCACCACTGCGGGCGTAGACTTAGGAAGGCGTTCATGAGACTCTTTGCAGGCTGCGGAAAAAGGCCTCGGCAGGCTGAAGGCCTGCCCCACCGTTTGCCCGTGTGCTTCGCCGTTCTGCTGGCGCCGGTTCTGTGCGCGCAGGATACCCGCACGGTCACCGAACCTCACTACCCCGAACCGTGCGCCACGCTGCGCGCGCCGTTCAGCGCTCCGGGCGGGGTGCTCCCGGAATCGGCCGAGAAGAATCCGGCTACCGCACGCATTCAGGCGGCCATCGATGCCTGTGCCGCGGGCCACGCGGTGGTGCTCGCGCCGGAGGGGCCGCGCAACATCTTTCTCTCCGGGCCGCTCCATTTGAAGGCCGGGGTGACCCTCCTGGTGGAGGCCGGCGCCGCGCTCTTCGCCTCCCGCAACCCGCGCGATTACGATGTCCAGCCGGGCAGTTGCGGGATTGTCGCGGCCGCGCGCGGCCCGGGGTGCAAGCCATTCCTGACGGCTGAAAACGCGCCCGGGGCCGGCATCATGGGCGAAGGCGCCATCGACGGCCGCGGCGGCGCGCCATTACTGGGAATGCCGGGCGGACGCAAGGTCACCTGGTGGGACCTGGCCCACGAGGCCAAGGTGCTGGACCAATCCCAGGCCGTCCCGCGCCTCGTCGTGGTCCGCCACTCCGACGGCTTCACCATGTATCGCATTACCCTGCGCAATTCGCCCAATTTCCACGTGGGCGTGGAGCAGACCGACGGCTTCACCGCCTGGGGCGTCAAGATCCAGACGCCCAAGACCGCGCGCAACACCGACGGCATCGATCCTTCGTCCTCCACCAACGTGACCATCGCTTATTGCGATATCGCGACCGGCGACGATAACGTGGCCCTCAAGACCGGCGCGACGGGACCGGCTTCGCACATCAGCATCCTGCACAACCATTTTTATTCCGGCCACGGCATGTCGATCGGCAGCGGTACCTCGGGCGGGGTGAACGCCGTGCGGGTCAGCGACCTCTCGATCGACGGCGCCGATAACGGCATTCGCATCAAGAGCGACCGCAGCCGCGGCGGAGTGGTGGAGGATGTGTCGTACGAAAACGTCTGCATGCGCAACGTGGCCAACCCCATCGTGCTTACCTCCATGTACACCACCTTCCCCGGCGACAAGCTGCCCATCTACCGCAACATTACGCTGCGCGATGTGCACAGCCTGACGCCCGGCTGGGTAACTTTCCTGGGTGTGGATGCCGACCACCGCATGCAGGTGATGCTGGACAACGTGGTGGTGGATGGATTCCAGGACGAGCGGATGGTGGCGCATAACGTGTATCTCTTTACGCGGCGCGGCGGCAACCTGCTGAAGGGCGCCAATACCGTGGAGGCCTCGGCGCCGGTGGATTGCAGCGCGCGTTTCGAGGCCTTCCCCGATTTGCCCCAGGCGCCCGCCGCCGCGGTTACGGTTCCGCCCGAGGACCCCACCTATTATGTGGCCGCCTCCGGCACCGGGGATTACTATTCCATCCAGCGCGCGATCGATGTGGCGCCGGCCGGGTCCACCATCTCCATCGCCCCGGGCACTTACCGCGAGCGCCTGAAGGTCGACAAGCCCAACATCCATCTGCGTAGCGCGAATACCGATGCCGGCAAGACCGTGATCGTCTTCGACGCCAGTGCCGGAACCAGCGGCGGTACGCTGCACTCCGCCACTGTCGAAGTGACCGGGGATGGGTTCACGGCCGAAAACCTGACCTTCGCCAACGATTTCAACGCCACGCACGAGCAAACCCCGCAGGGTTCGCAGGCTCTCGCCCTGATGGTGACCGCCGACCGCGCGACGTTCCGCAACATGCGCTTCCTGGGCAACCAGGACACGCTCTACGCCGGCACGCCGCCTTGCACGCCCGCGGCGGATCATCCCTGCGCGACGGCCCGCCAGTATTTCGCCGACTCGTACATCGAAGGCAACGTGGACTTCATCTTCGGCAACAGCAAGGCGGTCTTCGAGCGCTGCGAAATCCGCAGCACGCCGCACGGCCCGGGCGGCTACATCACGGCGCAGAGCAAAAATGCGGCCGGCGAAGACAGCGTCTACGTGATCGATCACGCGAAGTTGACCGCCGCGCCAGGGGTGGAGCACGTCTGGCTGGGCAGGCCCTGGCGGCCGTATGCGGCGGTGGTGTATCTGAATACCGAGATGGGCGCGCACATTGAACCGGCGGGATGGCGGGAGTGGCATCCCGGCGAAACGCATTCGCTCGAAACGGCTTTCTACGCCGAATACAATTCCACGGGTCCCGGCGCGCACACGCGCGAGCGCGACCCGCACGGCAAACACCTGACCGCCGCCGAAGCGGCCCAGTATGATCCCCGGCGCGTCCTCGCCGGCACGGACCATTGGGACCCCACGAAATGAGGATGAAGATGCATTTCAAAGGCACAGTTCCAGACCGCTCCGTCACCGTCGCGGTCCGGGGGTTTATTGCGGCTCGGATGGCCGCCGTGCCCCTAGCCGTCGTGGCCCTGATGGCCCTCGCGCTGCCCATGGCCGCGCAAACCCCGTCGGTGTTCAACGTGCTCGATTACGGCGCCCACCGCGATGGCTCGGCCTCTTCCACGGCCGCCTTCCGCGCCGCTATACAAGCTTGCGCCAAGTCCGGCGGCGGAACCGTCTTCGTGCCGGCCGGCAATTACATTTCCGGCTCCATCGAACTGGTCAGCAACCTGACGTTCCACATCGATAGCGGCGCGGTGATTCACTTCGCGGCCAATCGCGAGGAATATCCCATGGTGTCCAGCCGCTTCGAGGGCGTGGAGACCGAAGCGCCGGCGGCCATGCTGGGCGGCTCGCACCTGGAGAACGTCGCCATCACCGGCCGAGGCACCATCGTGGCGGTCAATGCGGATTGGCGCAAGCTCATGTCGTCCCCGGAAAACCGCGCCGCCTGGACCGGCATGCTGGACAAGTTGGAGCACCACGAAACCGTGCCCGACTCCGCGCGCCGGATGGCCGCGCTCTCGCTGCGCGCCGATTTTATCCGCCCGGTGGAAAGCAAGAACATTCTGATCGAGGGCATCCACATCATGGGTTCGCCCATGTGGGTGCTGCACATGCTCTATTGCGAAAACGTGGTGATCCGGGATGTGGTGGTGGAGACCTATCCGGGCGCCAACACCGACGGCGTGGATATCGATTCCTGCCGCCACGTGCGCATCTCGGATTCGTATTTCGATACCGGCGACGACGCCATCTGCTTGAAATCCGGCAAGGATGCCGATGGCCTGCGCGTCAACCGGCCCACCGAAGATGTAGCCATCACCAACTGCACTATCCACCGCGGGCACGGCGCGGTGGTGCTGGGCAGCGAAACCTCGGGCGGCATCCGCAACGTGGTGGCCAGCAATATTGTGGCGCAGGGCACCGACCGCGGCATCCGGATCAAGAGTACGCGCGGGCGCGGCGGAGTGCTGGAAAACCTGCGCTTCGATAACTGGGTGATCGAAGATACCCCCTACCCCGCCATCGAAGTGACCAACTACTACACCCGCGCGCCCGAGGAGCCGGTTTCCGCGCGCACGCCGGTGTTCCGCAACATCGCCATTTCTAACGTGACCATCAACCGCTGCCGCACGGCGGTGAGCATCGAAGGGCTGCCCGAGATGCCGGTGGAAGGGCTGCGGCTCAGCAATATCATCGCCAACGCCCGCGAGGGCCTGCGCGCCTTCAACACAAAGGGCCTGGAATTACACAACGTGCGCATCAATCCCGATAGCGGCATCCCCTTCCTGATTCGCGATTCCACCGAATTGGATCTGGATGGAGTCCAGACGCGCGCGCCCAAAGCTGGCGCGCCGGTGGTGCGCCTGGACCACTCGCAGGGCGTCTGGTTCCGCAACAGCGTGGCGTGGCCGGGCACGGGCGTATTCCTGTCGCTGGCGCCGGGGATGAAAGCCGCCGTCACCATGACCGGCAATGACCTGGGCGCCGCCGCGACCGCCGTGAGCGAGGAAGCGCTGGACGCCTGGAAGGGCATTAACACGCCCGACCGGCCGGTCTCTGCGGCAAGGCAGTAGGCGGTATTGGCCGTTCCTGCCCTTTGCTCCGCCGCCCGCTACAATCAGAGGCGGGTAGCCGCAATTGGAACGGGAAGCCGAAGTCGAACTCGCGCGCAAGCTGATGGCCGGGGAGCCGGAGGCCTTCGACCGTTTTGTGGAACACTTCCGCGCCAGGATTTTTCACTATAGCTGGCTGATGTGCGGGCAGAGGGAAGATGCCGAGGAGGTGGCGCAGGAGACCCTGCTCAGGGTGTTTGAGAACTTCGATCAACTGCACGAGGCCGCCCGCGTGCGCCCCTGGGTGTTCCGGATCGCCAAAAACACCTGCCTGATGAAGCGCCGCAGGAGCACCTTCGCTCCGCGGGTGGAGCTTTCGCTGGACGATTTTCTGCCCGCCATGGACCACGACGGCGGCCATCGGAGCCTTCAGATCGCGGACTGGTCGGCGGTGCCCGAGCGGCAGATGCTGCAATCGGAATTGAAGCAGGCGCTTGACCGGGCCATCGGCGCGCTGCCGGAACACTACCGGTCGATCCTGCTGTTGCGCGACGTGGAGGAGTTATCCACCATGGAGGCCGCTCAGATACTGGATTTGACCGAAGACGTGGTGAGGACGCGGCTGCATCGGGCGCGCCTGGCGGTGCGGCGGAGCCTGGATGAATACCTGCGGAGCGGCGGCCTCGCGCCGGTGGCCGGCGGCCCTCCGGGAGGAAAGTGAGATGGGTCCCGAGGAGCGCAGTGAGAAATGCAGGCAGGTGTTTGCCCTGCTGTCCGAATACCTGGACCTGGAACTGCCGCCGGATGCATGCCGGGACATCGAAACACACCTGGCGGGCTGCCCGCCATGCATCGAGTTTGCCGAGAGCCTTCGCAAGACCGTAGCCCTGTGCCGGCATTATCGGCCCGCGGAGTTGCCCGATCCGATTGGCAAGCAGGCCCGCGAGCAGCTTTTGGAGGCTTACGGGAAAATGCTGGCCGGCCGGAAATCAGTCCGCGGTAGTGAATGAGGCGGCCGGCGACGCGCGGACGCAGCCGCGGCGTTAGTCCGAGGGCCGCTTTTTCGGGACGCGATTGCCGGATTCAGGCTCCAGCCGGGCGGCATTCCACCACGAAGTGGCCGGATGGCTGTCGCCCGGCGGTCACAATCTCCAGGCCGCATGGCCGGGCCAATTCGCGAAACTCGGCCACCGTGCGGTCTTTGCCGCCCACCAGCAGCATCGAGATGGACAGGCTTGGCGGAGTGCCATCGGGAACCACGCTCTTGACCACCAGCACGCGGCCGGAGGGGCGGGCGGCTTGGGCACAGCGCTTCAACAGGGCGGCGGCGTCCGCATCGTCCCAATTGTTCAGCACGCCGCGCAAAATGTAGAGATCGGCGCCCGCGGGCAGCGGATTAAAGAAGTTCTGGCCCACCAGAATGACCCGGTCGGCAACGCCAGCAGACCGGAATGTTTCGCGCGCACGGGCCACGGTTCTCGGCAGATCCACCAACATGCCATAGACGTGGGGACGCGCGAGCAGGATCTCGGCGAGCAGGGCTCCCGTACCGCCGCCAACATCCACCACAGTCCTCACCGGCCCCCAGCCGCCGTCGATCTGAAAATCCGGGCTGGGAATGCCGTGTCCCGCCGGTCCGATCAGGGCATCGAAACTGGCGGCGATGGGCGGGTGCGCGGCCAGATCGTCCCAGAACGGCCGGCCGAAAATCTGGCGATAGGCGGGAGCGCCGGTGCGGACGTAGCCCGGAAGGCTACCCCACGCGTAGGCCATACGTCCACCGATGCCGTTGAGATCGAGACCGAGGCGCGTGGCCGGGTCGAGCAGGCCACTGGCGGCGCCGTTCAGCGCAAACCGCCCGGGCTCGGATTGTTCGAAGACGCCTTTGCTTACCAGATGTTCCAGCACCCTGCGCAGAACCTCGCGGTCGCACTCCGCCTCCGCAGCCAGTTCGGCGATTTCGCTGACTCCAGCGTCGATATGCTCGGCGATCCGCAGCGTCGCCACCACGTGGAGACACCACGGCGTGGCCAGATCGGACAACCCCCACAGATTCACAGGTTCTTCAGCCACGCTCAGTTCATGTTCATGCCGCACATGCCGGGGTTGCTGCAACGGCCGCTGGGGCAGACCGGCATATCGGCGGATTTCGAGGCGCTGCCGGAGTGAGCGGCAAAAGTGGAAAGCTCCTGCTTGAGGTGCTTCCGGCCGCAGGAGGGGCATTCCACGCCCGGCACGTCGGCCTCGCGGCGCACCAGTTTTTCAAATTTCGTGCCGCAGTCTTCGCAGCGGTATTCGTAAATCGGCATATTCCTTATTCCACCATGAAATTGCAGATCTGGTCCATTATTCCACGCACTTCGGCGGGGTGGGCGTTGTAATTGTTCACCAGGATCGAGAATGCCAGCCATCGCCCGTGCGGCCGCTCGAGGTAACCGGAGAGCGCGCTGACATGCGCCAGCGAGCCGGTTTTGGCGTGGACCCGTTTGGCCGCCGGCGCGCCATTGCCGAAGCGGGTGGCCAGAGTGCCATCCTGGCCTCCCACGGGGAGCAGGGAAATCCAGTTCTCGCGGGCCGGGGATGCGTACATGAACCGCAGCAGCCGCACCACCGCGGCGGGGGTCACCACGTTCAAACGGGCCAGGCCGGAGCCATCGTGGAAACTGTAGGCATCGGCGGCGATGCCCGCCTCGGCGAGGAAGCTCTGCATCTCGTCCAATCCGGCTTCGAAGCTGCCCACGTTGCGGCGGGCTTTCCCCACTGCCCGCAGGGCCAGTTCGGCGTGCAGATTCTGGCTGACCTTGGCGGTGATGCGCAGGTCTTCGAGGAGCGGGGCCGAAACGCGGCGGGCCAGTTCGGGGCGCCCGTCGGCTGGGACGGGGGGGCCTGGCGGGGCGGAGTGCAGCCCGCCGGGCAGTTCATCGGGGTAAAGGTGGCGCGCCACAGCCTCTCCTTCGACGGCGATGCCGCGATCTTCCAGGGCCCGCCGGAGAGCCATGGCGGCGTAACGCGCCGGGTCCTGGATGCCGAGCGGGAGGTTCTGGCCGCGATCGTCCAGCGGCAGGGCGCCCCAGATGCGGGCGT
The DNA here is from genome assembly GCA_030038565.1 of Bryobacteraceae bacterium. Classification (GTDB taxonomy): domain Bacteria; phylum Acidobacteriota; class Terriglobia; order Bryobacterales; family Bryobacteraceae; genus JOPF133. The sequence continues at coordinate 7,222 of JASHSS010000026.1, forward strand.
CCAGGCTATCGGGCAGGCGGTCGAAGGAGACATGGCGCTCGGAACCGGCGGGGCCTGTGCGCACGCGGTTGGCGATGCGGTAGTACTCCAGGGGCGGGCTCATGGTGAGCCAGGCGAGATCGCCCGCGTGCGCGGCGGGTTGGACGCTCAAAGTAATGGTGTTGTCGTTGATGGTGAGCGCGCTGACCGGCGGGCCGTCGTCCGATTTCGGATCTTCGATGGCCCAGCCGGTGGCGTAAGGCTCCCAGACGTACCAGGTGTCGTCGCCCACGATGGATCCGGCGATCCGCTTCACGCCGTGGGCGGCGATTTGGTCGGCAAGGTCCGCGATGGCGGCCAGGGGATCGCCGGTGGAGGGTCCCAGGTGGTACGGAATGGCGCGGGCGGAAAGGTTGGGGTCGCCGCCACCAACCAGGGAAAGGTCGCCGGCGATGCGGCCCTCGGCATCCGGCGCGGCATCGGCCAGAACGCGCGTGACGAAGGTGTAATCCGGCCCCAGGCGGGTGAGCGCCATGGCGGCGGTGAACAGCTTGGTATTGGAAGCCGGTACGAAGTAGCTCTCGGGATTGCGCTGGTACAGCGTCTTGCCGGTTTCCAGATCGACTACCTGGATGCCCCAGTAGGCCAGGCGGGCTACCGGCGAGCCTTGGATGGCCCGCTCGATCCTTTCGGACAGGGTGGCAGCCGCTACCGTCGAGGTAAGACAGGCGGCCAGCCAGAAAGCCCGGGCGGCGCGCTTCATCGGCCGGTCACCTTGGACTCCAGCCAGATCAGTGGGAGTAACATCATCACCATCGAGATGCCGAAGAGAGGGATGCCGATGAGCACCCCGACTCCCCAGGCCTGGGCGATGTATCCCAGGGTGGCGGGAGCCAGTAACCCGCCCAGCACGGCCACGGAGAAGATGCCGCTGAAGAATCCGGGATGGTAATAGGGGAAACGGCGGCCGATAGCTTCGGCCACTAACGGATAGATGGAAACGAACCCCGCACCCACGAAAAAGACCCCGGAAGCGGCGCCGAAACCGGACTGGGTGGAATACAGAATCAGGCAGCCGAACATGGCGCACGCCACGCTGCCCAGCAGCAGGCGACCGTGGCGGACATGCGGCAGAACCGCCACCGCGGCAAGGCGCCCGGCCAGCAGGAAAAACCAGTAGATCGCCAGGATCATGAGGGCAGCCTTCGGGCTGAGACCCACCCGCCGGATCAGGAACAGAGGCAGCCAGCCGGCGATGGACCACTCGTTGCCAAACTGGAAAAAGAGCACCAGGGCAAACAGAATGGCGCCGGGACTACGGAAGTCCTTGAGAGCCTGGCGCAGGCCCGGCTGGCCGGGCGGGGGCCGGAGATCGCAGGAAGAGCGGGCGTACACCACAGCGAAGACGGCCGGCACCGCCGCCATGACCGCCAGGATCACCGGGACGGTGTAAGCGTAGAAAGTGCCGGCTACCAGAAGGGTGGCCGTGAGGCAGCCGAGGCCGTACCAGATGCCGCCGCGGATCACCGTTCCGGTGGCATCGAACTGGTAGTTTCCGGAGATGGCCTGAAACAGCGCCATATTCAAAAGCCCGGCGCCGATTCCCAGCACGAACAGGCCGGCCACGCGCCACCATGCCGAAGCAGGCGGCGAAACCATGGCCAGGTAGGCCAGCGACATGCACGCGAGCGAGCAGGAGAAGACCAGCGGAAAGACCGAGCGGAAACGGGCTAGCAAACGGCGTGCCAGGACGGCCGCGCTAACAATGCCGAGCGCCAGGCTGAGGAAGTAATTGCCCACGGCGACGAAATCGGGGGGATCGCGGTGATACCCCCAGGCCGGAAGAATCGCGCCCAGAAGAGCCAGCAGGAAGCCGGAGAGAAGGAAGCCGGCCAAAGCGCGACCACCGGCCGGCGAGGGGAACCGCGGATTGGCGCCGGCGGTGGTGGCAGCGGAAGTCACAGAGTCGATTGTAACCGAGGTGCGCGGGTGGGGTAGGACCGGGGCGGGAGCCTCGCTTACCGGTCGGCACGGAGCCATTGTCCCGGAAGACGTGATATTCTCTCGCAAGGAGCCTGCCGATGGAACCAACCAGACCCAAACTGCCGGGCGGGGCAATCGAACTCTACAACCTTTTTATTCACGGCGAGATCAGCCGGCGTGAGTTTATGGACCGCGTGAAGCGGTTTGCCATTGGCGGTCTGGCGGTGGCAACGGTGGTCGAGGCGTTAATGCCGAACTACGCTCTGGGGCAGCAAGTCTCCCCAACCGATAACCGGATCAAAGCCTCCTACGAGACGGTCTCCTCGCCTCAAGGGAACGGAAGCATCAGGGGATACCTGGTCCGGCCGATCAGCGCCGACACACGAGAGGCGACCCCGTCGAAGCTGCCCGGCATTGTCGTCATCCACGAAAATCGAGGCCTCAATCCTTATATCGAGGACATCGCGCGGCGGCTTGCC
>JASHSS010000283.1 GCA_030038565.1 Bryobacteraceae bacterium
CCGCCATTATTGCTGGTGCCGTCGGAGACTGCCAGAGGCACACCGCTCTGGAGATCCGTAATGCCGCTGATTTGCCACCCGCCCAACACCAGGTCCACAGGGGCGGAGGCGCTGCGCATAAAGTCCCGCCCCTTTCCGAAGGGAAGCTGGTAAACGAAGCTGCCGATCAGGAGTTGGGGTATGTCTGGCGCCGAAGCGTCGCCCAGGGCACGGTTGAACTGGTCCTGATTCAGCAGCGGGTCGAACACGGTCATATCGTCCATTTCCTTCGACCAGGTGTAGGACAGGAGAGCCGTCAGCCCGCGCGAGAAGCGCTTGGTGTATCGCACCTGGAGCGAATTGTAGCTGGACCATCCCGTGGAACCGCGCTCGTTGATGGCGCCCAGGGAGGCCACCGGACCGGCGATGCAAACCGGCCCGCCGGTAGAAGAAAGCGTGGCTGTGGCGCTGAATTGGGTGCAGCCCACCGTGGCGAACACCCGGTTGGCGGTCAGCGCGCCGATGCTGGCAGGCACGCCCGTCCCGATGATGGTGTTCGGGCCGGGATACGCCTGGTCGATATTGATGGACCGGAACAGGTTGCTGCCCTTGGTTCCCACATACGCCACGTCGATGACGCTGGAAGCCGTGAGCTGGTGCTGGATGCCGATGTGCCACATGGTCGCCCGGTCGGGCAGGTCGCTGGACGGAACGTAATACAGGCTGGCCGCCGGCGAGGGAACCACGGTAGCGGAGTATTGTTGCGGAACGAAGCCCGGGAGTCCCACCACGCAGGTAGTCAGGTTGGTAGCGCAACCGGGGTTGGGCAGGTTCTGCGGCGAACTCAGCGCGGCCCAGGGGGTATTGGAGGCCGGCTGGCTGAGGGTGTACTCCTCGAAGAAGGGCCAGTTGCGCTCCAGCGTGCCGCCCGCGGCTCCGTAGTGATCCGGGAAATTGGTGATTCCGAAGGCCGCGCGGATGGCGGTTTTGCCGTTATCCGGCGAATAGGCCAGGCCGATTCGGGGAGCGAACATATGCCAATCGGTGGGCACGTTGGGAGCCCGATTGCCCGCCGTGGCGACATCCAGCAGCCCGGTTTGCGGATCCCAGTTGGACTGGTGGTTGTTGGCGTCGTTGTACATGCTGATGAGATCCCAGCGGAGAGCCATATTCAGGGTCAGTTTCGAAGTCACCCGGTAGTCGTCCTGAAAGTAGCCGTCGGCCACGGTCAAACGGGTTTGGGGAAAGGTATTCACGATGTCGCGATTCACGGTGGTGGGCAAGCCCAGCAGGAAGTCGGCAATGCCCGCGCCGCCGCTGTTCCCGCTGCACAGGGAGTTGCCTGCGCACTGGTCGGTGTAGCTTTGATCGAACCCGAAACTGCCGGATTGATAGTGATCGGGATTGGTCACCATAGCCTGCAGCCGCCGGTACTCGCCGCCCCACCGGAAAGTGTGCGCTCCGTGGACCTTGGTGAGGTTGTCCACGACATCGTAGTCCTGCGTGAAACGGATCGCGTCGGAAGACCCGGTGCCTCCGGTTTCCGCCCAGTTGCCGACGCTCTGATTGGTGTTGGGGGTCATCTGGGCGATGCCGCTGATCAACGGAAACTGCGGCAGGTTGCCGTTCGGAATTCCCAGCACGGTGTCTTCGTTGGTCCCGTAGTCGTTGGTGAAGTGGAAAGTGTAGAACCGGTTGAAGCCGAAACGCAATTCGTTCAGAGTGCTGGGGGAAAACAGGTGCGTAAACCCGACCACGTCGTTGTGATCCCTGGGGGCGGCATTTTCCCCCACGTCCAGGAACTTGGTCGGCCCGGGCTGGTTCAGATCGTTGCGCTGATACGAGGCGCGCACAAAAGCGCGGTCGGCGCCCCACAGATTGAAGTCTCCCTTGACGTCGAATTTCTGTTGCGGGTTGGTCTCCACCAGGCTTTCGCTGAAGTTGTTGGTAGGCGCCAGGGGATTGGCGGCGTTGGCGGCCGGCCAGATGGTATTGTTGGCCAGCATCTTGACCGCCACCGGATCCCAGCGGTTCACGGGAATCTGGTAAGCCGTGCAGGAGGGCAGCGTGGTGGCGGTCTCGCCGGGAACGCAGCCGTATGTGCCCCCCGGCAGCGTCACCGTCGGAAAAGGCGTCGGATTCGTCCCGCCGTTCGCCGAGGACCCGGTCTGGGGATCGTAAATCGGCTTGGTAAAGAGGTTGGTCGGGAAATATCCGTTCGCCAGCATGGGAGTCGGCACCGTATAGGTGTAGCTCACGCCGGTATTCAATCGAAGCCCTTCATAACCCATGAAGAAGAAAATCTTGTTCTTCCTGACGGGACCGCCCAACGATCCGCCGTACTGGTCGCCGCGATACGGGGGTTTGGGCACGTTATTGAAATCGTTGGCCCACGAATTGGCGTTCAAACCGCGCGTACGGTAAAACCAGAACGCCGTGCCATGGAATTGGTTGGTTCCGGACTTGATCACGGCGTTCACTTGAGCGCCACCAAAAACGCCGATGTCGCCGCCGGAGCCGGTGCCGGAAACCTTGACCTCCTGGATATCGTCCATCGGCGGGGTGACGTTTTGGAAGGCGTTTTCCAGTTCCATATCGGTCACCCCATCCAGCGTGAAGGTGGTGCCCTGGTAAACGATTCCATTCACGGCGGCGGTAATAGAGCCATTGGCGCCGATGCCGGAACCGGATTCCGCCGACGAGCCGATGCCGGTTTTCACCGCCCCCGGCATCACCTGGACCAACTGGGAATAGACCCGCCCGAAGAGCGGCAGATCTTCCACCTGAGTGGCGCTGATGTCGTTGCCCATGGCGGAGGTTTCGGTGTCCACCAGTTGAGCCGCGGAGGAGACCTGAACGATGTCGCTCCGCGTGCCGACCTGCAGGTTGAAATCGACCGTGGTCAAGCTATCGACAATCACCACAACGTCCTTGGTCTCGGCAACTTTGAATCCCGCCGCGGTGGCCGTAACAGTATACTTGCCGGGCGGCAGGTTGGGGGCCAGATACTCGCCGGCTTGGGAAGTCGAAGCATCCGTCTTGTAGCCCGTTGCCTGGTTGGTTACGGCGATTGAGGCGCCGGCGACCAGCCCATTGGACGGAT
>JASHSS010000284.1 GCA_030038565.1 Bryobacteraceae bacterium
CCTGATAGCTGCACAGGGCGGCCTGATTGCCGATGCCTTTCAATTGCCCGGCGCCCGATTGGCAACTGTCGTGCGACGCGGCGGCGGGGGTGACTTCGATGCGCAGGGTGGTTTCCCGCCCGCCAGCCTGGCGCGCAAATTCGCAACTCTTGGGGGCCACAGTAACTTCGACCGCGCCGCCCAATACGCCGGCCGCAGTGGCCGCGTTCAGCCAGGGACAGCGACCTTCGGCCGCCGCCATGGGGAGCGCGGGCAGCCACAGGGCAAACGCCAGAACTGCCAGGCCTCTGAGCGCATGATTGGCTCCTTCGCGGCCGCGGCTCGGTTCTGGTTGTGAGCCGGGCCCATGGGGCGCCGCGTCGGCTCGCGAAGGAACCGGTTGGGGACCTATCAGGTTGCGGAAAGCGGCATGGGCAGGCTGAAGGCCTGCCCCACCTCCTGCCGAAATGACGTTCACAGGGTCCGCTTTCGAGCGGGTTGGAGGGTTTCCGCCTTGAGGATTTTGCCGCCTTCCTGGATGACGTATAGCTTATTGACTTCCAGGTCCTTCAACTCATCCACCTGCCCGCTGAGCCAGCGGATTTCGATCTTATCCACTTTGGCGGCCTGGTCGAGGCCGAAGTGCATGCGCAGGTCGTTCTGGGAAAAGTAACTTCCGCCACTGCGTAACTCGTCCATCTGCGCCAGGGGTTTTTCCGCGCCGGGCGTGGTTTTGGCGATTACGGTGATGCGGCTGCCGATGCCGGTGCGATTGGATTTGACGCCCTGGAGCTTGATCTTGATCCAGTTGCGCCGGAGGGTCGAATCGCAGCGCAGGAGTTGGGGGACGGCGTTCACGCAATTGACGGCCACGTCGATGTCGCCATCGTTATCGTAGTCGCCGAAGGCGCAGCCCCGCGCGGGGGCATTCTCCAGGATACCGGGACCGCCCTTATCGGTGACCTCCTCGAAGCGGCCATTCTGTAAGTTGCGGTATAGGTACTTATGCTCGGCGTACTTGAGATCGGCATTGGACTTATCGACTTCCGGATAGACATGGCCGTTGGACATGAGTATGTCGAGCCAGCCATCGTTATCCATATCGAAGAAGCCGACGCCCCAGCCGAGCAGGCGGGTGTTGACTCCGAGGCCGCTCGGATAGGTACGGTCCTCGAAAGAGGCGTCGCCGAGGTTGGTATAAAGCGAATCGGTGTCGCCGGCGAAGTTGGTCTTGACCACGTCGAGGTTCCCATCGCGGTTGTAATCGCCGATAGAGACGCCCATGCCGGCCTGCGGCTTGCCTTCGGGAGACAGCGCCGCGCCCGATTCGATGGCGATGTCCTTGAATGTGCCATCCTTTTGATTCTGGTAGAGGGTGGCGGTGGAGGAGTCGTTGGCGACGTAGATATCGGGCCAGCCGTCGTTGTCGAGGTCGGATGCGGCCACGCTCAAGCCGTAGGTGCCGGGGGTGTTCCAGATGCCGGCCTTCTGGCTGACGTCGGTGAAGGTTCCGTTGCCGTTGTTGTGATAGAGAATGTTCTTGCCGCCGCGCAATCCGGGCGGTCCGCAGGCCACCAACATTCCCTTGTAAGTGCAAGGACCGGCTTCGGGCGGCGGCGCGGTTTTCAAATCGAAATCCACGTAGTTGGCGACGAACAGGTCCAGGTGGCCATCCTTGTCGTAATCCACGAAGGTACAACCGGTGTTCCAGCGCGTTTTGGGGCCGGGTTGGAGCAGACCGGCTTCTTTGGTCACATCGGTGAAGGTTCCATCGCCGCGATTGCGATAGAGCGCGTTCTGTCCATAGTAAGTGACGAACAGGTCGTCCCAGCCGTCGTTGTTATAATCGCCCACGCAGCAGGCTTGTCCCCAGCCGGTGCGCTGGTCGAGACCGGAGCCCTTGGTAACGTCGGTGAAGGTGCCGTCGCGGTTGTTTTTGAACAGGTGGCAGCGCGGCTCTTTTCCCGCAGGAAAACCCTCCAGGCGCCATCCATTCACGAGGAAGACGTCCAGCCAGCCATCCTGATCGTAATCGTAGAAGGCCAGGCCGCAGCCGGTGGTTTCCAGAAGATACTTATTCTTACCTTCTCCGCCATAGATGGTTTTCACGGCCAGGCCGGATTCCTGAACCACTTCCACGAAGCTTACCCCCAGCGGCGTGCCTTCAATGGGAGATTTAGGACCCTTGGGAGGCGGCATGGCCTTGGCGTTGTAAGTGCGCTCGACGGGGCCCGGCAGTTTCTGGGCCAGCCCCAGCAGGTCGGCAAAGGGCAGAACCAGGGCAGTGCGGCTGAGCGAGCGCACCACGTGGCGGCGCGATGGTTTCACTTCTGACCTCCAGCGGTCATGGACGAATCGTGGGAAAGATCGGTGTGCAGGTGGAAGGGGACGCTCTCGGTGGAGATTTCCGGGTGCCTGCGCAGATATTCCAGCGAGTAAGTGGGCGCTCCCGGATCGACCTGCTTGGTAGCGAAGGCGGCGGCTTGTTTGGCCGCGTCGTCCTTCATGCCCATGCGCCGATACAAGACGGCCAGGTTATAGTGGGCGGCCAGATCGTCCGGATCGATGGCCTGGAGCGCTTCAAACTGTTGGCGGGCTTCTTCGTAGTCGTGCCGCTGGTAGTAGGCGATGCCCAATTCGCGGCGAGGATCGCGGGCCTGCGGGTATTGCTCCACCACTCTTTGCAAATCGGCCACCTCTTCATCGCGGCGCCCCTCGCGCCGTTCCACCAGGGCGAGGTAATACAGAGCGCGGGCATTATTGGGACTCAATGCCAGGGACTTTTCCAGCCCCGGACGGGCCTCGGAGTACTTTTCCCATTCGATATAGGTCTGCGCGATGTTGGTATAGCCATCCGGGTAATCCGGGCGCAGTTTGATTACCTGCTCGAAGGCATGCATGGCGTCGGCGTATTGTAATTGATCGAGATACGCGATGCCCAGGTTATTCCAGCGCATCCAGTCAGGGTTATCGTGGTCCTCGCGACCGCCGGGAGGGTTATCGCCCAAGTTGAGGGCACGGGTACGGGAGGCTAAGGTCACCACGGGATACGCAGGGTGGTCTTTGCCGAAGATGTTATCCAGGTAGCTCTGCCGGAGATGGCGGTAATTCACCCGCGCCGTAACGGTGAGCGGTCCCCGGGCATTGGAAGGGATGCGGAACTCATAGCGCACTAAGGTGGAACGGCCGGCCTGGATGGTATTGTCATAAGCCACGGAGTGAATGGTCCAGACCTTATGATTATCGACGAACTCGCCGCCCTCATCCACGGGCCGGTTGGTGAAGCTGTGGGCGCGTTTGTCGAGCGAGCCGTCGGGGTTGAGAAAGCCGCTGTGATAAATGTCGCGACCGGCGGCGTCGGTGACCTGGAACTCAACCCATGGCTCATACAGATCGCGCACTTCGGGAACGAGGGAGTGGGCGATATCCTTGTTCTGGATGACCACCATGACCTGGACGATATCCCCGGCGGCCAACTGGAAATCCACGGAACCGAGCGGGGCAGCCACGGCCGGGCTGTCCGATTTCAAGATTCCGAACAGGTCCACATTGAGGTAGCTATTCTTGAGGAAATCCACGGTTTTGCGGAGTTGCTCGTCGAAGCCGTAGTAGAAGGGCACGGCGGTGTTGCCGGCGGGCCAGCGGTGGGAAGCAAGAGTGCCGTGCTTGGCGCCATCATCGGGGAGTTTGAGCGGGTCGCGCATCATGTGACAGTCCTGACAGGTGGTGAAGGCGGCGGAATAGAAGGTGAGCGGATTGCGGTTGGAGAATTTGGAATTCTGCCACTCATCGTAGACGGTAAATGCGCGGATGAACTTGTAATCGTTGAGCGGGTTGGGCAGGTTGGCCTTGTGACACGCGGCGCAGAATTCGGCGGAGCGGTAGAAGCCCTGCATGACGGCGCGCGAATGCCGGTCGGGGTGCTGGCGGATTTCGTCGTCCGGGACCTCGCCGGGGATGCGATTGCCGTCCTCATCGATCATTGCGGAAGGGATACCCATGACGTAGCCGCCATTGCCGACGGTGGATTGTAACTTCTGTATGGAATGGCACGTTGTGCAGGTGAGGCCATCCTGATCGAAGTTACGGTCAACCTGCGAATTCTGAGTCAGGGCGCCGGAGAGGACCGCGATGGGATTGT
>JASHSS010000285.1 GCA_030038565.1 Bryobacteraceae bacterium
GCCGGCGCCGGACATGCGCGCCTCCGCAAGTCGCTGGTGGTGGCGCAGGTGGCGCTGTCGCTGCTGCTGTTGATCGGAGCGGGCCTGTTCGTCCGCAGCCTCCAGAACCTTCGCGACGCGGGCCCCGGCTTTCCCGCCAGCGACCTGATCGCCTTCACCGTCGATCCTTCCTTGAACGGCTACGATATACCCCATTCCCGCGCTTTCTTCGGCGAGTTGAATCGCAGGCTGGCCGCCACCCCCGGCGTGCAATCGGCCGCGCTGGCCATGACGCCGATCCTCGAAAACAACCAGATGGACCTCCTGGTAAACGTGGAAGGCTACGCTCCCACGCCGGGCGAAGCCGTCGATCTGCAGTTCAATGTGATCAGCCCGGGCTACTTCGCGACCCTCGGGGTACCCTTGGTGGCGGGGCGCGATTTCAGCGAGCGCGATGCCACCACGATACAGCATCCCGGTCTCCCGTTCCGGATTCCCAACGTGGTCATCGTAAACCAGAAAATGGCCGAGCGGTACTTCGGCAAACGCAGCCCCATCGGGGGGCATCTGGGAGTGGGCAATGAGCCGGGAGCGGCGGCGGACATGGAGATCGTCGGGGTGGTGAAGAACTTCAAATACCTGGGCGTCCGCAGCGGCTCGACCGCGCAAGCCTTCATGCCTTACCTCGGACTGCTTTTCAGCCGGGACATGACGTCGTATGTCCGCACTCCGCTCCCCGCCGGCGAGGCATTCGGAATCGTCCGCCGCACGGTGGCCGGTCTCGACCGCAATCTGCCGGTTTATCACCTGCGCACGCTCGAAAGCACCATCGATGAATCGCTCATGAACGAACGGCTGGTGGCCGGCCTTTCGGCGCTCTTCGGCGGATTGGCCACCCTGCTGGCGGTGATCGGCCTGTATGGCGTGATGGCTTACACGGTGAAGCAGCGCACCCGCGAAATCGGCATTCGCGTGGCCCTGGGCGCGCGGAGCATCAGCGTCGCCTGGCTGGTGATGAAGGAAGTGGTGGCCATGGTGGGCCTCGGCTTTGCCATCGGCCTGGTTGTGGAGTGGCTCTCGGCGAGCCTCCTGGCCAGCCTGCTGTACGAAATCCAGCCGCACGATCCGGCCTCCATCGCCGCCTCCATGGCGGTGCTCGGAGCCGTCGCTCTGCTGGCCGGTTACATCCCCGCCGTCCACGCTTCGCGAGCCGATCCGCTGCGGGCGCTGCGGCACGAGTGAGGAGAACGGCTGGAACGCGGGCGGGCCACGAGTTAGAGCCGACCTCGGGTCACGCTAAATCACGTAGAATCAGTGGCCCAGAATTACGACGATTCGCAAAGAGACGCAACGCTGGTACATGGCCGGTAGACGGCCCCCGTCAGGCGGTGTCCCTCCGTAGGATATGTAGGTCTTCTGTTGCGTTATTCGGTCTATATGATCGACGCTTTACAGGCCGATAAGGTACCATGTACCCCAGCGGTGGTACGGATGCGTCTGCCGGGTAGGATTGAGGCCGCCCGACCGATTCGGCTAGAAACGAAAGGAGCCTTATGATACACTTTGATGGTATGGGGAGTGCGAATGTTCGGCAAGCGATCCTCGAGGCTGTGGAACGGCTTGGCGGTGATGTCGCCCTGGGAACACTCATAACCGATTTGAAGCAGCGCGGGATTGAGGACGAGGACTTGATTGTCTCGTCTCTACTGCCCCTCATCTACCACTCCGACGTTGAATTTACGCCAGAGCGGCGACTTCGACTGCAACCTGTCGCGGCATAATCGCCGTGACGCTGAGCGGCCTGTCCCCCGCGACGAGCGGCGGCATGGCAATACGCATCGAGACCAACGCACTCCAGCACAGCGGGATCGTGATCGCATTCTCTATTGCTCGGCCTTTTTACGCCTGGGTGAGGTAACTCAAGTACTTGGGCCGGACGAGGGAAGGGTCTTTCACAACCGCCTTACGCATTCGTTAAAAGTCGCGCAAGTTGCGCGTCGGTTGGCAGAAAAAATCAAACAGGCGCAGGGCGCCGCGGTTGAGGCTGCCGGTGGACTAGACCCTGACAATGCGGAGGCTGCCGCCCTGGCCCATGATATTGGACACCCGCCGTTTGGGCACCTTGCCGAAGAAGAGCTTAATCGCCTCGTCTGTAGGTTTGGGGACCCCCAAGGGTTTGAAGGAAACGCTCAGTCCTTCCGCGTCGTTACGAAACTCGCGAGACGGGACACGGATCGGGCTGGTTTGGACCTTACAAGGGCGACCCTGAACGGCCTGCTAAAGTATCCTTGGCTTCGAGATCCAAGCCTGAAGGAACAACACAAATGGGGGGCATACGGGACGGAAGAATCCGATTTCCGCTGGGCCCGAGAACTCCTTCCTGAGGGGGGACGGGTTAAGACCTTAGAGGCAGAACTGATGGATTGGGCCGACGATGTCACATACGCAGTACATGACCTCCTGGATTTTTTCGTTGCCCACTTAATACCACTACAGCAACTCACGTCTCCAAGCGATAGGACGGAGCGGCAGCGATTTTTCGACGAAGTATTTGAGCGTCGTGCGCGTGTGGGACAGCACGAGGAGTATTCACGGGCTGACCTTGAACAGGCGTTTGTTGAGTTGATTCCTCTCCTCAAATTTGCCGAAGAGTATTCGGGAACGGCCGTCCAGCGCGCCAAGTTGAGGCTTCAGACTGGCATTCTCATCGCCCGGTATATGGACGCAATCGTTGCACAGTCGCCAAAATCGGCAGCAGATCGACGCGTGATGATCAACCCTCAGCACCAGAAGGAAGTTACCATGCTGAAGGAATTGACGTGGCATTATGTAATCCTCAATCCAGCGCTCACGACCCAGCAGGCTGGACAGCGTCGAATTATACGTACGCTTTTTATGATTTTCTGCCGGGCCGCAAAGGACTCCAATTCCCATGTCCTTTTCCCGTTGTCGCTGAGGCCGGAGCTCAGGACACCTGAAGATACAATCCCTCGAATCGTCAGTGACTACATTGCAGGCATGACCGAGCGGCAAGCGTTGAAGTTGTACTTGAAACTCTCGGGTATCGCGCCCGGGTCGGGTTTCCAGGAGTGAGTCGGGTCAGTTGAGATACTGGAGTCAACCGTGATTCGAACCACCACCGGGCACGCCGCAAGTCCGCAATTGCCCGTTCAACGTCGGATCGCTTGAGTCTCCGCACTCGCGCATTTTGTTTTCTCCAGGAAGCCAGGTCCGCAACTCCTGCACGTTCTGCCGCGTCTGCATATGGAGTTTCAGCGCGGAGGCCAGTTCATCGGCAGTGCAGCCCCCTCCTTCGGCCAAGGGCCGCGCCTGATCGAGCAGGCCATCGGGTGCCCGGAGGTTGTTCTCGGCCGTCACCATGGGGTCGCCTTTATCATCGCGCGCGTAGCGCCCCTTCGCCCCCTTACCGCGACATGGAAGGCGGCGCGGCTTCCGGCGCGCTGCCCCAGGCGGGATTCGGGCGCGGACCCATCACCAGCACCAGCGTGCCGCCGGACGCCAGGTCGGCATGCGCGAACCACGGTTTGTCCCAGGCCTTCCCGTTGAGCGTGGCCGACTGGATGTACTTGTTCTGCGCCGAAACATTCCTGGCCGTGATTGTGAACACCTTGCCTTTGTCGAGGGTGATGCGAGTCTCTTCGAACAGCGGGCTGCCGATCTCGTAAGCCGGTTGCCCCGGGCTGACCGGGTAAAACCCCATGGCGCTGAGCACGTACCACGACGACATCGCGCCGCCGTCCTCATCGCCGCAAATTCCCAGCGGCCCGTCGCCGAACCACACGTCCATGATCTGCCGCACGCGCTGCTGGGTCTTCCACGGCTGCCCGCAGTAATCGAACAGGTAGGGGATGTGGAAGGCCGGTTCGTTGCCCTGCGGGTACATGCCGATCAATCCGGTCATATCCGGAAACTGGCCCAGGAAGGCGAATTTGGAAGTTCCCGGCTGTTCCACAAATAACCGGTCGAGCCTGGCGGCGAAATTTTCGCGCCCGCCCATCAGAGCCATCAAGCCGGCCGGATCGTGCTGCACGTGCCACGTGTACACCCAGGCGTTGCACTCGGCGTACCAGGCGCGCCCGCCCTGCCCGCCGCCCAGTTTCGGGTCGAAGCCCTCCACCCACTGGCCGTCGGCGCTGCGCGGCGCCATGAAGCCGGTCTGCTGGTTGAAGACGTTGGCGTAATTGTGGGCCCGCTTCATGAAATAGGCGTAGTCGTCGGCCTTGCCGAGTCCCTGGGCTACCTGGGCGAGGCACCAGTCGTCATAGCAGTTCTCCAGGGTCACGGACACCGCCTGGCGGTGTTCGGAGGGATGCACTTCCCGCACGCTTTCGGTCTCTCCGCGGGCCAGCGCCGGGAAAAAACCTTTTTCCAGGTAGACCCTGTCCAGCTCGGTGAGGGGGCCGCGGCGCCACGGCAGCATGGTGGCTTCGGTGGCGTTCTTCTTCATGCCCGCATAGGCCGTCTCCACGTCGAAATCGCGGTAGCCCTTGGTGTACACATCCGCGATCAGGGCCGTGGAATGATGGCCGATCATCACCGCGCGGTCGCCCGAGAGCGACGGAAACGAGGGCATCCAACCGCTCTGCTGGTACATCCGGATGTACGACCGCACCATGTCCAACTGGCGCGCGCTCTCGATCAGCAGCGAGAGCGGATGCGCGCTGCGGTAGGTGTCCCAGAGGCCGTCGTCCACGTAGAAATCGTGCCCGTCGGCGGAGTGTACCTGGTGGTCGTAGCCGCTGTAATACTGCCCGTCTTCGGTGATATCGGTCATGCGGCCGAGGGTCCGGTACAACGCCGTGTAGAAAATGGTTCGCTGCCGCTCGGCGCCGCCCTTTACCTGGATGGCGCCCAGCGCCCGGTTCCAGACCGCGCGCGCGGCGGCTTTGGTTGCGTCGAAAGTCCAATGGGGAATCTCGCGCTCCAGGTTCTTGCGCGCCTGCTCCACGCTGATATGGGAGATCCCCACCCGGATCTCCACTGTCTCTCCCGCGCGCGCCGCGAAATCGGTGGCGAAGCCGGCATTGGGGCCGGGTTGGCGGGCTTCCTGCGAAAGATTGCTGCCGCTCCAGGTGCGGTAGCCGGCCACGGGCCTGGAGAATTCGGCGTAGAAGAAGTCGTGGACTCCGCCACCGCCCCCGCCGCGCCCCGCGCTCCCCGAACCGGAGACCGCCGACGGTCCGGCCACTTCGAGCGCGCCGTTCCGCAGGCTCAACGACACGTGCGCATGCGGCGCGGCGGGGAAGGTGAACCGGTAGAATGCCGCGAGCGGCGTGGCCGTGAATTCGGCTTCGATATCCGAATCGTCCAGCCGGACCTTGTACCAGTACGGCGTGGCGGTTTCGAAATCGTGGTCGTAGTGCGACGCGTAGCGCGCCGGGTCCACCGAAATTTCGCCGGTCGAGGCCATCAACGTCGCCGGACCCGCCGGGAAGCCGAAGATCCGGTCCGCCAGGTAGCGGTCCTGAATTCCGGGCGTGGTCTCGGGCGCCAGCCGGGCCATTCCGTGCGGATATTGCACGTAAGGAACCGTGGCAGTCAGCAGATGTCCGATCGTGCCGATATTCGGATTGACATAATCCACCGGCTCCTTCGGGCGAACGGATTGCGCCACCAGCGGGCCGCAAACGCAACATAGAGTGAGCAACGTTCTTGTAGACATACGATCCGATCGGGCAGGCGCCGCCTATTTGGGCAGGTTCGCCTCCGGTTTCGTCTCCCCGTGAAACATCCTGGTAATCTCGCCGGCGAGCCGCAGATAACGGTCGCTCGGCAACTCCTTTCCGTCGGCGTCCAGCGTCAGCCAATAGCCTTGATCGGGCGCATCGCTGCGGCGCGAAGCCACTTTGAAGATCGCGGTTCCCTCATCCACTTCGTCGAACATGGCAATCTTCAGCATGCGGGCGCCGGCCATCCGGGCGTTCGAAGCCTGGCGCCACAAAAACTCGCCTCCCAGGCGCGGAATCTGGTTTGGCCGGGCGTTGCGTTTCAGATTGCTCCAGGAGAATCCCGGGAAAATCACCGGCATATAGAGCTGATGATTTCGGGCGGCCAGTTGGATGTCCGGCAGGACCACCTCCTCTTTCCAGCGGTCGATGGCCTCCAGCGTGGCATAGCGGCCCACGGTCCACGGCTGCACGATGTCCATGGCCCGGTAGACGGCGGCCCAGCCCGGCTCTGGGCGGGCATCCCGCTGGAGCGTCGCCCAGCGCGAGGGAGTGCCCCCCATATAGGTGACGCGGTAGCGCGCCGGCGCGCCGGATTGGAACCACTCGATGAGGTCCAGCGCCGCCCGCGGATCGGCGGGCGGATGGCTGCTATCGTTCAAGCCGATGCCCCAGACGGATAACAGCGGCTTGCCGTTGTGGCGCTGGTAATTGGGGTGCGCGGTCACCTTCAGATCGTCCACCAGGTATACCCAATCGTCCTTCAAAATCTGGGCGAAGGTGCCCGGATCGCCGCCCGAAATATCGTACTCGATGGCGAACGTGCGCCCGGACTCCCGCGCGGCCTCCATAATGTTGCGGAGCACCACGTCGCCGCCCGCGCGCATTCCGCGGATGGATCGCACGAAGCGCTGGACCAGCACGCCATCCAGCCCGTATTCCTGCATCCAGCGGAAGTGCCGGCTGACGGTCTTCGGATTGCGCGATGAAAACAGGTACGCCGGCTTTCCCCCGATCGTCATCCCCGGAACCGCGCAGCGCTCATCGGGATCGAGTTCCCGCACATCGGGGTAGAGTTCCACGGTGAGGCTGTCCGGCG
>JASHSS010000286.1 GCA_030038565.1 Bryobacteraceae bacterium
CTTACTCTGAATAGATCGGGGGTTGCTAAGAAAAGGAAGGCATCGTAGAGTGGGTGGCACAGGGTCGCTACTTTCAACGGAACTCCGGGCATTCCCCATTCTCAATCTTCCGCGCCATACTAACCAGCTGTTGCATCACAGGTACATAGTCAGGTATTTTGGATGTCGCTATGGTCACCGTGCCATCGATCTGGGGCACCCACATAAACACCCCCATAACTTTGCTCAGCAGTGACGATTTTCACTCGATGGCAGCAGCGGTCTCCCGTATCCATTGGTGTTTAAGCCAAGATATAAGCCATGCGTCAGCAGTAAGTTGCCGAGCACGTGTGGCTACGAGTGAATACTTATGATTAGTAAGATATCCTTACTCATAACCCAAAGGTCGGTGGTTCAAATCCACCCCCCGCAACCAATAAAATCAATCGGTTACGGATACCAGAGAAGACTAAAGTCCGACTCACTCACATTAACCCCATATTTCCTTCGAGACGGGAGCACTTCTGCAGGCTCCTCAAGTTGACAATATGGCGTTCAATTGGGAAAATCGGAGTAGGAAGTCTTCATTCCTCCGACCCCCTGGCGAGGTCTACCCGCAGCCGTCTCAGAGGGGCACGGCAATTCTGCCGAAGGAAACTCGAGTCCGGGCGCGCGCCTGTGTGCGCGGCCGTTTCACTCCGGAGTTTTCCATGGTCCCCATCAGTTTCCCAGCTTTCCTATCTGAGAAGGAAGCAGCCACCTACCTCTGCGTTTCTCTGTCCACCATCCGCCGCTGGCGCCGCTTCAAGACCGGACCGGCGTACTTCCGTTATGGCGGCGTACTGCGCTACCGCCGCGCCGCCCTTGAAGAGTTCATCACTAAGAACACGCAGACAGCCGCATAGGGTGGACGACCATGGCACGTAATGGCGATGGCCTGTTCCGCCGAGACGGCATCTGGTATTTCAAATACCGGAACGAGTGCGGCCCTGATCGCGAAAAGAGCACGGGCAAACGCAAGCAGAACGAAGCTCGTGACTACAAACACGACTTCCTCGAGGCCAGCCTGGCGGATCTGATCCGATCAGTGAAGGCGCAGGGCCTTGAAGGGCTGGTGGCGAAGCGAATCGACAGCCGCTACGAGCCGGGCCAGCGCTCCGGCGCCTGGCAGAAGATGTACGTCAACCGGGCCCAGGAGTGCGTGATCGGCGGCTACGCCAAGTCGCCAGTATTTTTCTCGAAGAGCGGCAAACCCCTTGATCGGGGAAGGGTTAGGGTCATTTTGCGGAGAGCGGCCAAAATGGCCGGGGTGTCGGACAAAACCCCGCGAATCAGCCCGCATTGGCTGCGCCACGCGCATGCCTCCCACGCCCTCGACCACGGCGCCCCGATTCATTTGTTCCAGGCGACCCTGGGCCACCGCTCGGTAGTCACTACCAGCGCCTACCTGCACGCCCGGCCGGCGGACTCCAGCGCCCGATTCCTGACCGTGACGAAGAAGGTGTAGGTCTGAGGAAGAATCGATCGAATAATCGCAGAATTGCCTTGCGTTTCAAGCACTTCGGAGTGATCGATGGCATGACCGCGCAAGCGCGGGAAACCAGAACGATCATGACGACCTATACCATCAACAACGAGAACGAAATCGTAGCGTATGCCTCCAGGAGGAAGCCGCCGCCAATACCACCACCACCTTCGACAGCTTCGCCACCTAGCAGGAGTTTGCAGAACTGGCCTCCGCGTGGCCCGCGGAGCGTCTTGTCGAGATGTGGAATTCGCTGACGGGCGTCGTCCTGGTGAAGAAGTTCAAGATCACCAAGACGGCCATCAGCCGGATCTGGGACCGCATTCAGGGCCTGGGTGGGGCCGCCAAGCCGGTCCAGGAACCGGAGAAGCCGAAGGCCCCCACGAAGGCCAAGGGGCGCGCACAGGCGGCCCACGTTGCGCCCGGCAAGGGCAAGGGTACAACAAGGCCACCCCCGCCAAGAACGCGCCCAAAGCCAAGAAAACCGCCACGGCGAAGGAATCGGCTGGCCCACGGGAGGGCAGCAAGAAGGCGGACGTAATCGCGATGCTCGAACGCAAGGGCGGCGCGACTCTAAATGAAATCTGCCAGAAGCACGGCTGGCAACGGCACACGGTGAGAGGCATGATTAGCATCCTGGGCAGCAAGGGCGGCTATACAATCGAGTCCTTCAAGAATGGCCAGGATGAGCGGGCCTATCGAATCGCCGCCAAGTAGCGCCACTCCTGCCGCCTCCCACGCCCGCCCGGCTCCGGCCGCGGCGGGCTTTCTTGCTTTTGGGCAACGAATCCCTCGGAGTTGCCACCACACACCACCCAGGCCCTTCGCGCGAACGTGGGCCGCCTGTGGCGCAACGGCGGCCATTTGTGGGCCAGTCTGGCTGTGGGTTACGGACGGGTTCGAGTTACGGCACCCACGGATAGCTGCCGGAACGACGGGCGTCTCGTGACACCGCCGCAGTCATCGGCTCCGATCAGTCTTCAATTCTGGCTCGGCACGAATTGGCGCACATAGGCGTGCGCCACGCGGTAGCCTTCTTTGAAGGCCTCGGTGAAATCGGTGCCGTCGTAGCTCGGGTAGTAGAACTGATCTTCATTTTCAATGTTCAGCCCGCCGCTGTATCCGGCATCGGCTAGGGCAGTGAAAAAGCCCTTCCAATCGATCACGCCCGAGCCCGGCAGCCGGAAGCGCCACCATCTGGCTTTGTCGAGCGGCTGAATGCCACCGCGGTGCACCACAGGCCAGAGGATTTCGGTGTCCTTGAGATGGACGTTGAAAATGTAGGCAGCAAATTCGCGTGTGGCTTCCACAGGGTCGATCATCTGCCAGGCGAGATGCTACGGGTCCATTTCGCCGCTGCCACCAGACGTAATTCGCCACAGCCACGGGATGAGCGCCGGGGGCGCTATCGTCGTCATCGGTGAGGACTCGCTCCAGAATGGGTTTCACTCCGAGCGTCTGGAAATAAGTTCCGGAAACCAGCTCGGCGCTGATTTTCTCCAGGTTCGCGCCGCCCCCCACGCGCCCGTGCGTGGTGAATAGAATGCTGTCGATGGCCGCCACATCGGAGTAAACCTGGTTCTGGCGCTGGAATTCGCGGTAGCTGGGATACGAGAACAGTTGCCAGCTTCGATTCGGCAGGTCGTCCATGTCGCCGGCCCACTGGCCCTTTCCGAAGAGCACCAGTTCGCCCGGCCGCTCCACCGGCAGGTTCCGCAGCAGAACCGCGTTCAGCAGGCTGAAAATCGCGGGGTTGGCGCCGATCCCAAGGGCCAGGACGGCAATCGCCAGGGCCGACGATCCCGGGTTGCGGGCCAGCATGCGCCGGCCAAAGCGAACGTTCTGTCCCAGCGTGTCGGCCCAAGCCCACCGCCCGGATTCATAGAAGCGCTCCTGGGCGCCCGTCAGGTTGCCGAAACTGCGGCGCGCTGCCATGCGGGCGTCCGCTTCGCTCATCCCCTGTTCCCGGAAGCGGTCGATCTCCAGTTGGAGATGCGCCTGGATTTCGTCGCAGAAATCGTCCGGTGTGCGTTTCCGTCCAAACATAGCATCAGCCCTCCCCGCCCTCCGGCCCGACGACCCGCCCGATGGCCGCCGCCAGCCGCCGCCATTTGGCGGTCTCGCTGACGAGTTGTTTGCGCCCCGCCCTGGTCAGCGTGTAGAAGCGGGCTCGCCGGTTGTTCTCCGAGGTCCCCCACTTTGGCTCGACCCATCCGCGCTGCTCCAGCCGCTGCAGAGCCGGATACAGCGCTCCGTGTTCCACCAGCAACTCGTCTCCGGAGGACTCCTGAATCGCCCGCGCGATGCCCTGCCCATGCTGCGGCCCGAAGATCAGCGTCCGCAGGATCAGCAGGTCCAGCGTCCCTTGCAGCAGTTCGAGCCGTTCCTTTTCCGTTTGGGTAGACATTTAACCTGAGTATGCGCCCCACACGGGTAAAATGTCAACCCAAGCCGCGGCGCCGGCGGCTGCGGCGAGGATGTCCGGGTTCTGCTCGGCCAGGGCGGCCGGGGAAGCCGGGCGATGCGCGATTTTTCGCGGCCAGGCGTCTCGCGATTTCAGCCCCGCATTTCCACCTGGAAACTGAACCGAGAGGCCGCGCAGCGGGTTCTCGAATCCCCCTACTTCAACGAGGCGCTGATCTGCGCCCGGTACTCCGCCGCTTTCGCGAGAATCGACGCCTCGTTCAGCGTCAGGATCCGCGCGTCGCGCACCACCGGTCTGCCGTTCACCATCACGTCGCGCACATCCTCGCCCTTGAGCGCGTAGACCATCTGCGACACCGGATCGTACAGCGGCGCGGCGTTGGGGCGGTCCAGTCGCACCACGATCATATCCGCGCGCTTACCGGCTTCGAGCGAGCCGATCTCTCTCTCCATCCCCAGCACTCGCGCGCCGCCCATGGTGGCCATCTCCAGCGCGGTGGACGCCGGCAGCGCCTGCGGGTCCATGCGCGTCACCTTTTGCAGCTTGGCGGCCAGGTCCATTTCTTCGAACAGGTTCAAATCGTTGTTGCTGGCGGGTCCGTCGGGTCCCAGCCCCACGGCGATACCCAGCGCCAGCATGCGTGTCACGGGGGCCACCCCGCTGGCCAGTTTCATGTTGCTCGACGGGCAATGCGCCACCCCTACATGCCGTTCCTTCAAAATCGCCATATCGGCCTCGTTCACCCACACGCAGTGCGCCGCCACCGTGCGGCCGTTGAACACCCCCAGGTTGTCGAGCGTCTGGGTGGGAGTGGCGTGGCGCTTGGCCAGTTCGTCGTCGTTCTCTTTTCTGGTCTCGGAGAGGTGGATGATCAGCGGCGCCCCGAACCGGTTGGCCAGCGCGCGCGCGGCTTTCAGGGTTTCGTCGGAATTGGTGTAGAGCGCGTGCGGCGCCACCGCCGGCGTCACCAGCGGATCGTGGCGAAAGCGCGCCAGGTATTTCTCCGTGAAGGCCAGCGAGTCCCGCGGGGTCTTGGCGTCGGCCACCGGAAACCCGATGATGGTCTCGCCCAGCACTCCGCGCATGCCGGCTTCTTTGGCCGCCTCCGCCACCTGGTCCTCGAAGTAATACATGTCGGTGAAGGTGGTGGTGCCGCCCAGCAGCATTTCCAGGCAGCCCAGGCGCGTTCCCCAGCGCACGAACTCGGGGGTGACATTCTTGGCTTCGGCCGGGAAGATATACTTTTCCAGCCAGTCCTGCAGTCTCAAATCGTCCGCAATGCCGCGGAAGAGCGACATGGCCGCGTGGGTATGAGTATCGATCAGGCCAGGCGCCAGAATCGCATCGGGACGGTCCAGCCGCTGGGCCGCATGAAAGCGCGCGTCGATGGCGGCGGCGGTGTCCACCCCCACGATGCGCTCGCCGCGAACCGCCACCGCCCCGTTTTCGATCACCCGATGCCGCGGGTCTTCGGTGATGACGTAGCGGGCGCTCCAGATCCAATCGGCGGGCTGCGGCTGGGCCCGCAGCGCCACGGCGAACAGCACCGGCAAAAGCGCCCACAGCCGCCCATTGAATTTACAGGAACGAGACATCGAACGGCCTCGGAAACAGATCTTTCAACCGATGACTCTCGGTCTTCCCCTGCAGGTTCACCAGCACAATCTCCACATCCCCGCAGAATTCCCACAGAATCTGCCGGCAGGCGCCGCAGGGCGGCGTCAGCACGTCGGTATCGGCGGCCACCGCCACCCGCAGGAATTGCCGCGCGCCTTCGGAAATGGCTTTAAACACCGCCACGCGCTCGGCGCACACCGTCAGTCCATAAGTGGCGTTCTCCACATTGCACCCGGTATGGATGTGGCCGGCGGCGTCTTCAATCGCGGCTCCCACCGGAAACCTGGAGAATGGCGCGAAGGCGTGGGCGCGCGCGGCCAGGGCGGCGGAAATCAGGGCGTCGGTCATACCAGCCTCGGCAGCAGCGCCTTGAGGAACCGCACCAGCATATCGGCCACCATCTCCCCGGTCTCCAGTACTTCCTCGTGGCTGAGTTTCTGCGGAAACACTCCCGCCGCCATATTGGTGACGCAGGAAATCGCCAGCACCTTCATTCCCATGTGATTGGCCGCGATCACTTCGGGCACCGTGGACATGCCCACCAGGTCCGCTCCGATGGCGCGGAGATAGCGGATCTCGGCGGGCGTTTCGTAGCTCGGCCCCAGCATCGCCGCGTAGACGCCCTCGGGCAGGTGAATGAAGAGGTCTGTCGCCACCCCCCGCGCGATGCGCCGGAACTCCCGCGAGTAAGCGTCCGACATATCCGGAAAGCACGGCCCCAGCTCCTCATCGTTCGGGCCGCACAGGGGATTCGATCCCAGCAGGTTGATGTGATCGGCGATCAGCACCAGCCCGCCGCGTTCGTACTCCAGGTTGATGCCGCCTGCCGCGTTGGTCATCACCAGCGCCCGCACGCCCACCGACCGCAGCACGCGCACGCCGTACACCACCCGCTCGGGCCGGTAGCCTTCGTAGAGATGCGCGCGCCCGGCCATCACCACCACTTCCAGCCCATCCAGCTTTCCGAAAATCAGTTTCCCGGCATGGCCCACCGCGGTGGCGGCGGGCCACCCCGGAACCTCGGTATAGGGGATCTCGACCCGTTCCGTGAGTTCCGCGGCGAAGGCCCCCAGGCCGCTGCCCAGCACCACGCCGATCAGGGGCCGCAACGGCGTGCGGCTCAAGATGTAAGTTCTCGCCTCCGCGATCACAGCAACATTCCCGCGATGCACGCCGACATGAAATTGGCCATCGACCCGGCGGCCACCGCCCGCAATCCCAGGCGCGCCAGGTCCGACTTGCGGTTGGGCGCCAGTGCGCCGATGCCGCCGATCTGGATGGCGATCGAGCTGAAGTTGGCGAACCCGCACAGGGCATAGGTGGCGATCACGAAAGAGCGCGGATCGAGCGTCGGCTTCATCGGCCCCAGTTTCAAAAACGCCACAAACTCATTCAGCACCAGGCGCGTGCCCAACAGGTCGCCGATGGTGGAGGCATCCTTCCACGGCACCCCCATGATCCATGCCACCGGGGCGAACACCACGCCGAAAATCTTCTCGAGCGATACGGGCACCCAGCCCATTCCCGGCAAGCCGTGCAGCCCGCCCAGGATCCCGTTGACCATGGCGATGAGCGCCAGAAAAGCAATCAGCATGGCCGCCACGTTCAGCGCCAGGTGCAGCCCGTCGCCCGCCCCCTGGGCCGCCGCATCGATCACATTCACGGCGGTCTTTTCGATCTTCACTTCCACCTTTCCCGCGGTCACCGGCTTTTCCGTCTCGGGGACGAAGATTTTCGATAGCATGATGGTGGCCGGCGCAGTCATAATCACCGCCGTCAGCAGGTGCTGGATCTCCACGTGAGCGATCTTCACATAGGCCGCCATCACCGAGCCCGACACGTGCGCCATGCCGCTGGCCATGATGGTGAACAACTCCGACTCGGTCAGCCCGGCGAGGAAAGGCCGGATGGTGAGCGGCGCTTCGGTCTGCCCCATGAAAATGCTGGCCGCTACGTTGAGCGATTCGGCCCCGCTCACGCCCATCAGTTTTTGCATCCCGATGGCCATCCCGCGGACCACGAACTGCATCACCCCCAGGTAATAAAGGATGGAGAAAAACGAGGCGATGAAGATGATAATCGGCAGCACCTGGAAGGCGAAAATCACGCCGTAGGGACCGCTGCTCCTGCCCAGGGCATCCCCGAAAACAAAAGCCGATCCCGCTTCGGTGTACCCCAGCATGGCGTTCACGCCCGCGCCGATGGCCTGAAACAGCTTGCCGAAATCGGTCTTCAGCACCAGCAGCGCGAAGGCAAACTGCAATCCCAGCCCCCAGGCGACGATGTGCAGCTTGATGGCGCGTTTGTGAGACGAGAACAGCCAGGCGCAGCCCAAAATGACGATCAAGCCGATCAGCCCGGTGAAACGTCCCATTTATCCGACTACTTCCAGGATCAGCTCGCGTTCGTCGGGTTTCTGCGCCGAAATGCGGAAGGCGTCTTCCACCATGTCCGCAGCTTCTTCCACGTGGTCTTCCTTGGTGTAATACAGGCGGCAAAGCACCGAGCCGGCGTCCACCTTCTCGCCGGTTTTTACCTCTAGAATGATGCCCACGGCCGGATCGATGGGGTCCTCTTTCTTGTCCCGCCCGGCGCCGATCATGTTGGAAGCGGTGCCGATGTCTTCGGCGTCGATGCTGGTCACGTATCCGCCCCTCGGCGACGTGATTTCGCGCATCCCCGTGGCATTCGGCAGCAGCTCGAATTTGTCCAGCGCCTGCGCGTTGCCGCCCTGCGCCGTCACCACCTGCTTGAGCTTGCGGTAGGCCGAGCCGTCGACCAGGTGTTTCTCCGCCGTGCGGCGCGCCTCTTCCAGGGTGGCGGCTTTCTTGCCCAGGTGGATCATGCGGGCGGCCAGTTCGATGGACAGCTTGGTCAGATCCGCCGGCCCGGCGTTTTGCAGGGTCTGCGACGCCTCCATGATTTCCAGCGCGTTGCCGATGGCGTAACCCAGCGGCTGGTTCATGTCGGTAATCAACGCCTGAACCTTCTTATCCATGCGCCGGCCAATGCCCACCATGGTCTGTGCCAGCCGCCGCGCGTCCACCTGTTTCTTCATGAACGCGCCCGACCCCACTTTCACGTCCAGCACCAGCGCGTCCACGCCTTCGGCCAGCTTCTTCGACATGATCGAGGAAGAAATCAGCGGGATGGATTCCACCGTGGCGGTCACGTCGCGCAAGGCGTATAGCTTGCGGTCCGCCGGCGCCAGTTTTTCGGTCTGTCCGATAAAGCACAGCCCGTGCTGCGAAAGCTGCTTTTCGACTTCTTCGGAGGTCAGATTGGTGCGGAAGCCGGGAATCGATTCCAGCTTGTCCAGCGTACCGCCGGTGTGGCCCAGCGAGCGTCCCGACATCATCGGGACGATCACGCCCGCTGCCGCCGCCAGGGGCGCCACAATGAAGCTGGTCTTGTCGCCCACGCCTCCCGTGGAGTGTTTATCCACCTTGACGCCCGCGACGTTCGACAGGTTGACGGTTTCGCCGGAGCGCAGCATGCACTCGGTGAGGCGGCTGACTTCACGGTCGGACATGCCCGAGAAGAACACCGCCATCAGAAAGGCCGACATCTGGTAGTCCGGAATGTCGCCCCTGGTATACCCTTCCACCAGGTGCTCGATCTCTTCAGGAGCGAGTTCCTCGCCGTCGCGTTTCCGCTGGATTAAGTCAACTGTGCGCATTATGAGACACTTAGGCTAGCATCCCAAGGGGTTGAAAGTAAAGGACCAGGGTGTCCGTAGTGTCACCTCCCAACCCGTTTGAACTGTTACGATAGAACTCTATGATGCCCAACCAGCCCGGCCAACCGCCCAAGCTCCCGATTCCCGGGGTTAAGAACCTGATCGCCGTCGGGTCTGGCAAGGGCGGTGTCGGTAAGACGACAGTCGCCGTCAACCTGGCCGTGGGCCTCGCCAAACTGGGCTACCCGACGGGCCTGATGGATGCCGACGTCTACGGCCCCAACGTGCCCCTGATGATGGGCACCAACCGTACCCCCATGGCCCTCGGAGAGCGCATCCAGCCGCTCGACCAGTTCGGGGTCAAGCTCATGTCCATGGGCTTCCTCAACCCCGGCGATAAACCCCTGGTATGGCGCGGCCCCATGCTGCACCAGGTCATCCAACAGTTTCTGCGCGGCGTGGATTGGGGCGAGCTCGATTACCTTATCGTGGACCTCCCTCCGGGCACCGGCGACGTGCAGCTTTCGCTCATCCAGACCGCCCCGATCACCGGCGCCATCGTGGTGACCACCCCATCGGATGTCTCGCTCGAAGACGCCCGCAAAGCCGTGTTCATGTTTCACCAGGTGAAAGTGCCGATTCTGGGCATGGTGGAGAACATGAGCTTCCTGCTGTGCCCTCACTGCCACGAGCGCATCGACGTTTTCAGCCACGGCGGCGGGCGCCGCACAGCCCAGCAGATGAATGTGCATTTCCTGGCCGAGCTGCCGCTCGATCCGCAGGTCCGCGTGGGGGGCGATACCGGAAAGCCAATCGTGCTGCGTCCCGGCGAAGGCGAGCCGTTCCTGGAACTGGCTCGCAATACGGTGGCCCGCAGCCGGGAGGCCGCCGAGCAGCCAGGCCCGCGCATCGAAGTCACGGATTAGGGAAATGCCTCCGGCCGCCAGGTTGGGCCGCCTCTGGCTGCTGCTGCCCGCGGCGCTCTATCTGCTGCTGCCCACTCGGAATTTCTACTGGGATGGGGTGGCCTTCGCCATCGCCATCGAAAAGCAGGCCGGACTGCGCGAAACCCTCCATCCCAGCCACCTGCTCTACATTCCGGCGGGGGTCTGGCTTTACGCAGCGGCCACCGCGCTGGGCCTGAAAATCCGGGCCCTGTTTCTGCTCCAAACCGTGAACAGCCTCTTGGCGGGCGCCGCCGTCGTGCTGGTCTACCGCGCGCTCCGCCGCCGCGATGTAGGGGAGGTTCCGGCCGTTCAGGCGGCGCTGGCCTTTGCCTTCGCCGCCACCTGGTGGAAATTCGCGACTGACGCCAATGCCTACATCCCGGCCATTCTGCTGATCCTCTGGGCCAACGATCTCCTGGAGCGCCGCCGCAGCCCGGGGGCAGCCGCTGCGGCCTTTTGCGCCGCCATGCTGTTCCACGAGCTGTCGATCCTGTTCCTGCCCGTGGCGCTCTGGCGCTTCGAGCGCCGCCGCGAAGCCCTGGCCTTCGCCACCCTGGCCCTGGCGCCGGCGGTGGCGGCTTATGTCGCGGCTTCGCGGATCGTCTCGGGAACCTGGAGCCTGCCGCACCTGGCGGCCTGGACGGCGTCGCATTCGCCCGATTCGGCCTTTTCCTTCAACCCCCTCCGCGACGCCGGTTGGACGCTCCTGGGCACTCTGCGCCTGCTCTTCGGCGGCAAGCCCGGGTTGGTTCTGGGTATCGCAGGCCTGGGTGGGGCACGCTTTAGCCTGCCCGCCGCAAGCAGCCGGCGCAACGTGCCGCTGTGGCTGTGGTTCCTGCTTTACGCTGCCTTCCTCTTCTTCTGGATGCCGCAGAACACCTTCTATCGGATGTTCTACCTGGCGCCGCTGGTCCTGCTGGCGGCAGTCCGGCTCAAGGGGTCGCGGATACTCCCGGCTCTGGCCGCCGTTCTGTTCCTCTGGAACGGGGCCTTCTTCATCCTTCCCCAATCGCGCATCTCGAATAACCCGCCGTTCGATTTCGCCCTGCGGCAACATGAAGACTGGCCGCCCGGCGTGCCCATCGTCTTCCACAACTTCCATCCCGACCTGTGGACCATCAGCTACTTCAACCAGCAGGCCGCCTGGATTGGATTCCTGGATCTCGATCTCCCCCTCCTCGACCGCCATCTGGCCGAGGCCCGCGCCATCGGCCAGCCCCTCTGGATGGAAGCCACCGCCTACGATTTTTTGTCCGCCAACCGGGCGGGCCGCCTTTGGCTCGCCACGCACCGGGATCCCTCCCGCGACGTGGACTTCCGCGAGCGCAGCCGCGAGTTCCGTTTCTACGCCATGCGCTGATGTGCTACAATGTGGTACTTGAGGAAGGCTTCCATTCGCGATCTGCACATTCGCACGTCCGAGCTCGTGCGGGATGCCGCGGAAGGCGCGGTCATCATCATCGAGCGCCGCGGAGAGCCGGTAGCCGAACTGCGGCCGATTTCCAAACCGCGACCCAAGTTGAAGTTTCGGGACATGGAACGCTTCTGGGCAGAAATGCCGCAAGTGCCCGGTGACAGCACCCGGTTCATCTCAGAGGAGAGGGACCGCTGATCGATGTACCTCGACTCGGTCTACATTGCGAAATTCTACTTGAATGAGCCGGACTCGGGCCCGGTCCGCCAACTGATTTCTACCGCGGACCAATTGGCATCTTCCGCGTGGGCACTGGCTGAAGTCGTCTGCGCCTTCCATCGTCATCGCCGCGAGGGATCCTTGAATCAAGAGCAGTTTCAGCGCACATTGGACTCCTTCATGGAACACGTGGACGCCGGCTTTTGGACTTTGGCACTGGTCAGCGACAGGATTTTGCGGCGAATGGCGCTGGTGGTAAATGGCCTGCCGCCCACTGTCTTCGTTCGTGCCGGCGATGCCATTCACCTCGCCACCGCCCAGGACAATGGGGAACGCGAGATTTGGACCAGCGACCGGCATATGCTTGCTGCCGCCCCCCACTTGGGAATTCGCGGCCGAAGCGTATAGTCTGGTCCCTACGCCCGCTCGCCGTCCCGGCCGCCCTCGCCGCCCGCCGGTTTGCGCGACTCGCCGGTGTAATAAAAGACCAGGTAGGCCAGCCCGATCGATAGCGGAATCAACCCCAGCAATGCCACGCTGGCCGGCATTCCGTTGACCTGCGAGGCGGCGTCCTTCTCCACAATTCTCTGGGCTTCCTCGCGCGAGATTCCCGCCGTATCGCTAAGCCGCTTGGCTTCGAAGGCCATGTCGTACGCCGATTGCGGCCGGTGCCTCGCCGCTGCCAGGCCCAGCAGGCAGACCACGATCGCAGTTCCGCAAAAACTCCAGATCAAGCCGCGCAGCAGGTACACCCGCGCCGTAAAGGGCTGCTCGGGCTCCGGAGCGGGCACGGCTACTCCTTTTTCCAATGCGGCCATGCGCTCCTGGTGCAGCAACTGTTGCTTGCGGGCGCGGGTGTACAACACCGCCAGGACAATGAAAAGGCCCGCACCGATCAGAAAACTCATCACAACTCCAGGTTCCATATCTGTCTTCCTTTCGCTGATTGAGACCTGCCGTTTGGCGACAAAGTTTCGAAACATGGCCGCCTGGTTTCGTGGTCTAAATGAATCGATGGCTGCGGAATTCGAGACCATCGCCGCCCAATACCAGGACCGCATCTTCCGCCTGTCGCTCTCCATGCTGGGCGACCGCGCGGGGGCCGAAGAAGCCGCTCAGGACGCCCTGGTGCGCATCTGGAAGGGCCTCCCGGGCTTTCGGAACCAGTCTTCGCTCTCTACCTGGATCTTCGCCATCACCCGCAACGTCTGCCTGACCGCGCTTGGCCGGCGCGCCGCTATGGGGGGTCGCACCGCGTCTCTGGAGGAACCGGCCGCCCGCCGCGCCGCCGAGCGGCAGGCCTCCGGCCCATTGGCGTTGGCCGGGGCGCATTCCGTCCCGGAAGCCGCGGATTTACTCGACCGCCTGCCTGTCAAATACCGGCAGGTGGTGGCCCTTTTCTATATGCAGGGGAGATCTTATGATGAAGTGGCGGACATGCTGGGGCTACCGGTGGGCACCGTGAAGACATACCTGTTCCGGGCCGGCCAGAGTCTGGCCGAACAAATGGCCCGACAGCGCGTCCGGAAAGGAGGAGCCTGATGGCCTGTCCGAGTTTCGCAGATCTCTCGGCCGGCGGCGAGAGCGCCTTGCGTCATGCCACGGAGTGCGAAGACTGCCGCGCCCTTCTGGAAGCCCTGGCCGGGGTGGACACCACTCTGGAATCCGCCTTCGCGGGCATCTCCGCCCCTCCCGGAATGGCTGCCCGGGCCCGCGCGCTGGCCGCCCGCGAGACGCCTCTGCGCCGCCCCTCGGTGCTACCCGAAGTGCTGGACTTCATCGGGTGGGCCGCCGTGCTGACGCTGGCCGCGGTGCTGATTCCGCGGTTTCTGCCTGAGATCCAGGCCATGCTGGCGAGCTTAGGGTGACGCCGGCGCAGTTGCGCTAACGGCAAAGCCGGTAGAACGCCGCTTAGTGGTCCTGATGGGCCGCCGCCCAGTAGCCCGGCCGCGAGAGCACCTTTTTCACGTCCGGCCGATTCGGTACATCCACGGAAATGCTGTGAAATCCGTTCTCCAGCTTAGTGGCGGGGCTCGGGGTGTACGTGATCACGTACTCCGAGTGCACCTCCCGGCCAATCGCTTCGAAGGCCTTCTCCAGGCTTCCCTGGTTGTGAAAACCGTACTCGCTGCCGCCCGTGCCTTTAGTGAACGCCTCCACCGGGTTGTCCCGGAAGATGGCCCTCACGTCGCGGAAGATCTCCACCATCAACGGAACGAACTCCATGCTCTGGTCGTTATACCCGTAGGTTTGCCCCACGGTGGTGGGAGTGGCCGCCACCCTGGACGGCATGGGGTGAGAGGCCGGCTCGGAGTTGTCATAGCGCCCCTCCGGTCCCGGCGCCGTCAAGGTGGTCATGAACCGCGACATGTCCACGCCGTAGAACACCACGTTATTGATCTGTAAGAAGTAAAGCGCCTCGCGCAGGCGCGCCTCGCTGCCCAGGTCGCGCGTCTCGCCCACCAGCAGCATGATACGGCGGTGGGTCTTGGGCCTGGTCTTCAGCAGCCGGGTTCCCTCGATCACCGCATCCACCATGCGATTGGAGGTGCTTCCCGGGTAGATGGTCTTGATCGACCGCGTAATCTTGTCCGGATCGGAGGTGAAGTCCTGGAGCGTACGGATGCGCGAATCATAGGCAATCACCGCCGCCTCGCCGGCATCGCCGATAATCAGCGGCGCGACCAGGTTGCCGATCTTGTTCACATACGGCAGCAGACCCTGCACGTGGGAGTTGGCCTGAATGCAGATCACCAGCGAAATCGGGGTATAGGAGACGTCCACGCTGCGGATGCTCTGTTCCCGGCCGTTGTCGAACAGGCGGAACTGGTCGGGCCGCAAATTGTTGACATAATCGCCGTTGCGGTCGAAGACCCACACCGGCGTCACCAATTCCTCAACGGTGCCGTAGAACGTCAGATCGTCTTGCGGGCGCTCTTCGTCCGGCGGTGCGGTGGTCTGTCGGGCCGTTTTCGAGGATTGCTGAGCCGCCAGCAATCCGCAGACAAGCGTGAGTGCGAAGAATCGAAGCATTCTACTCCTGGCGGGCGGCCGCGTGTTCGGTCTGCCCCCTGAGCAAGTCGAGCACGTGTGGCACCACTTCTACGATAGCATCCAGCGACTCCACCGCGCCTTTGGGCGATCCCGGCAGGTTCACGATCAGGACCCTGCCGCGGGTTCCCGCCACCGCCCTGGAAAGCACGGCCAGCGGGGTAGCTTCCCGCCCGCGGGCCCGCATCAACTCGCCGAGCCCGGGGATCTCCCGGTCCAATACGGCACGGGTGGCCTCCGGGGTCACATCGCGCAGCGCCACGCCGGTCCCCCCGGTGGTGAAAATCGCGGCCAGTTGGCCCCCATCCGCCAGCAGCGCCAGCCGCGTGCCTATTTCGTCGGCTTCATCCGGAACGGTCTCCACCACCGGTACGCTCCATCCCAGTTGCTCCAGCCGTTCCCGCACCGCCGGCCCGGACCGGTCCGCCCGTTTCCCGGCAGATACCGAATCGCTGATCGTCAGGACCGCCGCTTTAATCATCGGGGCGCCCCCGGCGACGATCCGGAAACTCCGCTTGGCCCCGCTCGGTTTTCTCCGCGCTTCCTCCGATCCCAGGGGGCACCCGGTGTCTGTCCAGAAACTCGGCTTACTCCTGGCCTCTCTTCCTGGTTTTCTCTGTGCTTTCTCCGTGGTCTCCGCGCCTCTGTGGTGAAGACGCCGCCCGCGCGCCTGGGCGCCCCCGGAGACGATCCGGAAACTCCGCTTGGCCCCGCCTGGTTTTCTCCGTGCTTTCTCCGTAGTCTCCGCGCCTCTGTGGTGAAGACGCCGCCTGCGCGACGGTAATCGCCGCTTTTTCCGCCGGTCTTTTCCAGCAGGTACACATCCTGGATTTCGATCGATTTATCGAGCGCCTTCAGCATGTCATAGACCGTCAGAGCGGCCACCGTGGCGGCCGTCAGCGCTTCCATCTCGACGCCCGTCGGCCCGGTGGTCGAGGCGCTGGCCACAATCCGTACGCCGCCCTCTTCCACCCCGGCTTCCACGTCCGCGTGCGTCAGCATCAGCGGATGGCACAGCGGAATCAGCTCGCTGGTCCGCTTGGCGGCGGCAATTCCGGCGATGCGCGCGATCTCCAGCGGATTGCCCTTGGGGTTGCGTGGCAGCTCGGCCAGGGCTTGCGCCCCAATCCGCACAAAGGCGTGCGCACGCGCCACGCGGCGGGTCTCCGGTTTGGCGGAAACGTCCACCATGCGGGGGCTGCCGCCCGAATCGTAGTGCGAGAGTTTTTTCATTTGAGCAGAATGCGGATCCAGTCGCCCGCCGCATATTCGGGCCGCTCCGGGTCGGCCACCAGGTAGGCGTTGGCGCGGGTCAACGCCGGGACATCGCCGGATCCCTGCCACGGGACCGGGGTCACCTCCCCGCCATCGGCGCTGATCCGCGCGGGCAGAAATCGCGTCAGACCGGCGCGGTGGTGGAAATCGCGGGTCAGCCGCGCCCAGGGCATCGGAAGCAGGGTTTCTTCCTGGCCGCCCAGCAGTTCCAGGGCCGCGCGCGCGAACACCTCGAAGGTCACCATGGTGGACGAGGGATTCCCCGGCAGGCCGAAAAAAAACTTCCCCTGTGCGCTGCCGAAGACCAGCGGCTGGCCCGGCTGGATCAGCACGCGGTCGAAATAAAACTCCGCGCCCAGTTCCGCCAGGGCTTGTTCCACCACGTCGTATTTCCCCGCGGAGACGCCGCCCGAGAGCAGCAGCAAGTCCGCCTCCAGCCCCTGATGAATGGCGTGGCGCGTGGCTTCCACGGTATCGCGGGCGACCGGCAGACGGCGCGGCAGGCCGCCCGCGCGCGCGACCTGCGCGGCCAGCGAATACGCATTCGAGTTGCGAATCTGAAACTCGCGCGGCGTCTCGCCGATCTCCACGATTTCGTCGCCCGTCGGAACGATGGCCGCCACCGGCCGCGCGAATACCCGGATGCGCGCCCGTCCGAAAGCCGCCAGCATGGCGATATCGGTGTAATCCAGGCGCTTGCCGGCGCGTAGCACGGTTTCGCGCGCGGCGGCTTCCGAGCCTTGCGGGTTGATGAACTGGCGCGGCTCGGCGCTCGATTCCGTGCGCACCCAGCCATCCTCGCGGGTGGTGTGTTCGATCATGACCACTGCGTCGGCGCCCGCTGGAATGGGCGCGCCGGTCATGATAGCCACGGCCTCGCCGGGCCCCACGCGCCCCTCGTGGCGCTCGCCCGCGCGCACTTCGCCGGCCAGTTTCAATCGCCCGGGTACGTCGCTCGCGCGCACCGCGTATCCGTCGCGCACGGAACGGTCGAGCGGCGGGCAATCGCGATCCGCCGCCACGTCTTCCGCCAGCACCCGTCCGGCGGCTTCTTCGAGCGCCACCGTTTCGCCAGCGGGCTGCCCCTGGGAGCGCACCTGGGACCGCACTCGCTCGAGCACCGTCTCACGGGCCTGCGGAAAGGTCAGCGGGATCACAGATTTTATTTTAAGCCGGACCGGGGCCGGTATCCGGCGGCACATTGGCACGCCGGCTTTTCTTGAACAGCTCCTGGCGGCTTCCCAGAATATGAGTAGGAGCAAAATCAATGGCCGAGACTAAAATGCAGACTCAAACTTCCGATCCGCAACAGAGTGTAGCGCGCAGGCGGGATTACGAACTTTCGCGCGACCCGTTCCGCGTCAATCCGTTTAGCATGATGCGCCGATTCACCGAAGAAATGGACCGGGTTTTCGGCAGCGGTTTCGGTCCGTGGTCCTTATTCGGAGGGGCCGGTTGGTCCGGCGAGAGCGCCTGGGCGCCCCCCGTGGAGGTGCGGGAGCGCGATGGCAAGGTTGAAGTGACCGCCGAGTTGCCCGGACTCAGCAAGGAAGACGTCAAAGTGGAGTGCAGCGCGGAGGGCCTGGTGATTCAAGGGGAGAAGCGCCGTGAAAGGGAATTCGAGGAAGGCGGCCTGCGCCGCTCCGAGCGCGTCTACGGCCGGTTCTATCGCCAGATCCCGCTGCCCGATGGCGCCGAGACCGACAAAGCCAGGGCCGATTTCAAAAACGGCGTGTTGCAGGTGCAGATCCCGCTTGCCGAGTCCAGGCAAAAGAACCGGCAGATTCCGATCAGCGGCTGAGGGCCGGAGCCCGTTTACCGTACGGGATAAGCGCATGGAACTTTCCTCCAAGGCGACCGTGCTGTGGATCCTCGTTCTGGTGGCCGTGGTGGCTGCGGGAATTCTCCTGTTCGCGTACTTCCAGGGCGGCCTTTCCCACGCGGTACCGCAATAAGCTGCGGCTTGCATAGGAGCTATTGCAAGTAAAGCGACGGGCGCGCTAACTCAGCCGCCTCGCGTCGCTGGATGCCGGCGAGCGAGACTCCCTCGAGATCGCCGCTCACCAGCCACGGCATGCCGCGCACCACCAGGTCTATGCGGCCAGGCGCCTCCGCGCCGCCTGGGGCATCGGTCCAGTTGCGGCTGCCCCACGCCCGCTGGTATGCGCCGCGGCCGGCCTCCCGCACCGTCAGCGGCGGCATGCCGGGGCGGGGTGCGTTCAGGGTGACCTGCCATCCGTCATCGGGATGCGCGCTCCACAGCGCCCAGGTCTGGCCGCCATCCGGCGAGCGGAATCGCAAGATGCGAACGTCCGGGTCGCCGGTATCGACCGCGCCGAGATACTCTCCGTGCGCGGCCAGTTCCGCTACCGCCGACATCGCGAACCAGGCCGGTTTGGGCGTGAGATCGGGCCGCACCATTCCGAAGTTGTTCTCGTTGTACGAGGCGTTCCAGCCATCGTCCTGAAAGTCGTACCACCAGATGCCGTGGAGAAACGGC
The DNA here is from genome assembly GCA_030038565.1 of Bryobacteraceae bacterium. Classification (GTDB taxonomy): domain Bacteria; phylum Acidobacteriota; class Terriglobia; order Bryobacterales; family Bryobacteraceae; genus JOPF133. The sequence goes on from JASHSS010000286.1 coordinate 18,632, forward strand.
ATGGTCCGGGCCAGCAGGAACAGCCGCGCCAGGTACGCCGCCGCCACTTCGGGCGGCGTGCCGCGCCGGTCAATCTGGGTCGGCCAGCCGGTTTCCGTAACTTCCAGCGGCACCGGTTTCCCGCCGTTCACCCGCTGCGCCATGGCTTCCACCTGCGCCATCCATTCGGCCCAGGCTTCCGGACCGCGCGCCCGTCCGCTCTCGCTGTAAGTATAGGTGTGGATCGAGAGAGCGTCCATGGAGGCCAGCGCGCCCTTTTCGAGCAGGCGCTCGAGCCAGCCGTTTTTCACACCGCCCGGCGTCGGCGCGCCTCCGAACACGGTGATGGAAGGGTCTATGGCCTTGATGCGCGGGTACACCGCCTGGATCAGCGCGGCGTAGTCGTCGGCCGATCCCGCCGTTTTGCTGCCGATGGCGATGTCCCACTCGTTCCAGACCTCGTACCACTTCACCCGTCCCTTGAAGTGGCGCACCACAAATTCGGCGTACCGGGTGAATGCTTCGATGGCTTCGGCGGAGCGGGGCTTGTCGCCGCCGTCGTAGAGCGGGTTGCCGTAATCCAGGATGAGCAGGGGTTCCATTCCGGCGCGGAGGCCTTCGTCGATGAACTCGTCCCACGCGGGCGGCATCTGGTATTGGCCCTTGGTTTTCTCGACCGCCCGCCAGCCGACCTCGTCGCGAAAGGACCCGATGCCTGCCTGCCGCATCATCGAAAGGTTGGCCGGGAGCAGGCCCTTGTTCTGTCCGAAATGGGTGCAGGCGCCCACTACGAATGGGCCTGCGGCGGCAGTTGCCGTGGGCGGCAGAGTCGGCAGCACCGTCATGACCGCCATCCACATCAGCCGAATGCGCATGACCGTATTATTCCCACCGATCGGCTGCGGGCGCCAGCCACACATCATCGGATGCCGAGCGAACGGTTCTGGCCGAGCGGGAACTTCGCTTTCCGGCCAAGCCGGCGTTCCACCGATTTCAGCTATACTTGTCTTAAATGACCCTGGCTGCGCCCAAGAACACCCCCCACGACTACGACTCCGTGGAACTGCGGGGAGGCAGGCTGGTCAAGATCCGGCGGTCCGAAGCCCGCGTCCTGGGCGAGGAAGACCGCATGGCGCCGGTCACCAAATGCTATTGCCGCTCGGTGGACGTGATTACTTCCGCCGAAGCGGAGCAACAGCACCGGCCGGCTTTCGTGTTCCCCGAGCAGTACTTCAGCGAGTTGGAGAACCTCATCGGGAAGGAACTGGAAGGGCGGATTTACTGGGATAGCGTGGGGCGGCGGGTGAGGTTCCATCTCAACCTGAACGAACATGCCGGTTTCCAGTTGGACGAAGAAGGCGACCGCAGCCTGCGCAGCCCCTGGTACGACGAAAACGCCTTGAAAGAGTAGCCGGCGGCCGCGCCAACCCTGCTAACCGAAATGCCGGTGGATCGTCCTACCCTCCGTTGGTAGAATGTCTACCAAGGGAGGGCGGACGAGATGCGCTGGCGCAGCCGGAAATCGCGGGAGCGGGACCTGGAACGGGAGTTGCATTCGCACCTGGACCTGGAGGCCGGGGAATTGCGGGAGGGCGGTTTACCCTCAGGCGAAGCCCGTTACGCCGCGCAGCGCGCGCTCGGCAACACCGCGCTGATTCAGGAGGCCACCCGTGAAATGTGGGGATGGGCATCCCTGGAGCGGCTCCGGGCGGACCTTTCCTATGCCTTTCGGACCATGCGGCGCAGCCCCGGGTTGACGCTCGTGGGCCTGTTCTCCCTGGCGTTGGGCATCGGCGCCAACACGGCCATTTTCAGCCTGTTCGATGCCGTGCTGGTGAAAGACCTGCCGGTGCGCGAGCCGGAGCGGCTGGTGTATCTGAAACCCACGGAGATCCCTTACCTGGTTTACACCGGCTTGCGCGACCGGACGCGGACCCTGGAAGGGCTGGTGGCGTCGGCGAGCGGCGTGGATCGGGCCGAGATCAGGATGAATAGCGGCGCCCCGGAATCGGCCAATGTGCAGCCCGTCTCGGGCAACTATTTTTCGGTGCTGGGCGTCGAAGCGGCGGCGGGGCGGCTGCTGCGGCCGGAAGACGATGCGACCCCCGGCGCCCACCCGGTGGCCGTGATGAGCTACGGCTATTGGAGCCGGCGCATGGGCCGCGACCCATCCATCGTGGGGAGGACGGTCGGCATCAACGGCCTGCCGTTTACCGTCGTGGGCGTCGCGCCGGCGGAATTTTTCGGCACCACGGTGGGCTATGCGCCCGATATCTGGGTGCCGATCATGATGGTCGGGGCGATCACGCGCGACGAACAGGCGCTCCATTCCGCCAACGAATGGTGGCTGAACACGGTCGGCCGTCTGAAGCCGGGCGTGCGGATGGAGCAGGCTGCGGCGGAGATGGATGTGCTCTACCAGCAGATCGATGCGGAGCTGCATCCGGGGCGGAATCGCAAGGGTCCCGACCGCACCGCGGTCGAGCTTCTGCCGGCCGCCAAAGGCCTGGATGAACTGCGCGCCAAATTTTCGAAGCCGCTCCAGGTGCTCATGGTGGTGGTGTCGCTGGTGCTGTTGATCGCCTGCGCCAACCTGGCCAACCTGCTGCTCTCGCGGGCCGCCGCCCGCCGCCCGGAACTGGCTCTGCGGCTGGCGCTGGGCGCCGGGCGCACGCGCCTGGTGCGCCAGCTTCTGACCGAAAGTCTCTTGCTGGCCTTCGCCGGCGGGCTGTGCGGCATGGCCTTTGCGCAGTGGGGCAGCGGGCTACTGTTGCGCCTCGCCTCCAGCCAGCCGGAGCCGATTCCACTCCACCTGGCGCCGGATATTCGCACGCTGGCCTTCACCGCGGCGATTTCGCTGGCTACCGGATTGCTCTTCGGCATCGCACCCGCGTGGAGAGCCTCGCGCCTGAATCCGGGACCGGCCCTGAAAACGGCCTCCGCCGGACTGACCGCGGGTTCGCCGCTTGGCCGCCCGCTGATCGCCGTACAGACTTGCGTCTCGCTGTTGTTGCTGATGGGGGCGGGCCTGTTCCTGAGCAGCCTGCACAGCCTGCGCAGCGTGGATACCGGATTCCGCCGCGACCGCCTGCTGCTCATGCAGATCGACCCGCGCTGGGCAGGCTATAACGGGACGGCGCTCAGCAGCCTCGCCCGGCAGGTTTTCGATGCCATCAATTCCGCGCCCGACGTCCGCGCGGCCAGCTTCGCCGAGTGCGCTGTGTTCATGGGCTGCGGCTCGGATACCGGCATCTCCCTGCCCGGCGTCGCGCCCCTTCCGGGCAAGCGCATGAACTTCCGTTACGACACCGTGGGACCCGGGTATTTCAAGACCATGGGAATCCCGCTGCGGATGGGCCGCGATTTCACGCTCGAAGATGACCAGACCGCGCCCAAGGTGGCGGTGATCAGCGAATCGTTCGCGCGCCGTTTTTTCCCGGATCAAAATCCTCTGGGACGGCATTTCGGAGTGGGTAGGAGCGGCAACTTCGATATCGAGGTTGTGGGGGTGGTGAAGGATGTGAAGCTGGATAGCGTCAAAGAGGCTCCCCGGGCGACTTTCTTCCTGCCATTTCTGCAGCGCCAGGGCGACTTGCGGGTTCTGGAGATTCGCACCGCCGGCGATCCGCTCGTCGCCGCCAGCCTGATCCGCGAACGCCTGCGCGCCATCGACCCGAGCATCCGGGTGGACCTGGTAGCCAGCATGGAGCAGCGCATCGACGCGTCCATCGCGCGGGAGCGCCTGTTGGCCACGCTCTCGGGGTTCTTCGGACTCCTGGCGCTGCTGCTGGTCTCGATCGGCCTGTACGGGGTGATTTCTTACAACGTGACGCGGCGCACCCACGAGATGGGAATTCGGGTGTCGCTGGGCGCCTCGCATCCCAGGATCGTGTGGATGGTGTTGCGCGATTGCCTGGGAATGTGCGCCGCGGGCATTGCGCTGGGTCTGCCGCTGGGCTGGTGGCTGTCGCGGCTGGTGGCTAGCCTGCTTTTCGGCGTGACGCCGCACGACCCTGCCATCCTCGCCGCGGCCGGGTGCGCGCTGCTGGCCGTGGCGGCGGTGGCCGGTTATGCCCCCGCACGGAGGGCTTCGCGAGTCGATCCGATGGTGGCGCTGCGGTACGAGTGACGACCCCTCGGCGCTCGAACCCGCGCTTGCCCCCATAAGCGAGCTGGCCGGACTATTCTGGAGCGCTTATCGGGGACGAAGCCCTGCCGAGGCGGCCGAGGCCGGTGCGCAGATTGCACTTGGGGGGGAAACTCTGTTCTTAACCCAGAAAAATTGCGTTCGGTAGCTCAAATTGTGGTAGTCTTTTCACGGATTCATCTGCGGCCGTCTGTTCAGACTACGCGGTCCCCTGCTTCGATCTAAAGAGGGCAGATAGCGTGGAGCGCCGCACACCCTGTTACTGGCGGAAGGAGGTTTGTTCCATGTCGAATGTTGGAGGTACGCGAGGACTAACTCGATCCCGGTTTTTTATAATTTCTCCCTGCATTCTATCCCTGGTGCTGGTCCTGCTGGCGGTTCCGCTGCGTGGGCAGCAGACCGATGTGCAGCGTTTTGACGCTTTTGTGGGGTATACGTTCCTCGACAGTCCGAAGGTCAGTCTCTTTGAGAACGGTTTTGGCACGCAGATTGGAGTCCGGCCCCTGAGATGGCTCACCGTGGGATTCGACTACACCCGTACCGATGGCAACCTAACGCTCACCCCCTCCTTGTTGCTTCCGAGTTTGCAACAGACGCTGGCCGCCGAACTAGGACAATTGGCTGCCGCGGGGCTGGTTCCGGCGGGGTACTCCCTGGTAGTTCCGGCTCATTCCACTACCCAGACCTTTGCCGCCGGCCCGGAACTTGTCTACCGGCACTTCACGCATGTGACGTTGTTTTTCCGGCCGATATTCGCCGGTATTATTCATGAAAGCGCAACTCCCAAGCCTACCGACCCCATTCAAACCCTTGTCGTGCAGGCTTTTGAAACGCCGCCGCCCGCGGGACTCGGGCTCGTGCCGACGTCCGGGACGAAAGTGGACAACGTCGTGTTTTACGGGTTTGGCGGCGGATTCGATATTCTCTTTTCCAAGCATTTCGGATGGCGTACGCAGGCGGACATGGTCTACGATCACCTGTTCAGCGATCTGCTGACCAACGGCCGATTGACAGCACGGTTTTCGGTCGGCCCCTGTTTCAATTTCGGAGGAAACATCCTGAAGTAATCGGGCCACGCCGCTTCCTCCGGCGCGCGGGACGGATGCCCCCCGGCATCCCCGGCATTGACACCCTTTCCCGGCGGGCGCAGTATGGTATCAGGCTCATCAGATCCTGATATCTGTAATTGCCGCGCGGTGATGCGCCGGAAGGATGGACGCATGGCTGAGAACGCCCAAAGTCTCAGTGACGACCGTATTCAATACCTGGAAGGGCTGGTCCGGCGGGGCCGAACCGCCGCCGCCGTATTTACCCAGTACACGCAGCAGGATGTGGATCGCCTGGTCAAGGCGATTGTCCTGGCCGGATTGGACCAGGCGCAATATCTGGCCCGCCTGGCGATTGAAGAAACCCGGCTCGGGGTCCTGGAAGATAAGGCCATCAAGAATATGGTGGCCACCGAGTTTGTGTACAACTACGTCCGGGACCGTCGTTCGGTAGGGGTGATCGGCGAATTTCCGGAGCGCGGCCTGGTGGAGGTAGCGGAACCGATCGGGCTGATCTTTTCCATTCTGCCGATCACCAATCCCACTTCCACGGTGCTGTTCAAATGCATCATGGCCCTCAAGACACGCAACGCGGTGATCTTCGGACCGCATCCGAAAGCCTGGCAGTGCTGCCGGGAGGCCATCCGGATCATGTACGAGACGGCCGTCAAGCACGGCGCCCCGGAAGGAGTGTTCGCCTGCCTGGAATCGCCCACCATCCCGGATAACAACTACCTGATGCGCCACAAAGAGGTCAAGCTGATCGACGCCACGGGCGGGCCGGGGGCGGTCAAAGCCGCCTACAGTTCCGGCAAACCGGCCATGGGGGTGGGACCGGGCAATACCCCGGTGTACCTGGAAAAAACCGCCCACCTGGATATGGCGGTGGTGGACATCATCACCTCCAAGACCTTCGACAACGGCACCATCTGCGCCTCCGAGCAGACCGTGGTGATCGACGACGAGATCTACGACCAGGCGATCCGGAAATTCGCGGACCTGGGCGCGCACATCTGTAACGCCAAAGAGACGGCTATTCTGGGCCAGGCCCTGGTCGATCCGGACACCGGATTCCTGCGCCCCATGGCTATCGGGCAGAAGGCCACCGATATCGCCCGCGCCTGCGGGCTGCGGGTGAAACCGGAGACCAAGCTGCTGGTGGCGCCCATCGAGGGCGTTGGCCGGGACCATCCGCTATCGGTCGAAAAACTATGTCCGGTGATTTCCGTCTATCGCGCGCATTCGGCGGAGGAGGCGCTGCGGGTGTGCGTGGATGTGAACCACTTGGGCGGCCTGGGACACACCGCGGTGGTGTTCTCGCGCGACGATGAAATCATCCGCCGGTTCAGCGAGGCCATCAACGCGGGGCGGATCATCGCCAATTCGCCCGGATCGATCGGCGCGCTGGGTGGGGTTTACAACGACATGGTCCCCACCTTTTCCTTCGGCTGCGGGACCGGCGGCGGCAACAGCACCACCGATAACGTCAACCTGTATCATTACCTGAACATCAAACGCGTGGCCCGGAGGACACAGGCGCACATGTGGTTCCGTGTTCCCAATCAAATCTACTTCAACTTCAACGCGGTGGAGAACCTGCGCGATTTCCGCTCGCACTCCACCTTGATCGTCACCAATCCGCTGCTGGAGCAGATGGGGCACCTGGACAAGGTGCGGCACTCGATTCCCCCGGAGACTCCCGTGCGCGTGCTGGCCATCCCCGACGCGGAGCCGGAAGTGAAAGCGGTCCTGGAAGGCGTGGAAGCGCTCAAAATGCATGCCGCGGACCAGATCATCGCGCTGGGCGGCGGATCGGTCATCGACGCGGCCAAGATCATGAAGCTGAAGTACGTCTCGCCGGAAGCCGACCTGGACGAACTGGCCGCGCCGTTTCTGGACATCCGCAAGCGGGCGGTGGAATTCCCGTCGGCGAAGAACCGGCAGGTAAGGTTGATCGCCATTCCGACCACCAGCGGAACGGGAAGCGAAGTGACCCCCTTTGCGGTCCTGCTGGATAAGGAGCGCGGGCGGAAGGTGACCCTGGCCGATTATTCGCTGAGCCCGGATGTGGCCATCGTCGATCCGCAGTTCGTCATGACCATGCCGAAGAACCTTACCGCCGACACCGGCATCGACTGCCTGACTCACGCGCTGGAGGCGGGCGTTTCCATCCACGCATCCCCCTACACCGATTCAAATGCCATGCAGGCCATTCGGCTGGCGTTCAAGTACCTGCCCATGGCCTACGAGAATCCGCGGGATGAAGAGGCGCGCAGCATGATGCACAACGCCGCCTGCATCGCGGCGCTGGCCTTTTCGAACGCCTCGGTGGGGGTGAACCACGCGCTGGCGCATGCCTTCGGCGCGCGTTTTCGGGTGGGGCATGGGCGCGCCAACGCGCTCATGCTGCCGCACGTGATCGCCTATAACGCCTCGGTGCCCACCAAGTTCATGCCGTCGCCCAACCAGCGCGGGTACCTGGCGCATAAAAAGTACGCCCTGATGGCGGATTTGCTGGGCCTCGCGGGCGACACCGTGGCGGACAAGGTGAAGAGCCTGGTGCTGGCCGTCGAGCAGTTGCTCGACCGGCTGGAGGTTCCGCGCTCCATCTGGGAACTGGGAATCTCCGAGGAGGAATTCGAGCGGGCCCTTCCGGAACTGGCCAAGGTCGCCTTTGACGATCCTTCCTGGCGCTCGAATCCCCGGATGCCGCTGGTGAGCGAACTGGTGGAGCTGTTCCGGGCCGCGTATCGCGGACGCGGTCCGGCCAATGCCGATACAGCCGTGCAGGTTGGTGCGAAAGAATGGTCGTGCGTATGACAGCCCATGCGGAGTGGATTCCCATGGAACCCCAACGGCTGATCGAGGGCCTCGATCTGGCCGCCGCCAGGGCCGCGAGCGGGACGGGCGAAGTGCTTGTGGATTTTTCCGTGGTGGGGCGGATCGATTCGAAGACCGCCGCGGCGCTGGAGCAGTTGGCGGCGCTGGCCGGGGAGCATTCGGTTAAGGTGGCGCTGCGCGGCGTCCATGGGGACGTGTATAAGGTGCTCAAGCTGCTGAAGCTCACCGAGCGGTTCTGGTTTGTAAGCTGAGGTCTTTCAGGTCAACCAGCCGGCGCGGCGCAGCGGGTACAGCAGCGCGTTCCAGGGAATGGCCGCGAAATCCTTGCCCGCCAGGGGAGCGTGGAACAAACCCAAACTGGCGGCCGAGCGCGTCAGATACTGGCGCACCAGGACGTCGTCGATGGGCACGCTGTGCCCGGCGACATCGTGCAGCACGGCGTCCAGGGTGAGAACGATCTTGCGGAACAGAAACAGGGGCGGCGGGAAGTGTACGCCATCGAGCGCCAGGCGGTCCAGGAGGCGCATGGCGTCCAGGGTGCCCGGGGAGGCGCCGGGCGGCAGATGTTCGAAGAAGCGGTCCACGCAAGTGTCGATGGTGCGGAAGCGCGCGCGATTGGGGCGGCCGGCGCTCCGCGCGAGATTGCGGATGGCCTTTCCCACGCCCTCGCGGTTGCGCAGGGTCATCATCACCGAAAGCAGCACCAGCTGGCGGCGGGCTTCCAGGCTGAGCTTTTCGGCGAGGGCCCAGTCCAGGATTACCAGTTCGCGGTTGGTTTCATCGTAGAGCAGGTTGCCGGCGTGCGGATCGGCGTGGAAAAGGGCCGGGTCCTGGCGCGAAAAGAACGGAGCGGCCACCAGGGCTTCAATCAATTGGGCGGCCACGCGTTCGCGGCGGATGGGCGAGCGGGGGAAGGCCTCGGTCACCTTCACGCCCTCTTCCGCACTCATGGCGGTGACGTCGGCGGTGGAGAGGGGCTGGATTAACCGCGGCACGCGGATTCCGATGCTGGCGCGATACATCTGGACGGCTTCGAGCAGGCTGGACTGCTCGCGGCGGAAATCCAGCTCGTGCTCGAGCAACAGGCGCACCTCGGCCAGCATCTCCCTGACCTCGCGGATGGCGAAGCCGTAGCCGCGCCGCGGCGAAGCCAGGTAAAGTCCCAACTTCTGCAGCAGGGTTATATCTTCGTCGAAGCACTCAGGCACGTAGGGTTTGAGGACTTTGAAGACGCCCTGTTCGCGTTCGCGGCCGGGATAGCACCAGGTGAAGCGGATCACCGCGCTGACGCTGGCTTCCGAGAGAATGGCGGATTCCAGCTCGACGGCGTACTCGGCCAGGCGGCCGCCCAGCCGTTCTTCGATCAGGCCGCGGACCTCCTCGGAGGTCACGTCGGACATGCCGTTTTCCAACTCCGAGAGCGCCTGTCGCAGTTTCGGAGGCAGGCGGCGGTTGCGCGCCAGGACTTGCCCGACTTTTTGCAGCCCGGGCATCTTATTGATCAGGCGGAGCAGGCGCTGTTCGGGCGGGGTATCCGGGGGCAGGTCGAATTGCGCGACTACCTTGGTGGCCAGGCGCCGGATCGAGAGGTGCGTGAAGACGAATTGGAAAGCGTCGCGGACGAGGGGACGCCATGGGGCGGCGGAATCGGGCACCAGGATCTCCACCGGGACCAGGCGCCCGATCCACTGGCCAATGGCGCGCCGCCAGTACCGGCCGCCGCTGCCCTGGAGAGCCGCTTCCACCAGCGGGATGCGTTGGGAGGGTTCGGTGGCGGCGAATTGAGCGGCCCAGAGAGCCAGCGGCCCCCCATCGAGGGCCCCCGGGATTCCGGGCTGGATGGTCGGTTTCATGCAATCCTCAGCTGGCTAGCGGCGGCGGATCGCCGATCGCTCCGTCACCCCGCGGCTCCGAACACCTTTCCGGGACGCGGCCGCAAGGGGCGACCGCCGCGGTTTTCCCCCTAAGCCTGGCGGCGTTTGCCGTGGGGCCGCGGCTTTCGCTCACGCCGTTCCAACTCCGCCACGCGGCGGCGCAGATGCTCAATTTCCCCATCCGCGCCCGGAGCGGGCGGCGGGGTGAGCAGGTTCTTCACCAGGTGGAGCGGCGAAAGGGCCGCCGAACCGACGTTCTTGAGCCGGTTCTCCACCGCGCCCTGCACTTTTTCGTAGGCATCGAGGGCGGACTTCAGATACCACATGATAAATTCCCGGCCCGCCCGGTCGGACGCCATAATCAACTGGCGCAGCAGTTCCAGCGGCAACCCGGTGGGCGCTTCCCTGGCGTCTTCCACGATGATCTGGGTGAGCACCACGCGGGTCACATCCTCGCCGGTTTTGGCGTCCACCACCTGGATTTCCTGCCCTTGCCGGATGAGCGCGGCCAGGTCGTTCAGGTTGACGTAGGCCCGGGAGGAAGTGTTGTAGAGCCGGCGATTGGGATATTTCTTAATCAGCATGGCAGCCTTTCCCAGCATCGCGCCCCGGCTTCCAGCGCGGGCCGGCCGGGGTTTTTTGCTGCGCTGCGTTCAACAATTCCATATTGACATAAAAAGACCTTTAGGTCTATATTTGAGCTGACATGCTGCATTGCAGCAAAAAGGAGTCAAGTTCATGCCAGAGAAAACCGTTCCGGGCCGGGAGCCTTCCCCCCTATCCATGTTGGCGGGCTGGCTGCGGCAGGGAACTGAAAGTTTCTTCGCCTCTCAGCGGATCCTGATGGATCTGGTGATGCGGCAAAACGCCCAGACCATCGGCGCCTTCCAGGAGCGGCTGGTGGAAGCGCGCAACGTGGCGCGCACGGCGGCCACCGAAATGGCCGGCGAGGGCATCTCGAATTTCATTGCCGCCGAGCGGGTGCTGTTGAACCTGGCGCAGCGCCAAAACGAAATTGTCAGCACGGTGGTCAAGGAGCGCGCCGCGAAGTCGGCCCCGGTGACGGCGATGACGGAGTTGTTCAGCCGCGGCATCGACACGGTCATCGGCATGCAACAGCATTTTCTGACCCTGGCGGCGCGGCAGGCCGACGAGTGGATCGATTCGGCCAAGTCCGGCGAGCCGTTTGAAGGCCTCCACCTGACGGCAATGGCGCGCGAAAGCATGGAAAACTTCGTGCGCAACCAGAAGAAGTTCCTCGACGTGCTGGCGGAACAAACCGCCCATGCCACCGGCAAGGGGAGCAACGGGAAGGCCGCGGCCAAGAAGACCGAATTGACCGAATTGGCGCGGCAGAGCGCGGAGGCCTACATCGACGCCCAGAAGAAACTGCTGGATGTCGCCACACAGCAACTCAAGGTGAATGCCAAGACCGCCGGCGAAACCCTGGACGCTCTGAACCCGATTTCGGCGAAGACCCTGGGAGACTGGGCCCGCCAAACCGTGGATGGCCTGGTGGAATCGCAACAGGCCATTCTGGACCTGGTGGTTAAGACACCGAAAGGGGCGAAGGCGCACGAACCGCCCAAGGCCAAAGCCGCGCGCAAGCGTCCGGCCGCCAAACGGGCCAAGCCCGTTGCCGAGACTGTGGAAGTGTAGGCCTGGAGCGAGGGCCCCGGGTAAGCGCAGGGCGCCCGGCGGACCAGGCTGTGGCGCAAGTGCCGCAGCCGTGCCGCCGGGTGTCTCCGAGGTTCGTTTTTTACCGCGATTTCTTTCTTTTCCGACGGCGCCCACCGCGCCGGGGCATCAGGAACCGGTTCCGTGCTCCTCGAAAGGAGCGTTTCCCCCGCCCAAGAGGGAACATGCCGCTTACGGCCGCCTTCCAAACGCTCGAATGCGCGTTGGTCCGGCTTTAAAGCCCCTGGCCAGTATCGGGCGCCGGTACGCACTCTACGAAACGGGCTGCGCTCGGCGAGCGAGCAGCCTTATTTACAGGCTCAGAGTAGCATGCGGTCTCCGCCGTTCCGTGGGCAGCGGTCTGTAAGTTGTTGAGCCGGTTTGGAAGAAAGCTGGCGAGTTTGGTGAACGGCTTGCAAAACTCGGCTCCAAAATTGTCTAAACAGGTAATTAAGGGTCTGCTTAGATCGATATTTGGAGATCTACTTGCTCAGAACCGTTTTCTCGGGCTTGCTCGCGCTTGCATAGACACACCTCCCTTCTTTGACCACGCCCAGACGGTCCGATCAGCCGACGCCAGTCTCAGGATTGTCCAGATCGCCGTCATGAGCCGGGGACTCCTAACCGCAGGAGTTGATCGACCGTCAGCACCAGAATCCCAAACATCAGATGCGCCATCACTTTGGCCGCCCCTCGCACCCGGATCATCCGCCCTCCAAATTCATCCTTCAATCGGCCGTTGACTCGCTCGATCAAGGTCCGTTCTTTGTACCGGTCCTCTTCGGCCCAACTCAATTGCCGGTGGGACGTCGCC
>JASHSS010000287.1 GCA_030038565.1 Bryobacteraceae bacterium
GCCCGCCGGTGGAAGAAAATTGCGAAATCCACAGCAAAATCGCGCGATTTTTTAACACGGCTCTGATCTTTGCGGGTGACTCATCCAATCCGGAGTTTGCGCCTGCGGATTGGAGAAAGGGTAGAGGCCGACCCGGGCTGTTATGATGCGCGGGTGAGTTGATTTCGAAGCTTCCCCTGCCTTGAAGGAGAGCCCCATGAGCCCATTCCGCCTGCGCTTTGCCCGCGCTCGTCTTGCGTTTCTTTTCTCGTTGCTCGTGCTGCTTGCCGCGCCCATGGCCGTCGCGCAAGCCGGCCAGACCATTTCGCTGGTGGTCGACGCTACGCAAAGCCCGCGCAAGCTTCTGCACGCGCGCCTGGCCATTCCCGTTCAGCCGGGCCAGCTCACGCTTTATTTTCCCAAGTGGATTCCGGGCGAGCACGGCCCCGACGGCCCCGTCACCGGCGTGACCGGGCTCAAATTTGAAGCAGCGGGCAAAACCATCCCCTGGCAGCGCGACACGCTCGACGTCTTTACCTTTCATCTCGACATTCCCGCCGGCGCAACGCAACTTGTCGCCAACTACGACGTGATCGAGCCCGAAGGCTTTTCGGCCACCGACAAGCTGATGGTGCTGGAATGGAACGAGGCGCTTCTTTATCCGGCGGGCACGCCCGCCGCGCAGCTCATGTACCAGGCCAGGCTGGTGCTGCCCCAGGGATGGAAATACGGGACCGCGCTTCCTGTCGCCGAGGAATCGGGCAACCAGGTTTCGTTCAGACCCATCTCGCTCGACATGCTGGTCGACTCACCCGTCATCGCCGGCCAGTATTATCGGGCGATCGATCTCACGCCGCCCGGTGAGCCCATGCACCACGAGATCGACCTGGTGGCCGATGCCGAAGACGACCTGGCCATGAGCCCCGAAATGCAGAAGGAGCTGACCAATCTGGTTGCCGAATCGGGCAAGCTGTTTGGCACGCGCCACTATCGCTACTACCATTTCCTACTCACGCTCAGCGATCATGTGGCGCACTTCGGCCTGGAGCATCACGAGTCGAACGATAGCCGGCTGCCCGAGCGCGCGCTGATTGGTCCAGGCGCCGGGGTAATGGTGGGCTCGTTGCTGCCGCACGAATTTGTGCACTCGTGGAACGGCAAATTCCGCCGGCCCGCCGATTTGGCCACGCCCGATTTTGAAAAGCCCATGCAGGACGATCTGCTGTGGGTGTACGAGGGCCTCACCGAGTATCTGGGCCCGCTGCTGGCCGCGCGCAGCGGCCTTTTCACGCCCGAGCAGTATCGCGAATTTCTGGCCAACGCCGCTGCCATGCTGGGTCCGGGCCGTCCTGGCCGCACCTGGCGCCCGCTCCAGGACACGGCGACGGCGGTCATCGGTTCGGGCGGCTTCGGCGGCGGAGGTTGGACTAACTGGCGCCGCGGCACCGACTACTACGACGAAGGCGACATGCTGTGGCTTGAAGTCGCCACCATCATCCACAGCGTGACAAACGGACAAAAATCGATCGACGACTTCTGCCACGCATTTCACGGCGGCACCAACAACGGCGCCGAAGTCAAGCCGTACACGTTTGATGAGCTGGTCGACGCGCTGAACCAGGTGGCGCCGTACGACTGGGCCACGTTCTTCCACAAGCACCTCGAATCCACGTCGCCCGCAACGCCGGACGCGGGCCTGGTGAACGCCGGTTGGAAGGTTGAGTTCAATGACAAGCACAGCGCGCTGCCGGGCCGGCACTTTGGTGGCGGCGACGTCTACTCCATCGGGTTGCAACTGGGCGAAGACGGCAGAGTCGCCGATTCGGTGGTCGGCGGCGCGGCCTTTGAGGCGGGCATTTCACCGGGGATGAAAGTGGTCGGCGTGAACGGTCGCGTCTACACATCCGACCTGCTCGAAGACGCCATCAAGGCCGCGAAGGATTCCACTGCGCCCATCACGCTTCTGGTGGTCGACGACGATTATTACCGCACCGCGACCGTCGACTATCACGGCGGCGAACGTTTCCCGCACCTGGTGCGCGACGAATCGAAGCCGGACTACCTGGCGGACCTGATGAAAGCGCGCGCGGGGCAGTAGCACCGCGAGCGCGATGGGAGCTCCGTAGCGCCGGGATCCTTCCGGTCGGCAGTGCGGGCGTCCTCGCCTGCGCCAAGCTGCGCGTGCTCAAGGTTTCATTGGAAGCGCCGGTCTCTACAGCTGGTCGAAGATCTCGCGGAAATCCCACGCACCCTGTTTGCCGGCCAGCCACTCCGCGCCGCGCACCGCGCCCAGCGCAAAGCCGCGCCGCGAGTGCGCTTCGTGGCGCAGCTCCAGCGTGTCGTTGTCGCTCGCAGCCCGCACGATGTGCTCGCCCGTCACCGCGCCCACGCGATGCGATTCGATGGCAACGTCGCTGCCGGGCCGCGCCGCGAGCAGAATCCCCTTGAGGGTCAGCGCGGTTCCCGAAGGCGCATCCAGCTTGGTGGCGTGGTGCGTTTCGTCGATCGAAAACTTGTATCCGTCCAGCCTGGCCAGCTCGGCCGTCAACTGGAAGAGCTTTTGCACGCCGATGGAGAAGTTGCTTCCATAGAGCAGTCCGCCGCCGCGCTGGCTGGCAAGCGCCTTCATTTCTTCGAGGCGCGCGTACCAGCCGGTTGTCCCCACCACGATGCGCCCGCCCAGCGCCAGAACCGCGCGCATGTTCTCCACGGCCGCTGCCGGCTCGGTGAAGTCGATCACCACGTCGATTCCGGCCAAATTCGGCGCCGTGAGCGCAGCCGCGCGCTCGTTTTCCTGAATGTCGAAGGCGCGCACACCGTGGCCGCGCTCCCGCGCCACATCCGCCACGATGCTGCC
>JASHSS010000288.1 GCA_030038565.1 Bryobacteraceae bacterium
GCCGCCGAGGACGTGCTTTTCGTCCACCGGTTGCTCGGCGGAATCGAGCAGTACCGCGGCTTCTCCCGGCCCATCGGCATCGAAGCGCAGATCGAAACCGCCGCCGGATTCCTGGCCATTCGCGAGATCGCCCGCTCGTCGCCGCGCCTCGAAGCGCTGATCTTCGGCCCCGGCGATTATGCTGCCTCCATGCGCATGCCGTCCGCCTCCATCGGGGAACCCGACGCGCACGATGCCGCCTATCCGGGCCACCGCTGGCACGCCGTCATGCACACCATCGTGGCCGCCGCGCGGGCGTATGGCCTGCGGGCCATGGACGGGCCGTACGCGGCGTTTCGCGATCGCCCGGGCTTCGAGCGCTCCTGCGCGGTGGCTCGCGCCATGGGCTTCGATGGCAAACAGTGCATCCATCCGGCGCAGATCGAAACGGTGAACGCCGCCTTCTCGCCATCGCCCGAGGAAGTCGCGCAGGCCGAAGAGACCGTCAGGGCCTACCAGGAGGCAGTCTCCGCCGGGCGCGGCGCCGCCAGCCTTCACGGACGCATGATCGACGCTGCCAATCTCCGCATGGCGCGGGTGGTGCTGCATAGGCACCAGGTGCGCAAGCGGGCTTGAAGCTAATCAGAGACTGCGCAGGTGAAACCCGCCATCCACGTTGATTACCTGCCCGGTCGAATAATCCAGCAGCCCATCGGCAATCGCCCGCACCGCCTTGGCCACGTCCGCGCCTTCGCCCATGCGCGCCTGCGGTAATAACCCGCCCGCAATCCTGGCTTCGTACACCTGCTCCACGCGCGCGATCATATCGGTCCGGATAATCCCGGGGCGGATTTCGAACACCTGCACTCCCGCCTTGGCCAGGCGCTCGGCGAAGAGCGCCACCGACATGCTCAGCCCGGCCTTGGAAATACAATACTCGCCGCGGTTCACCGAAGCCGTGTAAGCCGAAATCGAGGTGACGAAAACAATCCGTCCCTGCCCCCGCTCGGCCATCCAGCGGGCGGCCTGCTGGGTGAGGAAATGCGGCCCCTTCAAATTGGTGGCCATCAGCTCGTCGAAGCTCTCCTCGGTGGCCTCCAGCAGGTCGCGCCGCTCGCGCGGCCCCACCCCGGCGTTATTCACCAGCAGGTCCAATTGTTCGAAGCGCTCGCGGGCAAAGCGCAGAAGCGCGGCCCGGTCTTCGCCGGACGCCACGTCGCAGGGAAAAATCTCGCAGCCGGTTGCGTGGCTCATCTCCTCGGCCGCGTCCCTGCGCGAACGATAGGTGCCGATCACGCGGTGCGTGCGGGCCATTTCGGCGGCCACCGCGCGTCCGATTCCCCGGCTGGCCCCGGTCACAATACAGGTTGGTTGGGGCATGCAGCGTCAAAAGCTGACCGGCTTGTCCAAGGTAAACGTGAGCCTCGTTTCGGAGGGAATTTTCACCCTTTGACCCTTGGTAATGGCCTGCGCTCCCGCCCCCGCCGCGCCTCCCGCACCTGCTCCGATGGCCGCTCCCTTACCGCCGCCGGCGATGGCGCCGATAATCGCCCCAACCGCCGCCGCGCCGCCCACCACCTTGGCCGTCTGCTGGCCGCGCGGATCGCTGACGCGCGTGACCGTCTGGGTATTCATGGGCACGTAGTGGCCGTTGACCTTGACCGAGATCAGCGTCAGCGCCACTTCCGTGCGGCCGGTAAACGTGCCCGAAGGCGTTGTTTCCAGGAGGCGCATCACCGCATCCGCGCCCTTCGGAATTACGGTTGTCCCGTTCACCACCACGGGCTGATCCATGCTGGCGGCGAAACTCTGTCCCGGGCTGGCCGTCTTGGAATCCACCGCGTCGATCAGGCGAATCTCCAGATTGGTTCCCGCGGCAAGCTGCACGGGACCGGCTGGCTGAGCCGGTTGGCCGGAATCGGAATGCACCGCCGGGGCGCCGCTATCGGGCGGCGGAGCCACCGGCTGGCTGGGATCTTCCGCACCCGGCGCGCGCCGCAGCACCGGGCGGTCGGGATCGGGGTCGGATGGCGGCGGCTGAGGCGGCGGCGCCGCGACGGGCGGGTATGCGGCCGGCTCGGGGCTGGGCGTGGACGTCGGCGCGGACGAGGTTGCGCCGGTGTTGAATTCGATGCGCGCCACATCCGCAATGTCCAGGGTGCGCACCTCGTTGCCCAGATCCACGCGGATCTGCCGCGCCGTGCCTCCCAGGTAGGTCCCTGTGAAGACGCGCCCGTCTTTCATGATGATGTTGTCGGCCCACGCGGCCGTCGCGCAGGCCACTAAACAGACCGTCATCAAGACCCGGCGACAAACCCAGGGCTGGTGGGACAGGCCTTCAGCCTGTCCAAGGCAAGCCGAAGGCCTGCCCCACAAAAGAATTGAAAAAAGGCGCGATGCGGTCATCGGTTAGCCTCTAATTTTATGGCAGAGCCGTCGAAGCGCCCAGCGGGCCTATTGGGCCTCTTCCGCGGGTTCTTCCGATTTCTCCTGCCCGGACCCGCGGATCTGCCGCAGCATGGACTTACCTCGTTCCAGCGCCTGCTTGTAGGTGTTGACGCGCTGCTCCGGCGTATAGGGTACATGGGCGTGGTAGAAATGCTCCAAACCCTTGCCGATCATGAAGGTAGCGGCATAGGCGATGGCTCCCTTGGGAATCAGCCCCTCGCCCAGCGGGATCATCCCCGCCAGCTCGCGGGCCAGCGCCCGCCATCCAAAGGCGCCCGCCGCCAGCGAGGCAATCTCCGCCTTCTGATGCGCCAGGCCCACTTCACGCCCGCTGGCGGCCGCAATCGTGAAAGTCATGCGGATCTGATTGGCGGTAAGAAACACCGTATCGGAGGCGAATTCGCCAAAAACCCAGGGCAGCTCGATCATACTGGGAATCACATTGGGCAGCGCCGTGGTGATGGCAAACAGCGCGTTCTCGCGCGAGATCGTCTGAATGACGTCCTCCACCACGGGCTTGCGGAAGCAGGGGAATTGCCTCGCCAGCGGCAGGGCCAGGTCCTCATGCGCGGCCAGGATCTGGTGGATCGCCGCGTCCGGGTCTTCGCCGCTAAAACTGAAGACCCCCTCGGCCGGCGGAATGTCCCGCTGGTAGAGCACGATGTCCACGGTTTCCGGGGCGCCGCTTTCGCCTGCCCGATGCACCTGCCCGGCGCGTTCCAGCCGCAGCCGGCGGGGCATGCTGTCCGGCAGCAGAAAATTCTCCATCTCGGCGTAGCCCCAATCGTCGGCCGCCACCAGGCCGAAACGGACCGGGCGATCCGAAAGCCTGCGAACCTCCTCGGGCCGGAGCATGGAAAGAGCGGCGCGAGCCTGCCTCAGAGTGCGTAGCATAGTGGATTTCAGCGGGGCTCGTCGGCGCCAGCCAGGCGGAACATAACTTGCAAGCCCTTCCGCCATTCTACCGCCAGGCCGATTCGTTCCACCTCGATGGCCGGTGAGAAATAGCGCAAAATCGTCTCCGTGGAGGGGTGAAATTCCAGGCACGGCGAGACCAGCAGCAGCCGCGGCGGTTCGTTTCGCAGCTCGATTCCCGGGAAATATCCGTGCACCGGGAATTCGCCGCGGTCCAGGTGCCACTTGACGCGGATCCAGTAATCCAGGGCCTGGAGCGGCAGGTGCAGATCGGCGGAAGCCTTCAACTCCAGCACCGCCAGGCGGCCGGTATGGTCCGCGGCCAGCAGGTCGATCACCCCCCGATCGCCCCCCGCCAGCGCCGGCACCTGCCCGTAAACCGGATCCCGCAACAGCGTGGCATCCACGGTCTGAATCTGGGACCGCACCTGCGATTCCAGCCAGGCCTCCGGCGACTGCCGGTACAGCGGATGCAGGCGGTCGGCCGATTCCGGCGAGCGGGCGCGGTCCAGTTCCCACGCCAGCCGCGCGATTTCGGCGGCTTGCGATTCACCCGCCGCATGCCGTTCGTGCAATCCGAACAGCAGGCCGGCGGGAGAAAGCTCGGCGAATTCCAGGCCCCGCACCCGCAGGCTGATGCGGCCATCGTGCAGGGCGATCCGCTCGACCCCCGGCTGCGCGGAGAGCGCCTCCCAGCCCTCCACCGCGTTGGCATCGGCGCGCCGGCAGGGTTCCAGGCGGGTATCCAGGTTGCCGTGGTCCCGCGGATCCACCCGCAGCACCGCGTCGTCCTCGGTGTACGCGAACAGTTCGAAGCGCGCTGCCGCCGGGTTCAAACACAGCACCCGCAGCGCGGCGGCGCGCTCCTTCCCGGCCGCCACGTAAACCGCCAGCCCGGCCAGCGAAACGCGTTTTTCGCGGGCGCGCAAATAATCCAGCCAGATCAGGCCGAAGGAAAGCACTGCCGCCGCGTCGCCCTCCGGCGCGCAGGCAATGGCCGCCCACCCATGTCCTCCATGCCGCAGGAAGGCGCGCGGATAGGCCGGCGAGAGGCTCGCCTCCAGATTGGCTTCCGTCGAGAGTTCGGCCAGCTTCCACTCCGGAAACTGGCGCCGCAGAAACAGGCGGAAGCGCTCGCGGAATACCAGCCGTCCGCTGCGGCGGCCCAAATCGGCCCCCGGCCGCCGCGCCATGTCGAGAAGGAAGAGTTGCCCCTCCCGCCGCGCGAAGCGCTCCACCACGATTTCCAGGCGCGCGGAGGTCGGCTCTTTGAATGCCGTCACCCGCCGGGTGAGGTTGCGCGTGCGGTCCCAGGCCTGCAGCGTGAGGCGCGATCCGCGCAACTCCAGCGCGAAATTATCGCCCGTCAGGGGAAGCAGTTCATCGCCCGGTTCCAGCAGCGCGGGCTGCTGACAATTCTTGAGGAAGCTCTCAATCGCCGCGCGGGCCTCCTGGGCGCTTCGGCTCGGGGCCCGTTGAACGGGTGGCATGGGCTACCCACGGATTATAACCCGTGGCACGAAAAGGCACACGGCCGGTCGACCCACCAGTCACCGGCCGCGCCCCGCGCTACACCCACGCGACGCTTACCCGCCCGTCACCGGCCCTGCCCGGCGCTACACCCACCACGCGACGTTTACCCGCCAGTCGCCGGCCTCGCCCGGCGCTACACCCACGCGGCGTTTACCCGCCCGTCACCGGCCCCGCCCCGCGCTACACCCACCACGCGGCGGCGGGCTGCTGGCGGATTACCAGTCCATTCAGGAAGCCGGCCGCTTTCGAGAGACCCTCCTCGGGCGAAAGGATGCTGTCCTCGTGCTCGATCGAAAGCACGTAGTCGTAGCCGAACATGCGCAGGGTCGAGACGAACTCGCGCCACCACTCCTCGCCGTGGCCGTAACCGCAGGTGCGGAAAATCCAGGCGCGGTTGCGCTCGTCGGTGTAGCTCTTGGTGTCCAGCACGCCCGTCAGCGGCAGGTTGCGCTCGTAAATCTGGGTGTCCTTGGCGTGTACGTGGAAGATCGCGTCGCCCAACACGCGAATCGCGGCAATCGGGTCGATGCCCTGCCAGAACATGTGGCTGGGATCGTAGTTGCAGCCGATCGTGGGGCCGGCGATGGAGCGCAGTTTCAGCATCGTCTCGGGACTGTAAACCACAAACCCGGGGTGCATTTCGATGGCGATTTTGACCCCGTGATCGGAGGCGAAGCGGGCGTGTTTCGTCCAATACGGCGTCACCACCTCGTCCCACTGCCATTTCAGGATTTCCAGGTAATCCGGCGGCCACGGGCAGGTCACCCAATTGGGCCATTTGGAATGCGCCGAATCGCCCGGGCAGCCGCTGAAATCGATCACCACCGGAACGCCCAGTTTCTCGGCCAGCAAAATGGTCTTTCGGCTGACTTCCTGGTCGTGGCGCGCCCGCTCGGCGTCCGGATGGAGCGGGTTGCCGTGGCAGCTCAGGGCGCTGATCGAGAAACCGTGTTCGTCCATCCGGGCTTTGAATTCGGCGAGCGCGGCGGCATCGTCGAGCATGGTGAGCTTGCAGTGAGGGTCGCCCGGATAATTCCCGGTGCCCAGCTCGACCGTGTCGATCTGCAAAGTTTTCAGCTTCTTCAGAACGTCGTTCAGGGACAGTTGCGATAGTAGAGGAGTGAATACGCCGACTCTCACGGAGAGCCTCCCATATGTAAGGATGAGTGAACCAGAAACAGAATATCACGCCGCATACGGTAGGATCACCGGGATGGCAACCAACGGCGGCGGATCGGTGCTGCCGGCAAAATTCATGCTTACCACGGCAACGGCTTTGATCTCACCGGGCGCCGGGCGCCGCGCCGAGGCCTCCCCACCCCTACCCGCGAATTGCCGTCCTGAGCTGTAGTGGATTTGTCCGCTCAAAGGTCTTAGCAATGGGCGCCGTCCTGGCGCCGCCTCCAGGGGAATCGGAGGACGGCCCGCCGGAGTGCCGCGGGGTTTCGGCGGGCCGTGTCAGCGAGATTCCCTGCGCCGCCGGCACGATCATCGAGGCCACCGACTGATCCTGGTCCTGGTCCTCATCGTCTTCGTCGCTCTCGCCGTACATGTGCACGTAGTAGCTGCTCAGGCCGCAGCCGATCAGCAGCACCACCAGAATGCCCAGCCAGCGCAGCGTCCGGGCGTTCCAGGCGGGCTGGCCGCCCACCGAGGCGGCGGTGGCTTTCACCACCGCGAACGCCGCCCCGCCGCCCAATCCCAGTTTCAGATACCACGGCATCAGGTCCAGGTGCGTCTGCCCGCCTACTTCACTCCACAGCAGAAACACCGCGATCAAGGCCAGCAGGAACTGCGTGGCGTAAGCGAGACGAAGAATGGGCATGGGAGCGCTGTCCTTCATATTACGTTATTCTGGAAGCAGATGCCCCAATCCGCGCCGGAGCGTTTCCGCGCCCGGCACCAATTTCAAAATGCCTTCGGCATGGCGATGGATTCGATCCGCGCCCACAAACTGCGCAGCTTCCTCACCCTTCTGGGAGTGATCATCGGGGTGGCCAGCGTGATCCTGGTCGGTTCGGCCATCTCCGGCCTGGGGGTGTACGCCGAACAGTCCACCGCCAAGGCCTTCGGCTCGGAATCCTTCCTGGTGGCGCAGATCGCCGCCACAGGCCGCCTCAGCCGCCGCCAGTATTTCGACAAGATCAAGCGCAACAAGCCCATCCGCCGCGACGATGCGCGCTTCCTGGAATCCGTGGCCGGCGATGAAGTGCTCTACAGCCCCTACCGCAACCACACCTCCGACGTGAAGCGCGAAAACCAGATCTGCGAAGATACCACCATCATCGGGGTGTCCGCCGATATGGCCCAGATCCGCGACATCGGGGTGGTGGAGGGCCGCTTCTTTACTCAACAGGAGGATCGCTCGCGGTCCCTGGTGGCAGTCATCGGCAATACCGTGCGCACGACCCTCTTCGCCGGGGAATCCTCGCCCATCGGCGGCATCCTCCGCATCGAAGGGCTGGAATTCCACGTGGTAGGCCTGGAGGAGCAACTGGGATCGGCCTTCGGACAGGACCAGGATCGCAACGTCTATATCCCCATCTCGGCCTTCGACCGCATGTACGGTCCGGGCACCGGATTCGCCCTGTTCGGCCGTCCCAAGCCGGGAAGCGGCCTGACCCTGGGCGAAGCGCTCGATCTCACCCGTGTGGCCCTGCGCACCCGCTTCCACGATCCGCCCGGACAGGACGATAACTTCGACACCCTCACCCCCGACGCCATCCGCGGCTTCATCGACCAGGTGCTCGGCATGATCGCCGCGGTGGTCGTGCCTATCACCTGCATTTCGCTGGTGGTGGGCGGCATCGTGATCATGAACATCATGCTGGTCAGCGTCACCGAACGGACCCGCGAAATCGGCCTCCGCAAAGCCCTGGGCGCGCGCCACGGCGACGTGATGATGCAGATCCTCATCGAAGCCGTGGTGCTCGCGATTATGGGCGGGGGCGTGGGCGTGGCCCTGGGATCCTTGGCCACCCTGCTGCTGAGCCGCATTTTCGATCTCTCCCTGCACATCACCATGGGGTATGTGGCCCTGGCGCTGGGCGTGTCGAGCCTGGTGGGGATCATCTCCGGCTGGTATCCGGCGTCGCGCGCCGCGCGCCTGGAACCGGTGGTAGCCCTGCGCGCGGAATGAAACCGTGAACATCAGCGTCACCGAAAACATGCACATGGCCGTGGCGGCCGTCTGGACGCACCGCTTCCGCTCGCTGCTCACCATCCTGGGAATCGTCATCGGCATCACCACCGTGGTGACGGTGGCTTCCCTGCTGACCGGCTTGCGCCAAGGGGTGGTGGTGTTCTTCCAGGAACTGGGACCGGACAACGTTTTCGTGTATAAAAGCTCGGGCGATCCCAGCATGGATCCCCCGCCTAAGGAGCGCAAGCGCCGGGCCCTCAAACCCGAATGGGCCGACTACGTGCGCCGCTGGTGCATGTCGGTCCAGGAGGTGGGGTTGGAACTGTACCTTCCGGCGGCTATCGATGGCAACGCCCTGACGGCGCGCGTTCCCGGCTACGAAACCGACACCATCAACGTGGAGGGGCTTTCGCCCAACATGGATACCATCTCACCGCGCGATTTTTCCTCCGGCCGCTTTTTCACGCCCGAAGAGGACCAGCGCGGCGCGCACGTGGTGATGATCGGCGCCAACGTCTCCGATTCGCTCTTTCCCGACGGCCGGGCCCTCAATCGCAGCCTGATGATGGATGGCGCCGAATACACCGTGGTGGGGGTGTACGCCAAGGCCAAGGGCGGCTTCTTCGGCGAAAACGGCATGGATAATGCCATCGTGATGCCGCTGCACACCGCCGAAAGCCGGTACCCCCAGATCGATCGCTTCATGATCGTGGCCAAGGCCCGCCCCGGCATGCGCCAGGATGCCTTCTTCGAAGTGGAGGGCGCCCTGCGGCGGCTGCGCCATCTGCCCACCGGCGCGGCGGACGACTTCTCCATCTCCACGCCCGACCAGATCATCCAGCAGTTCGACAGCATCACCGGCCTGATCGGCCTGGTGGCCATCGCCATTTCCGCCCTGGGCCTGTTGGTGGGCGGCATCGGAGTAATGAACATCATGTTGGTAAGCGTCACCGAGCGGACCCGCGAAATCGGCGTCCGCAAGGCCATCGGCGCGCGCCGGCGGGACATCATCGGTCAATTCCTGGTGGAAGCCATGACCCTGACCGGCGCGGGCGGCGTGTTGGGAATCGTGATCGCCGTGTTGATCACCATGCTGATCGGCGCGCTGGTGCCGTCGCTGCCTTCGACCGTACCGGCCTGGGCGCTCATTACCGGTTTCACGGTATCGGTAGCCGTAGGGGTCTTTTTCGGCGTCTGGCCGGCCATGAAAGCGGCCCAGTTAGACCCGGTGGACGCTCTGCGGTACGAGTAACCTGGTTGCCGGAGCAGCACCCCGCCCGACGCGGAGGACATTCCCCCGCGCCGCGGACGCCGCCTGCCCGGAGCGACTTGCCGGCGAAGCGAACCCTCCGCCCGACCGAGGCTTATTGCAGCCTTCTCTCGATCGGCCGGCTCACAAAGCCGGTGATGAACAGCGGCTTCGGCTTGGGCTGGTCCGGCGCGCGGTGCGCCACCGTCTCGCCCGTCCCCGAAGCGGCCATGTTGCGCAGCGCGAACAGCGCCAGATCCAGCCGGTCGTTCGCCCCGACCTTCTGGAACAACCTCGAAAGGTAGACCTTGATGGTCCCTTCGGTAACCCCGATGGAATAGGCGATTTCCTTATTCCGCAGGCCCTGCGCCACCAGCCCCATCACCTGCCGCTCTCGCGGCGTCAGGGAAACCCGCTGGGTGCTCAGCAGCTCGTCGCTCAGACCCTTTTCCAGGCCCAGCTCTCCCTGCGCCACCTTGCGGAAGCAATCCAGGTGCTGCTCGAGCGACAGCGTCTTGCGCAGAATGCCGCGCACGCCGGCGGCAATCACCTGGGACGCGAACTCCGTGGACACGTGATCAATCCAAAGGATGATCGGCACGCCCCGGCTGATCGCCTGAATCTCCTTCAGCGCCTGGAGCGTCACGTCGGGGGTCAACTCGATCAGGACCAGCGTCGCGGCCCTCCGGGGGATCTCCTCAACCAGTTGGGATAGATCCGTGCAGGCAGCGGCGAGGCGAAATCCCTCCGAGGCTGCCAGAGTCACCTCCAGTCCGGCCGAGAGCATCGGCTGAATGGAGTAGAGAACGATGGTCGTCACTTGAAAATCACCTCTCGTACGAAGCCAGGCATTACCCGAAACGAACTGCTCCATGGCGCCCCGGTGGTCGCCTCGCGGCCGCCCACGGACCGGCGAAAACCGCGACGACGGGATCGAATTTCATCTCAGTGCCACGCCACAATCCTTTCTTTAGGGCCTTATCGTCTGAAAGCGGAAAAATTTGAATCGCGAAAAAAAATTGTCCCGGTAAGTCACCCCCGACGCCGGCGCGGCGGCGCGGAAGGGCAGCCGGGCCGCCAGCATCCGAGGAGGAGGCCCGGCACGCTCCCCCGTTGGCGCGCAAGTGACCGCCGAACCATACGCGGAAGAAACCAGGCTCCGCCGCACCTCGCTACAGCCAACGCGTCACGATCCTCGCCCACGGCGCCGCGGAAGTAAGCGCGGGAACCGTACGCGGAAGTAACCAGGCTCCGCCGCACGCCGCCACCGCCAGCGCGTCACGATCCCCGCCCCGGGCGGCCCGGATTTCCACCCCGCGCCCGCCCAAACGGCCAGGGCGTGGCCGTTTCGAGTGGAAACCATCCTTTGTTATCAATGGCTTATGGGAGCAAAACGGCCACGCCTTGGCCGTTGGCCCCTGGCCCTGCACGCGCCGAAATGCGTTACCATGTCCGTTCCGCGATGAAACTCACCTTCTGGGGTGCGGCCGGGACGGTCACCGGCTCCATGCACCTGATCGAAACCGGCGCTAAACGCTATCTGCTGGATTGCGGCCTGTATCAAGGGCGGCGCAAAGAGGCGGATCTGAAGAACCGGCGCCTGCCGCTCGAGGGCGGCTCCATCGACGCCGTAGTCCTCTCGCACGCTCACATGGACCACTCCGGCAATTTGCCCACCCTGGTCAAAAGCGGCTTCTCCGGCCCCATCTTCACCACCCCCGCCAGTCTCGACCTGTGCGGCTGGATGCTGCGCGACTCCGCGCACATCCAGGAAAAAGATGCTGAATTCGTCAACAAGCGCAGGGAGCACCGCAAGGCCTTCGGAATCGAAAACGGGGTGGTCGAACCGCTCTACACCATGGAGGATGCCGAGCGCACCCTGCCGCTGTTCCGTCCGGTCGCCTACCACGCCACCCAGGAACTCGAACCGCACTTGAGTTATGAGTGTTACGACGCGGGCCACATCCTGGGATCCTCCTTCCTCCGGCTGACCGACACCTCCGGTCCGGCGCCGGTCCGGCTGCTGTTCTCGGGCGACCTGGGCCGCCCCGGCCTGCCCATCATCCGCGACCCCGAGCCCATGCCGCCGGCCGACTACCTGATCCTCGAAAGCACCTACGGCGCGCGCCTGCACAAGAGCGCCGCCCACGTGGTCAACAAGCTGCGCGAGGTGGTGAATCGCACCGCCAACCGCGGCGGCCGCATCATCGTGCCGGCCTTCGCCGTGGGGCGCACCCAGCAATTGGTCCTGCTGCTGCACCAACTGGCCAACCAGAAGCAAATCCCCAACATCCCCATCTTCGTGGACAGCCCGCTGGCGCTCAACGTGACGGCGGTCCACCGGGCCCACCCCGAATGCTTCAACCAGGAAACCCGCGCCTACCTGGAACAGGGCGAGGACCCTTTCGGATTCCGCCGCCTGCAATATGTGCGGGATGCTGCCGAGAGCAAGAAGCTGAACGACCTTCACGGCCCCTTCGTGGTGATTTCGGCCTCCGGCATGTGCGAACAGGGACGCATCCTCCACCACCTGCGGAACAACATCGAGGACGGCCGCAATACCGTGCTGATCACCGGCTTCCAGGCAGCCGACACGCTCGGACGGAAGCTGGTGGAAAAGTGGCCGGAAGTGCGCATCTTCGGCGAACCCATGCGGGTGCGGGCGGAAATCTCCAGCCTGGACGAACTAAGCGGCCATGCCGACCAGCACGAGCTGCTGGATTGGGTGAGGCCCCTGGCGGGCCGGCTGCGAAAGGTCTTCCTGGTGCACGGCGAGCCCCAGCAGGCGGCGGCTTTCGCCAAGGTGCTGCGCTCCGATTTCGGCCTGGATGTGGCCGTCCCCACGCCCGGCCAGTCCTTCGAGCTGGTATAAGATAAAGGAAAGTAACCGAAACCCATCCCCGCTCCATCTATAATGGAAGGAAACTAAAGGAGTACCTTACGTGAGTACACCCACCGCCTACATGCAGCCGGAACCTCCGCAGCGCTCTGGGCTGCTGACCGCCCTGGTAGCCGGGGCCCTCATCGCCCTGGTGGCCGCCAACATCTATCTCTACGTCCAGGTGCAGGATGTGCGTACCCAGCTCGCCGGGATGCAAGAGAAGATGATGAACGAGCTGAGCAATCTGCGGGATACCTCCGCGGTGAGCACCAACGCCCAGATGCGCCACATCGAGACGCTCAAGGAGGAGCTGGCAGCCGCCCGCACCCAGGCCGCCTCGAGCGCCAACCAGGCCAAGGTGGAGGCCAACGCGCACGCCGAGCAGATCCGCAAGCAACTGGAGGCCGAACAGGCGCAGGTTCAGAAACAGATGACTTCGCAGATCACCGATGTGGCCCAATCGGCCAGTGCCGCCAACGCCAAAATTGCCGACGTTTCCACCGATGTGGGCACGGTGAAGACGCAAGTCTCGGCTACCCAGCAGGAGCTCCAGAAGACCATCGCCGACCTGAAGAGCACCAAGGGCGACCTGGGGGTGCAGAGCGGTTTGATCGCCACCAATGCCAGCGAGCTGGAGGCCCTCAAGAAACTGGGCGAGCGCAACTACATCGACATCAAGCTGGCCAAGACCAAGAAGCCGCAGCGCTTCGGAGATGTCCAGTTGCAGCTCGAGAAGATCGACCCGAAAAAGAATGCCTACACCGTGCTGATCTGGGCCGACGATAAGAAGGTGGAAAAGAAGGATAAGAGCGCCAACGAGCCGGTCCAGTTTTACGTCGCCAAGGGCGGGCACATCCCCTACGAGCTGGTCATCAACACGGTGAACAAGAAGCCCGAAGAGATCGTCGGCTATCTCTCAACGCCCAAGGTCGAAGGCACCCACTAGGTCTTCGACCGCGTGATTTAGTTCTTCCGCATGGTGGGGCACGGTCGAAAACCCACGACGGTTTTTCATCCCTTTGGGTGGCGCGCCGCGCCATGGCGACAGGCCTTCGGCCTGCCCTGGACAGGCTGAAGGCCTGTCCCACCAATGCCTTACGCATCATGGTGTGAGAGGCCCTGCCAAAGGCGATAAAAACCCCGCAGGGGACCGGCCCCTCATACGCTGAGGCGCCAACCTGTGCGGCCTTCGTGGAGTCGCGCCCGCGAGGTTCTAGACCGCGCCCTACCAGGCGGAAGAGCTGAAACACGCGGTCGAAGACCTGGACCCACCGAGGCGGGCGCTCCGCCTGGCGGTTTTTTTCCGGCCCGCGCTCCCCGGCCGGGTTATGCTGGGCGCATGCCCCTCTGGCTCACCGAATCGGACGTGCGCGCGGCCCTGCAACCGGCGGAATTGATCGGCGCGATGGAAGGCGCGCTCCAGGCTCTCTCCGACGGGGAAGTGAACCAGCCGGTGCGCACGGCGCTCGAAATCGGCGACCGGTCTTTTTTCGCGGTGATGCCGGCTTTCGATGGCCGGCGCGGCATCCTCGGCGCCAAGCTGGTGAGCGTCGCTCCGGCCAATCACGCGCGCGGCATTCCCACTCACCTGGCCGCCATCGCGCTGTTCGATGCCGTCACCGGCGAATTGCTGGCGGTGGTGGACGGCCGCTACATCACCGAAGTCCGCACCGCGGCCGCGTCGGCGGTTTCGGTGCGCCGCCTGGCGCGGGCGGATGCCCGGGTGCTGGCCATTCTCGGCTCCGGCGTCCAGGCGCGCAGCCACCTGGAGCTTCTGCCCATGGTACGGGAATTCGCCGAAATCCGGGTCTGGAGTCCCACCGCCGCGCACCGTCTGAAGTTCGCCCTGGAAGCGCCCTCGGTCCGCGCCACCGATTCAGCCGACGAAGCCGTGCGCGGCGCCGATGTGATCGTGCTGGCCACCAATGCGGTGACCCCCGCCATCGACAATCGCTGGGTGAAGGATGGCGCCCACGTGATTGCCCTCGGCGCCTGCCGCGTCTCGCAGCGCGAAATCGATCCCGAGCTGCTGGCGCGCGCGGCTCTGTTCGTGGATTCGCGCGCGGCGGCCCTGGCCGAATCGGGCGACGTGGTTCAATCCATCGCCGAAGGACGCTTCGGCCCGGAGCATATCCGCGCCGAGTTGGGCGCCGTCATCGCCGGCCGCGCCCCGGGCCGCACTTCGCCCGAGGAGGTGACCGTGTTCAAATCCCTGGGCCAGGCGATCGAAGACCTGGTGGCCGCCGACCTGGCCTGGCGGAGGGCCTCCGCCGGCGGCCGCGGAATTCGCTTGACCCTCACGTAGCGTGAGGCCCGATGATGTTCGGGAGGGGATCCGAAGTGAAAGAAGATGCCACCCGCTGCTACCGCGTACAGGAGTTCGCCGGACTGGCCGGCGTGACGGTGCGCGCGTTGCACCATTACGACCGGCTCGGCTTGCTGCGCCCGCGGCGCTCCGCATCGGGCTACCGGCTCTACCGGCAGTGCGATCTGGAGCGGCTGGAGCAGATCGTGGCATTGAAATTCCTCGGTATCCCCTTGAAGCAGGTCCGGACGCTGCTGGACCGCGATTCGCTCGATTTGACCGCCGCCCTGCGCGTGCAGCGGCGCATTCTCGAGCGGAAGCGGCGCCTGCTGGATCGCGCTCTCAGCGCCATCCGGCGGGCTCAGGAGCGGCCCGGCGCCGCGCAACTCAAAAAAATCATCGAGGTGCTGGAAATGCAAAACGAATCCGATTGGGCAATGCAATATCATACCGAAGAGGCCCGCGCCAAAATCCAGGCGCGCCAGCCGCAATGGACACCGGAGTTACAGGAGGAGTGCTCCCGGCAATGGACCGAGCTGATCGCCGAAGTGAAGGCTGCGTTGGGCCAGGACCCCGCCAGTCCCCACGTGCAGGCGCTGGCCGCGCGATGGGTCAAGCTGCTGGAAGGCTTCACCGGCGGCGATCCGGAGGTCACCGCGGGTATCGGACGCGCCTGGGCCGACCGCCAGAACTGGCCGCCCGCGGCCCGAGAGCAGGCCGGGGGGTTCTACGACCCGGCGGTGTGGTCCTTCATCCAGAAGGCCATCGACATCCGCAAGCAGTCGTCTTCATGAGGCGGAGGTGGGGCAGGCTTTCCGCCTGCCCCGGACAGCCTGAAGGTCTGTCGTCATGGCGCGGCGCGCCACCCAAAGGGATGAAAAAACGGCGCAGGTTTTCGACCGTGCCCCACCGGCGCGGCAGACGCTTTGGCAGGCTGAAAGCCTGCCCCACCGCGGCAGACGCCGCGGATCGAGGATTTCTAGCGTGGCGCGGCAGACGTTTTGGCAGGTTTTCGACCGTGTCCCACCTTCCGCGGAGACCTCGGTGAAGGACCAACTTCTTACCCCGCGCCTCCTCCTGCGCCGCTGGCGCGAAGCCGACCGCGAGCCGTTCGCCCGCATGAACGCCGATCCGCGCGTGATGCGGTTTTTCCCCGCGCAGCTTTCCCGCGCCGAAAGCGATGCCCTGGTGTTCCGCGCCGAGGCCCACTTCGCGGCGAACGGCTTCGGACCGTTCGCCGCGGAATTGCGCCACACCGGAGAATTCGCCGGTTACATCGGTCTGGTGATCCCCAGCTTCGAGGCGCACTTTACCCCGGCGGTGGAAATCGGCTGGCGCCTGGATGCCACGCTGTGGAATCGCGGCCTCGCCACTGAGGGCGCCCGCGAAGTGCTGCGCTACGCCTTCGAGGAACTGCGCCTGCCGGAGGTAGTCTCGTTCACGGTGCTCGAAAACCGGGCCTCCCGCCGGGTGATGGAGAAGATCGGACTCCGGCGCGATCCCGGCGGCGATTTCGACCACCCCCGCCTGCCCGAAGGGCACCCTCTGCGGCGGCACGTGCTGTATCGCGGCAAACCCGGATGAGCTTGCTATCCTCTTGGATCGCCCCTGCTCACCCAGCCGCTGCCTCCATGCTCGATGCCATCGGCAATCTGCCCCCAACTGTTGTACAGCTCGACGGGCTGATCGGTGGAAGTGGACTCGCCGGCAATGTAAATGGTGGGGATGTTGCCCGCCCTCTCGATGGCGATGGAGCAGACGGAGGGGTACGAATCGGAAAATTCCTTCAACCGCACCTCGCCCTCGGGAAACCGGGGCGTCCGCACATTCACGATGAAGCTGCGGGTTTTGAAATGCCCGGCGTCCGTGCGCACGCGCTCCAGCATGAGCCGCCGCAACTCGGCTTTCACGGTGGTCACGGTCGCGGCGTGGGCGTCCCCCAGTGTTACGGTGACCTTGTAATTCCCCTCGGCGGGACCTTGACCGAAAAATAGGAGGGCGGCCGAGGGCTCGTAAGACAGTCGCCGCCCGCGATTACCTGGGAGCCTTCCTCCAAGCCGTAGCCGGTTTCGGCGGTGTAGAGCGCCGGTTTGGTAGTGGCGAAATCGAAGGTCTGAGCCCCGGCAGCCGAAGCCATCAGAAGAAGCACGGTGGCGCGCAGCATGTCCCCCCTCGGATCCCCAATCCTCCACTTTACCCCGTTCGGACGGCAGGCCGATGGGCCGAACGGCGCCCAATCCCAGTCCCAATTCGAGCCTTGCCACCTGCTGCAACCGGCGCTACACTCCAGGCATGAGAGAATACATAGTTTCCGCTCTGATTCTCTTGTTGGCGCCATGCCTCCAGGCACAGGCCGTGCCGGCCGGATGGCAGATCGTCAAAGATGCCAAAAGCGCCTGCCAGATCGCGGTTCCCACCGATTGGGCCCCCTACGGCGACAACGGCGGCGTGGCGGTGTTCCACGATGTCTCCACGGCCATCGCCGTGGTCACCAGCCAGCCGGACCAGGTTTTCAAACCGCTCCCCGAAGCGGTCCAGCGAGTCATGGGGATCCCCAAGGAGAAGATGTTCGAGAACAGCGCCAAGCGCGTTTTCTATCAGGACAGAACTTCGGCCAACCAGGACGATCCGAACGCTTACAGCATCGCCGTGCCCGGAAAAACCGGCACCTGCAGCGGGCATCTGACATTTCTTCCCAGCGTCACCCAGGAAACCGCCCGCAAGATCGCGCTCAGCCTGGGACCGGCGGAGACACCGCCGAGCAATTAGTAGGGCTGGCGCCGGACGTATTCCTTGAGGTCCTCGAAGGAAATCGCCCACGCGCGGCTAAGGCCTTCGTAGCCTTTCAGTTCCACCTCGCGCTCGACAAACTGCGCCTGGCTCTCCAAGCCCAGCTCCGCGGCCGTCCGTGGACCCAACGCCACATTCGCCCCCAGGGTTTTGGTGGCAGCCTCCAGCCGGAATGCGGCGTTCACCGTATCTCCGATGGCCGTGTAGTCGGCGCCGCTCAGAATCGCCGGCCCGGTGTTGATGCCCGCCCCGATGCGCAGCGGCCCTGGCAAGGGCAGCGTCTGGCTGATCTCGGCGGTGTCTTCGGCGATCTCGCTGACCGCCCGCAGCGCCTTCACGATATCCGCCGCCAGGTCCGGAACCCGGTCGTGCACCCACACCGCCATCACCGCGTCGCCGATGTATTTCTGAGCCCAGCTCCCCAGCCCCAGGGCGATCCGGCCGGTCCGCAGAAACCACGTCCCGATGGTCTGCGAAAGCAGGCCCTCGGGCACCGTCCGCGCCAGCGGCGTGAAATCGCGGATATCCACCACCACGATGGTGGCGAGTTTGTGCATGTGCAAGGCCGTGGTGGGAGCATTCCGCCCTGTGTCGCCTGCCTGGGCGCCGCCGGCTCCGCGCACCGGCTGGTGGAAAGCCAGTTCCTGGTCGCCGAAAACCAGGTGATCCTGGTCGTTCAAAACCACCGGCACGCTCACCCGCCGCGAATTCACGAAGCTGCCGTTGCGGCTGCCCAGATCGACCAGCGAGAAATCTCCCGTTTCGCGGCGCTGGATGAGGGCGTGCAACCTCGATACCGACCGGTTGTCCAGCATCACGGCGCAGCCGTCGCCGCGCCCGATGGCCCACGACTGCCCCTGCTCCAGGCCATAGCGGCGGCCGCTGGATTGCAAAACCAAATAGGCGTCTGGGGAGGTCGGATTCACCGTTCACCAATGTAGCAAAAGATGTTATGGGCCGCCCCGGCATGACCTAAATCCCTTATTTTGTGTCGGCGGCGGCAAAACCCCTAGTACAAAAGCCGCATTTCATATTTATTCCCCTGGTACCGATGGGCCTACAATAACTTCAGGGAACAGCCGATAGTTTCCCAGAGGTAATAATGTCCATTGTCCACGTCTTCGTCTACCTGCAACTGTTGGATCTTCTGACTACCCTGGTAGGCTTCCATTTCGGGGCCTCCGAGGCCAGTCCTTTCATCCGCCTGTTGATGCATTGGGGACCGGGCGTAGGCGTGGCGCTCTCGAAGGCGGTGGCCCTGATCTTGGGCGGCTGGTGCATCTATCGAAAAAAGCAGCAGCTGATTCGGGTGATTACCTTCTGGTATAGCGGGCTGATCGTTTGGAATCTGATGATTCTATTGGCCGCACCGGGCGTCAAGTAATCCGTCGGCCGCGGCGGCCGTGCCAGTCTCCTCCAGGCAGCCTGTTAGCATAGTCGATTGATCTCCGTCGTAGTGGTCAACTGGAACCGCAAGGAATTGCTGCGCGCATGCCTGCGCTCGCTTTCGCAACAGACCGGGGCGGATTTCGAAACCATTGTGGTGGATAATGGCTCGTCGGACGGCTCGGCCGAGATGGCCGAGGGCGAATTCCCGGTCCGGGTCATTCGCAACCCCGAAAACCGCGGTTTCTGCGCCGCCAATAATCAAGGCATCGCCGCCGGGCGCGGCGAGTTCGTCGCCCTGTTGAACAACGACGCCGAAGCCGATCCAGGCTGGCTGGCCGCTCTGGAGCGCGCCTGCCGCCGCGCGCCCGACATCGGAATGGCGGCCACCAAGGTGCTCATGTGGGAGGACCCCACCCGGATCGACAAAGCCGGCCACCTGATCTACCCCGATGGCCAGAATCGCGGCCGGGGCAGCGGCGCCCTCGACCGGGGCCAGTTCGACCGCGAGGAAGAGGTCCTCTGGCCGGATGGCTGCGCGGCGCTTTACCGCCGGGAAATGCTGGATTCGATCGGCGGTTTCGACGAAGATTTCTTCGCCTACGGAGACGACGCCGAACTGGGGCTGCGGGCGCGCATCGCCGGTTGGCGCTGCCTGTACACGCCCGCTGCCGTAGTGAGGCACCACCGCGGAGCAACCCTTGGCAAAGACTCGGCGCGCCGCCTGGAACTGATCGAGCGCAACCGGGTGCTCCTGGCGTTGAAGCTCTTTCCCTGGAGCCTCCTGTGCCTGAACCCGTTCTACTTCGCCGTACGCCTGGCGGCGGGGCTGGCTGCGGCAGGGCGCGGAACGGGCGACACCGCCCATTTCCCGGGCCTGGGCGGGAAATGCAGGATGGCCGGCGCGCTGATCCGCGGCGATTGCCAGGCCCTCGCCATGGCCCCGCGCATGCTGCGCAAACGGGCGGCCATAGCGCGCATCCGCCGGCTGACCCCGGCCGAGACCCGGCGGCTGCTCCGGGATCACCGGCTGAGCCTGCGGGAGGTGGCATGAGCGCCTGCCTCCTGTGCGGATCCAGCCGCTCCGCAGCCGTGTTCCGGGCGTCCGACCGGCTGTTTGGGACCACCACGGAAGTGTTTACCGTGGTCCGCTGCGGCGAGTGCGGCCTGATGCGGCTGGATCCTCCGCCCGCGCCCGAAACGCTGGGGTGTTACTATCCCGATAGCTACTGGTTTTCGCCCGGCCAGAGCGCCGCCGGCCGTCTGGCGGAGGGCTACCGGCGGCTGGTGCTCCGCGACCACGTGCGCTTCGTGGAACGGGCCCTGCGGGCCACCCGCGCGCCGGGGCCGCTCCTCGACGTGGGCTGCGGCGGGGGCCTGTTTCCACACCTGATGCGCGGCCGCGGCTGGAAGGCGATGGGCCTCGATGTTTCGCCGCAGGCGGCCGCGGTGGCCTGGCGGCAGCAGGGCGTTCCGGCCGTCTGCGCGCTGCCGGAAAGGGCGCCTTTCCGGCCGGCGAGCCTCGGCGGCGTGACCATGTTTCACGTGCTGGAGCATCTCTACGATCCGCGCGCCTGCCTGCTGGCCGTCCGCCAACTGCTGGCGCCCGACGGCCGGCTGGTGGCGCAGGTGCCCAATGCCGCCTGTTGGCAGTTCCGCCTGCTGGGCCGGTCTTGGAACGGCATGGACGTCCCGCGGCACCTGTTCGATTTCCGCGCCGCCGACCTGGAACGTCTGCTCGAATCCTGCGGTTTCGAAATCGTCCGGCGCAAGTTCTTCTCGCTGCGCGACAACCCCGCGGGGCTGGCCAGCAGCCTGGCGCCCGGCCTCGACCCCATGGCGCGGCGCGTGCGGCACCGCGACCAAAGCGGAGCTGCCCGCATGGCAATGGATCTGGCGTACCTGGCGCTGGCCCTGGCGGCGGCGCCTTTTGCGGCGGCCGAGGCGGCCTTCCGCGCCGGGTCCACCATCATGATCGAGGCGCGCCGGCCGTGAAGTATACCGGGCTGGCCTACCGCCTGCCGCGTCCCTTGCGGCGGCACATCCTACATTTTGAAGTGGAGATCGAAGACGCCGTGGCCGCTTTCGCCCGCGGCCTGCCGGAGGGTGCGCGGGTCCTGGACGCGGGAGCCGGCGAAGGCCGCTACGCCCCCCTCTTCGCGCGCCGGCGCTATTGCGGCGTAGACCTGGCGGTGGGAGACGCTACCTGGGATTACGCCCGCCTGGATGCGGTGGCCGATCTTACCGCCCTTCCTTTTCGCTCCGGCCAGTTCGCAGCAGCCATTCACATCGTGACCATCGAGCACCTCGCGGAACCCGCCCGCGCCTTGCAGGAAATCGCCTGCGCGCTGGCGCCTGGAGGCCTGCTGCTGGTGGCCGCGCCGCACGAATGGGAAATCCACCAGGCGCCCCACGATTATTTCCGCTACACCCGTTACGGGCTGCGCTACCTGCTGGAGAAGGCCGGCTTTGAGGTGTTGGAAGTGCGTCCGGCGGGCGGTTTTTTCCGCCTCCTCGCGCGCCGCCTGCTGAACGGTTTACAATTCTTTTCGGGGGGCATTCGCTGGGTGGCCTTTGTGCCGGCAGCCGTGCTCCTGGTCCCTCCGGCGTTGATCCTGCCGTTTTTCGATTTCCTCGACCGGGACCGCAACTTCACCCTTGGTTACATTGCCACGGCGCGCAAGCGCTGAAGGACGCGATTTGGACGGAGTCATTGTAGTCGATAAACCGGAAGGCTGGACTTCTCACGACGTGGTCGGGAAAGTGCGCCGCATCGCCAACACCCGCCGGGTGGGGCACCTGGGCACCCTCGATCCCATCGCCACCGGCGTGCTGCCGCTGGTGATCGGGAAGGCTACCCGCCTGGCGCAGTTCTACACCCGCAGCGACAAGATTTACGAGGGCGTGGTGCGCTTCGGCTGGTCCACCGACACCTACGACCGCGCCGGCGAGCCCACCAGCGAGAAACGCGAGGTGGTGCTCGATGCCGCCGCCATGGAAGCACTCCTGGAACCCTTGCGCGGCCGCTTCCTGCAAACCCCTCCGCCGGTTTCGGCCAAGAAAGTGGGCGGCCAACGGGCCTACGATCTGGCCCGCCGTGCGATGCCGCCGGAGCTGGAACCCGTTCCCGTGGAGGTGTATGAACTGGTGGCGCTGGAGGTGGAAGGGTCCCGCCTCCGCCTGCGCGCGCACTGCTCGGGCGGCACCTATCTCCGCTCCATCGCCCACGATCTGGGCCGCCGCATGGGTTGTGGGGCGCACATCGAGGAGTTGCGCCGGCTGGCCAGCGGCGAATTCGAAATCGCGCAGGCGCGCACCATCTCCCAACTCGAATCGCTGGCCGCCGGCGAGCGCCTGCTGGACGCCCTGGTGCCGGCGGCCCAGATGCTGCCGGGATTTCCCAGCGTCTTCGTGGACGAGCAGACGGCCGGCGGAATTCGCCAGGGCCGGAACTTTCCGGCGTCTCCCTTCCGCTCTCTGTCGGCGGCCCGTCACGTCAAGGCGGTCACTCGCGAAGGCGAAGTCGTGGCAATCGGCGAGTCCGTATTGCCCAACCTGTACCATCCTGTGGTGGTGCTGTAGGGCATGCCTGGCGGCGGGGCGCCTGAGAGGGCGGCGTCTCCGCGAACCGCGCGGGAAGAACGGCGCTCCGGGCGGCGGGTTCGCCCCAGTTCCGTCCCGCCAACGCCGCCCGAATCCGCCTGAGTTCCCGCAACCCGATGACTTGGCCGAGGATGGGCTTTGCAACCGGGATGGCCTCGAACTCGTCAAGCCGGTGAAGGGCGTACGGCCACAGTTCCCGCGGGGTGGTCAAACGGCCTGCCGGAAGTTGCCGCCGGCATGGCTCTCCCGGCCCATGGAACAGCCGCCTGCCACCTGTTAAGATAACCGTTGACGATGCTGAAGCGCTTCATTCTCTGGGATTTTCAGCGGGGAAGCTGGCAATACGACGTAATGGTCGGGATTATCCTGGCATTCATTTTCCTGACACCTCGCGACTGGTTTCGCGATCAGCCGCGCGCTTCGAGTATCGTCATGGTGCCATCGGAAAATGGCGGCGTGGCGTTTTTCGTGGATCCGGAGCGGCTCGCTCGCGTCCCCGAAAACCAGCGCGTGGCACAATTGACCAAAGACGTGCAGGCCCAGGCGAGCAATCACCGCCTGCGGGTTACGCGTGTCGAACCCATTCTGAATTCGGAGGGTGAACTGCAGGGCTATATGGCGTTTGCCCGGCCTTGAAGGCGGGTGCGCGCGGTAGCCTCGGTGCGGGCAAGGCTTGGTTCATAGTGTGAAGATCGGGAGGAGTCAAGTGGTGCGCTTTCTGAGATCCCGGTTCCTGCGGGCGTCGGCCTGTGCCGCTGTTTTGGGGCTGCTGCCGCAGGTGTATGCCGCCACGCTGGAGGAGACTTTCACCCGTATGGACCGCGCCGCCACCACCTTCCGCGGGTTCAAGGCGGACATTCGCAAGGTCTCCCACCTCGACGCCATCGGCGAGGATACCGTGGATTCCGGCACCATTACGGTGCGCCGCGCCAAACCCCAGGAACTGAATGTGCTGGTGGATTTCAAAGAGCCGGACCCCAAGGAGGTCTCGCTTTCAGGCAAGAAACTGGAGATTTATTACCCCAAGATCAATACTGTGGATCCGTACGACCTGACCAGGGAGTATAAGTTGGCGGCGCAGCAGTTTCTATTGTTGGGGTTCGGCAGTAACTCCACCGAATTGAAGAATAACTACACGGTCACGCTGGGAGGCCCGGAAACCGTGGCGGGCCAGAAAACCACGCGCATCGTGCTGATCCCCAAGGATAAGGAAGTGGCCAAGCACTCCCCCAAGTTCGAACTTTGGATTTCCGATGAAACGGGCATTGCCGTGCAACAGAAAGTCTATAACACGGGTGGCGATTACGATATCGCCACCTACACGAATATGAAGCTCATGAACGTTCCGGAATCCGAAGTCAAGCTTCAGGTGCCCAAGGACGCGGTATGGAACCGCCCCGGTCGAAATAAGTAATGAAGACCAAAACCAGCTCTTATCGGTTACAATACCTCGATTGGTTGCGCGGCCTGGGCGCCGTCATCATGCTCCAGGGCCATGTCTTCGATTCGTTCCTCAAAAACGAGTTGCATCCGGGCGGGGCCTACATGTTTTCGCAGTTTCTCGGTGGCATGCCGCCGGCCATCTTCCTGTTCCTCACCGGTGTCACGCTGTCCTTTTTGATGGACAGTACCGAGCGCAAGGGCTTGCCTCCCCGCGAGCGCGTGTGGACGGCGTTCAACCGCTCCGGCTACCTGTTCTTCCTGGCCTTCGCCTTTCGTCTCCAGCTTTGGCTTTTCGGCCTTCCCGCGCCGTGGCAGGACCTGCTGCGGGTGGACATCCTGAATTGCATGGGATTCTCCATCGCCGTGCTGTCGGTGATGGCCCTGTTCCGCACCGCCGAGCGCGTCCGCCTGTGCGCCATCCTGGGCTTGGGGATTGCGCTAGCCGCGCCGCTGATTTCACAAATGGATTGGTCGCACGTGCCGTGGATGATCCGCGCTTACGTCGTCCCCGACTACCGCTTCTTCGGCTTCTTTCCCTGGGGCGCCTACCTGGCCTTCGGCATGAGCGCGGGCAGCATCATACGCACGCTGCCCGCCGATAGTACCGAGCGGGCCATGCAATGGGCCGCCCTGATTGGCGGCGTGGGGATCGTGGCCTGCCAGTACTTCGGCAACCTGGGCTATTCCCCGTACCCCAAATCCGAGTTCTGGCTGAACAGCCCGGCGCAGGTCTTCACCAAAACGGGAGTCCTGCTGTTGATGATGTCCTTCGCTTTCCTGTGGACCCGCTACGGCGCGCGCGACGGCTGGAGTTGGGTGCGGCAGTTCGGCACCACTTCCCTGTTGGTGTATTGGGTCCATATCGAACTGGTGTATGGCCGCAGCCTGGGATTCCTCAAGAATGCTCTGAACGTGCCGCAGACGGTTGTGGCGGCGGTTGGCATCATTCTGCTCATGCTGGCCCTGGCCACCATCAAGACCTACCGCAACCAGTTACGCGGCTACCTGACCGACATGGGCTGGTGGTTTACGCCCAAGACCGGCCAGGCATCCGGCGATTAGCTGGCGCCCGCTCACCCGAAAATACCTCAACTTCCCAAACCCGTGCTCCGCGTTGGCCGGGTTACCGGCTTCCGCGCTGGGAGGCGCGCCTCCGATCGCCGAATTGCGCCGTTCACCGTCCCGGGCCGTGGCTGTGATCGAGCACACTTCCACAGGTAGCGATTCGAAGCGGCCGGTCCCTCAGCGGCGCAGATAGGCGTCGTCTCCGCGCTGCCAGTCTTCGCGGGCGGGGGCGAAAACGTCCACCGCCACGGTATCCTCGAGGGCCACTACCCCGTGCGGCAGATGAGGCGGGATGACCAGCACGTCTCCGGCGCGCAGGACCTGTTCCCCGCCGCCGATAGAGAATTTCAGGGCGCCCGTTTCCACCATGCTGATCTGCTCATTCGCGTGGCTGTGCTCCGGCACCACGCAACCCTGTTTCAATTCGATCCGCGCCACCGTGAGGCTGGCCCCGTGGATGGCCCTGCGCCCCAATTGCGGATTCATCTGCTCCTGTTCCATCGTGTTCCAGTGATAACGCTGCATGCCGGATATTGTCTCAAACCGCGGCGGTGCCGGGCGCCTTGCGCGGCCGTCCGCGATGCTCACGCTTCGCGCCCACACAGCCCCTTCGCTTCCCGCGCACCGGCCGCCGCGGTCTGCGTGGAACCGGGCCCCGTGCGGTATGATGAGGTTTATCTTATGAAGGGTGTCGTTCTCGCTGGGGGAACAGGGAGCCGGCTGTTCCCGCTGACCAAGATCACCAATAAGCACCTGCTGCCCATTTACGACCGGCCGATGATCTACTTCCCCATACAGACCCTGGTAGATGCCGGCATCCGCGACATCCTGATCGTTACGGGAGGGCGTAATTCGGGCGATTTTCTGCGTCTTCTGGCCAACGGCAAACAGTTCGGCCTGAACCATATCAACTACACCTACCAGGAAGGCGAAGGGGGCATTGCCGACGCCCTCGGCCTGGCCGAACACTTCGCCGACGGTCACAAAATCTGCGTCGTGTTGGGCGACAACATCATCGAGGGAAGCATCGCCGCCGCCGCCGCGCGTTTTCGCGAACAGTCCTTGGGCGCCCACCTGTTACTGAAGGAAGTGCCCGATGCCGAGCGCTTCGGCGTGGCCGAGGTCTCCGACGGCGCGATTGTCGGGATTGAGGAAAAGCCCAGCGAACCCAAGTCCAATTATGCGGTGACCGGCATCTACATGTACGATGCCACGGTGTTTGACAAAATCAAGACGCTGGTGCCGTCGCATCGCGGAGAGTTGGAAATTACCGACGTCAATAACGCCTATCTGCGGGAAGGGAGCATGACCTTTTCCTTTCTGGAAGGCTGGTGGACCGACGCCGGCACGTTCGATTCCCTGCTCCGGGCCACGAACCTGGTGGCCCAATCGACGCACCGCAAGCCGGCCCCCGGCAACGGAACCGAAGGTGCTACCGCCGAAGGAGCGGGCGGAATCTGATGTCTTCGGATGCCGTTATGCAGCCCTCCGGCCGTTACCTTGCCTCGGCGGGCGACCTGCAACTTCGGGTTCCCGAGTGCCCGCCGGGTATCGGAGACGTGATCGGCGCTCCCGATTCCGCGGCCCTGATTGACGGCGTGCGCATCCAGCCGTTCTCCGTATTCCCGGACGATCGCGGTTATTTCCTGGAAGTTCATCGCATGGGCCGCGGCCTGGCGGCGGCGTTCCCGGCGGAAACCACCCAGATCTCCGCCGCGCTCAGCTTTCCCGGCACCATCAAAGCCTTCCACTACCACCTCCACCAGACCGATTGCTGGACGCCCGCCAAGGGCATGTTCCAGGTGGCCCTGGTGGACCTGCGCCTCGGCTCGCCCACCTTCGGAAAACGCAATACCCTCTACGTGGGCGCGCTGCGTCCCTGGCAGGTGCTCATTCCGCCGGGTGTCGGCCACGGGTATAAGATCATCGGGCGCGACGAAGCCATGCTGGTCTATCTGACGGACCGCTTCTACAACCCCAAGGACGAAGGCAGGATTCCGTATAACGACGCCTCCCTCCAGTACGATTGGGAAACCCAGAAGAAATAGGCTGCCATGCGAATCCTGGTAACCGGCGGCGCGGGATTCATCGGCTCCGCCTTTGTCCGCATGATCGTGAGCGAAACCGGCTGGGAAGTTACTAACTTCGACAAACTGACTTATGCCGGAAACCTGGAGAACCTGGGGTCCGTCGAACATCGCCCTAGTTACCGCTTCGTCCAGGGAGATATTGCGGATGAGGGCGCCGTAAACGCCCTGGTGGGCGGTTGGAAGCCCGACGCCATCGTGCACTTCGCCGCCGAATCGCACGTGGATCGCAGCATTCTCTCGCCCGAGCCGGTGATCCGGACCAATCTCCACGGCACTTTCACGCTTCTGGAAGCCGCGCGGCGGCACGCCACACCCCGCTTTCTCCACGTCTCCACGGATGAAGTCTACGGCAGCCTGGAACCGCCTCTCGAAGCCGTGGAAACCTCCCCGCTGAATCCCTCCAGCCCTTACTCCGCGTCCAAAGCCGGATCGGACCTGCTGGCGCGCTCTTACTTCGTAACTTACAAGCTGCCGGTGGTGATTACCAGGGCTTCCAATAACTACGGTCCGTATCAATTTCCCGAGAAGCTGATTCCGCTGATGATCGCCAACGCGTTGGAAGATCGCCCGCTGCCGGTTTACGGCGACGGCATGCAGGTTCGCGACTGGCTGTATGTGGAAGACCACTGCCGCGCCATTCGCGCCCTCCTGGAGCGCGGCCGGGAGGGCGAGATCTATAACATCGGCGGCAACCGCAGCCTGCCGAACCTGGAGGTGATCGGCCAGTTGCTGGCGCTCACCGGCAAGCCCCAAAGCCTGATTCAATATGTCCCCGACCGGCCCGGCCACGACCGGCGCTACGCCCTTTCCAGCGAGAAACTGATCCGCGAAACCGGCTGGCGGCCGCAGGTGGATTTCGAGAACGGCCTGGCACGCACGATCGACTGGTACCGCGGGCACGCCGCCTGGGTGGAGCGCGTCCGCAGCGGCGCCTACCGCGACTATTACGAACGGAATTATGGCGCCCGCGGCGCCGTCCCCCGGTAGCGCCGTGGAAACCGGCCCACCCAAGCCGGAGACGCTTATGCGGGTAGCCCTTGAGGCCTGCTCGCTCACGCTTTCGAGCGGCGGATTGCCGCGCTACACCGCCGAGCTCAGCCTGGCTTTGGCGCGCTGTTTCCCGGAAGATGAGTATTTCCTGGTTTCCGACCGGCCTTTCCGGATGCCCCAACCGGCGCCGCCCAACCTGCTCCGCGGCGGCGGGCCGCGCCATCGCCTGGAACGGCGCTGGTGGCTATGGGGCCTGTCGCGCGAGTTGCGCCGCCTGGCCGCGGACGTGGTGCACGGCCCCGATTTCGCCGTCCCCTATCTTTACCAGCGGCCCAGCGTTCTCACCCTCCACGACCTCTCTCCGTGGATGGATCGCCACTGGCACCACGACGCCCGCCGCGTCCAAAGCCGGACTCCCGTGTTATTGCACCTAGGACTAGCCGGCATGATCATCACCCCCAGCGAATCCGTGCGCGCCGCGGCGATCGATCGCTTCCGTCTCCACCCCAGCCGCGTGGTGGCCATCCCGGAGGCTGCGCCATCCTGGATGCGGCCCGCCGCGGGCAGCCCGGAGACCATGCCGGGCGCCGAGTGGCCCACGGCCGCCCCGTATTTCCTGTTCGTCGGCACCCTCGAGCCGCGCAAGAACGTGCCGCTGTTGGTGGACGCCTGGCGCGAAGTGCGGCGCCGCCACGCCATCGACCTGGTGATCGCCGGGCGCCCCCGCGCCGATTTTCGCCCCCTCGAACCCGCCGACGGCCTGCACTGCCTGGGAGAGGTCCCCGACGAGGCGCTGCCGGGGCTGTATTCGGGCGCCCTGGCGCTGGTCTATCCTTCGGCGTACGAAGGCTTCGGATTGCCGGTTTTGGAAGCCATGCAGTGCGGCGCCGCGGTGATTACCACCCCGGCCCTCGCCGAGGCGGCCGGGGATGCCGCGATTTTCGCCGCCAACGGTCCACAGTTGGTCGAAGCCATGCTCCAAGCCATCGCCCGGCCCGCGTGGCTGGCGGAATTCCGCGCCCGTTCGCTGCGGCGCGCCGGCCAGTTTTCCTGGGAGCGCACCGCCCGGCTCACGCACGAAGTGTACGAAGAGGCCCGGAGGCGCTTTGCCGCCTGAATTCCAGCCCGCCCCACAGCCCGCCGCGCCGCGCTCCGCCCTGGTGCTGGCGCCCGAAGTCCCCTATCCGCTAGCTGGTGGAGGCGCTTTGCGCACCGCTTCGCTGCTGCACTATCTGGCGCGGACGCACTCGGTGGACCTGGTGGTTTTCCGGCAGCCCGGCGACCCCCATCCCGCCGTGTTCCTGCCGCCCGGACTGGTGCGCCGGGTTGAGGTGCTCGATCTGCCGCCCCACCGCCGGGGTGTGGCTGCCCGCGCGGTGCGGAATGCCGCCCGCCTGGCACGCGCATCGCCGCCCCTGGTGGATCGCTTTGCGGGCTTCGGCGGAGCCCTGGCTCGCCATCTGGAGGGTTGCCGCTACGACATCGGGGTGGTCGAGCACTTCTGGTGCGCGCCGTATTGGACTCAACTGGCGCCCCTGTGCGGCCGCACTATCCTCAACCTGCACAATCTCGAATCCGAGTTGCACCGCAGTTGCGCGGTGGCGGAAGGCGGAGCGGCGGGTTTTGCCCACAGC
Source organism: Bryobacteraceae bacterium (assembly GCA_030038565.1). Taxonomy (GTDB): domain Bacteria; phylum Acidobacteriota; class Terriglobia; order Bryobacterales; family Bryobacteraceae; genus JOPF133. The sequence continues at coordinate 29,454 of JASHSS010000288.1, forward strand.
GTTTTCGGGCGGGCCTGCCTGGATCTGGAACGCGAGTGGCTGCCGCGCTATTCGGAGGTCCTGGCCGCCTCGCGGGAGGATGCCGAACGGGCCCAGGCCATCGCTCCCACGGCCCGAATTTCAGTCTATCCCAATGCCATTCCGGCCGCGCCGATGCCGCCCCCGGCCGATGCCGCAGAACCGCCTGCGGTGGCTTTTTCCGGCAATCTCGAATACCATCCCAATCTGGCGGCGGTGAGCTTTTTTCGGCGAGAGGTTTGGCCCCGTTTGCGCACTAGTTGGCCGAAGCTCGTGTGGCGGCTGATCGGGAAAAACCCCCATGCCGTGAGAAATTTTACGTCTGGCGATCCTCGCATCCAGGTGACCGGCCCGGTGGAAGACGCGGTCCGTGAATTGGCGCGCACCCAGGTGGCCGTGGTGCCGCTGCTCTCGGGGAGCGGCACGCGCCTGAAGATCCTCGAAGCCTGGGCGGCCGGGTTGCCCGTGGTGTCCACCAGCAAGGGCGCGGAAGGCCTTCCAGCACGCCACGGCGGCAACCTTCTGCTGGCCGATACCGGCCCGGCCTTCGCCGCCGCGGTCTCCCGCCTGCTGGGTTCGCCGGCTCTGCGGCAGAGACTTGGCGCGGAGGGCAGGGGGTTGGTAGAACAACAATTTACGTGGGAAGCGGTGTGGAAGATGTTGGATTTTTGATACCGCCCTAAGTGGTGTACGTCCGCTATACTGGTACAACGTTAATGCGCTTTGCCGTTGATGCTCATGCCATCGGCCGCCACCTCACTGGCAATGAGGTTTACGTGCGCAGTCTTCTGGATGCATTCGCCGCTCACCGCCGCGAGTGCGAATTTGTAGCCTATGTATCCGCCCCAGAAGCTCCGGCGTCGATCCCGGCCCCGATCCTCACCCGCCGCATCTCGCCCAATCCCTTTCTGCGCCTCGGCCTCCAACTGGCGCTCCGGGTGAACCGGGACCGCCCGGATCTGTTGCACGTGCAATACACCGCCCCGGTCGGCTGCAACGTCCCGGTGGTGGTCAGCGTGCACGATGTGAGCTTCCTGGAGCATCCCGAATACTTCAAGCGCGACCGCGCCTGGCAGTTGCAGTGGACCGTTCGCCGCACCGTGCAGCGGGCCGCCCGAGTGCTTACCGGGAGCGAGTTCTCGCGCGCCTCGATCCTCAAAGTGTATGGCGACCTGGACGAGCACAAGGTGGTGGTGGTGCCGAATGCCGCGGCTTCCCAGTTCCGCCCCATCTCGCGCGAGACCGCCGCGGCTACCGTGCGGGAGCGTTTCGATATCCGCACACCGTTCCTTCTCTCAGTGGGAGACCTGCAGCCGCGCAAGAACCAGATTGGTTTGATCCGCGCTTTCGCCCGCCTGGTGCGCGCCTATCCGCAGCTCAAACACAACCTCGTGCTGGCCGGTAAAGGCACCTGGTTTGCCGACCGGGTGCGCGAAGCGGCCGGCGAGTCGGGAGTCGTCGAGCGCATCCAATTCATCGGCTTCGTCTCCGATCCCGACCTCCTGAACCTCTACAACGCCTGCGACCTGTTCGTTTTTCCATCTTTTTACGAGGGTTTCGGGCTTCCCGCGCTGGAGGCCATGGCGTGCGGCCGCGCCGTGGTCTGTTCCAACACCTCCGCGCTGCCCGAAGTGGTGGATGGGGCCGCGATTCTCTTCGATCCGTATGCCACCGATCAGATTGTGCGGGCCCTGGCCGACCTTCTGCTGGATTCCGAGCTGCGAGCCCGCATGGAGCGTCTGGGGTTGCAGCGCGCCGCCCACTTCAGTTGGCAGAAGACCGCCCAGCGGACCCTGGAAGTTTTCTACGATGTAGCCGAGCGCGACACGGCGCGGCGCCCGCGAGTCCGCTCCCGGACCACCGTGCACCGATGAGCTTACCGGCCACCAAGCGGCGCATGTCCCGGCAGAGGGCTTGGGCCGGACTGCTGGCGTTCGGCGTGCTGGCGTTCGCCGCCGCTCCGCTATCCGCCCAGACCGGTTTCCCGTTCTCCGACGACGAAGCGCTGCATTATTCCATCAACTGGGCCAGCGGCCTCTCGCTCGGCGATCTCAGCCTCACCGCCCATCGCACACCCAGCGGCTGGAATTTCGGGGCCTCGCTCGCGGCCGCGGTTCCGGGCTTCGCCATCGCCGACCAGTACCATTCCAAGGTGACCGGCAACGACTTTTGCTCCACCGAGTTTGAGCGCGACCTCTCGCACGGCGGCAAACACACCATCGACAAGATCGTCTTCGACCCGGCGCACTCCACCGCCAGACGCACCACCACGCTTCCGGAGGGCGGAGGCAAGAGCGATTTCGATACCTCCTCGTGCCCCCACGACATCTTGGCCTACCTCTATCTGACGCGCCGCGAAATGGGCCAGGGGCGCATGCCATCGGCCCAGCAGGTGTACTTCGGCTCGGGGTATTCGGTGAACGCGGAATATACCGGCGAGGAGGACCTCACGTCGCCCGCCACCGGCAAGAAGCCCGCGCCGACCGACAAGGTGGTGGTATCGGTGAAGGGCCCCAAGTCGGACTTCAACTTCGAGATCTATTTCGCCCGCGATCCGCAGCGCACCCCGCTCTTCGTCCGCATCCCCTCGAGCCTGGGAATCGTCACGCTGGGGTTGGCGCGCTGAATGCGGGGCCGGGTGCGCTAGATGCGCGTGGCTTTCTTCTCGCCCTTGCCGCCGGCGCGCAGCGGGATCGCGGATTATTCCGAAGCGCTGGTCGAATCGCTCGCCCCACTGGTGGAATTGGAAGTCTTCTCGAGCGCCGATCGGCCGTTCGATCCGGCGCGCTTCGATGTGGCCCTCTACCACGTGGGCAACAACCCGTACCACGAATTCGTTTACGAAACCGCCCTGCGCCATCCCGGGGTGGTGGTGATGCACGAATCCAACTTGCACCACCTGATCGCCGGCCTCACCATTAAACGCGGCGACTGGGACGCCTACCTGGCCGAGTGCCAATACAACGGCGGCGACCGGGCGCGGGCCTTCGCCGAGCGCGTGCGGCGCCTGGAAGTGGGTCCCGATTACGAGGGCGTCCCGATGACCCGCCGCCTGCTGGAATCGGCCCGCGGCGTGGTGGTGCACAGCCGTTTCATGGAAGGCGAAATGCGCGCCGCCGGCTTTGGCGGTCCCGCCGCCGTCATCCCGCACGGCGCCTGGATTCCGCAGACCGACCGCAACGCCTTCCGCCACAAACTGGGGCTCGACGAGCTTACCCCGCTCATCGGCATCTTCGGTTTTCTGAAGCCGTACAAGCGGATCGCCGAATCGCTGCGCGCCTTCCGCCGCCTGCTGCGCCTGGCGCCCAATGTCAAGATGATCCTGGTGGGCGAGCCGCACCCTGAGTTTCCCATCGAGCCGATGATCCGCTCGATGGGCCTTTCCGCCGGCGTGCGCCTGCTGGGGTTCACCCCGATTGCGGATTTCGTGGGGTATCTGGCCGCTTGCGACATCGTGCTCAACCTGCGCTATCCCACGGTGGGGGAAAGCTCCGGTACGCTGCTGCGTTCGCTGGGGCTGGGCAAGGCCGTGCTGGTATCGGAAATCGGATCGTTCCAGGAATTTCCGGACGATGTGTGCCTCAAAGTGCCGCCCGCGGTGCGCCCCGGTCCCGGCGAAGAGGATTTGATTTTCGAATACCTCAACCTGCTGGTTTCGCGTCCCGAAGTCTGCCAGGCGCTCGGCGCGCGCGCCCGCGAATACGTGGCCCGGGAGTGCAA
>JASHSS010000289.1 GCA_030038565.1 Bryobacteraceae bacterium
CCGCCTGATCGAAGAAGGCTTCGATCCGCAATTCGGCGCCCGCCCCATGCGCCGCGCCATCCAGCGCCTGATCCAGGATCCCCTGGCGCTCAAGCTCATCAACGGCGACTTCGCCGAAGGCGACACCATCCTGGTGGACGTCGCGCCCCAAGGCGCCGATCTCCAGTTCACCCGCCTGGTGCCGGTAGCGGCGTGAGAGGAACCATGTTCACCCCAGAGGCGCAGAGAGCACGGAGGCTGCACAGAGACAAATCTTGTTTTTCTCCGTGCTTCCTCCCTGTCCTCCGTGCCTCGGTGGTGAATACCCAGTCTCCAGTTTACCCGCCTGGTGCCGGTAGCGGCGTGAGAGGAACCATGTTCACCACAGAGGCGCGGAGAGCACGGAGGCTGCACAGAGACAAATCTTGTTTTTCTCCGTGCTTCCTCCCTGTCCTCCGTGCCTCTGTGGTGAATACCCAGTCTCCAGTTCACCCGCCTGGTGCCGGTAGCGGCGTGAGAAGAACCATGTTCACCACTGAGGCGCAGAGAGCACGGAGGCTACACAGAGACAAATCTTGTTTTTCTCCGTGCTTCCTCCCTGTCCTCCGTGCCTCTGTGGTGAATACCCAGTCTCCACTTCACCCCGAGGTCTCTCTATGAACACCCTCAAAACCGCTCTTCTTCTCGGCCTGCTCAGCGCTATTCTCCTGATCGGCGGCGAAGCCATCGCCGGGCGCAGCGGCCTCTATATCGGCCTGGCCTTCGCCGTGGTGATGAACTTCGGCAGCTACTTCTTCTCCGATAAGATCGCCCTCTCCATGTACGCCGCGCAGCCCGTCTCGGAGACCGAGAATTCCGAGGTCTACCGCCGCGTCGCGCCCATCGTCAGCGGCCTGTGCCACCGCATGGGCCTGCCCATGCCCAAGCTCTACATCATCCCCGAGGAATCGCCCAATGCCTTCGCCACCGGCCGCAATCCCAGCCACGCATCCGTGGCCTTCACCACCGGTATCCTCCAGTTGATGAACGATAACGAACTGGAGGGCGTGGTGGCTCACGAGCTCGGCCACGTGCTCCACCGCGATATCCTTACCAGCTCGGTGGCCGGCACCCTCGCCGCCGCCATCACCATGCTGGCCCGCATGGCCTTCTGGTTCGGCGGCTCGCGCGACGACGATCGCGAGGGCGGTATCTTCGGCGCCCTCCTCATGCTCATCCTCGCGCCCATCGCCGCCTCCCTCATCCAACTGGCCATCTCGCGCTCCCGCGAGTACGATGCCGATGCCGCTTCCGCCAAATACGTCGGCTCGCCCTATCCGCTCATCAACGGACTCAAGGACCTGGATGGCTGGTCCAAGCGCATCCCCATGGAAGCTACGCCCTCTACCGCCCACCTGTTCATCATGAAACCGAAGGTCACCGGCGGATGGGGCAGCCTCTTTTCCACGCACCCCTCCACCGAAGATCGCATCCGCCGTCTCCAGGCCATGCGATGAACGAAGTCCGCGTGAACCAGAAGGCGGCCGGCCGCGTCGCCTCCGGTCACCCCTGGATATTTGCGAGCGATCTCGAAGACCGCCATGGCGCCCAGCCTGGCGAGGCCGTGCGCGTGACCGATCCGCACGGCCGCCCTCTCGGCACGGCCCACTACAGCCTTGCCTCCCAAATCGCCCTCCGCATGCTCTCCCCGCAGGTGGAAGAAATTGGCCGGGATTTTTTTCTGGCCCGCCTGCGCGCCGCCGAAGCGCATCGCCGCACGGTCGTCCGTGATAGCGACGCCTATCGCGTGGTGCATGGCGAAGCCGATCTGCTGCCCGCCCTGGTCGTCGATCGCTACGCCGATTACCTGGTCATGCAAACCCTCAACCAGGGCATGGATGCCGCCCGCCGGGAAATCGCCGCCTGCCTGGAAGAGATTTTCCATCCCCGCGGCATCGTCGCCCGCAACGACGTGGCCGTGCGCGCCAAGGAGCAATTGCCGCTCGAATCGGCCGTGATGGCGGGCGACATCCCCGAAACCGTGGCCGTCGAAATCAACGGCTTCCGCATGACCGCCGACCTCCTCCGCGGCCAGAAAACCGGCATCTTCCTCGACCAGCGCGAAAACTATCGCGCCGCCGCCCGCTACGCCCGCGGCGGTACGGCGCTGGATTGCTTTACCTCCACGGGCGGCTTCGCCCTCCACCTGGCGGCTCATTCCGAGCGCGTCGAAGCCGTGGACAGTTCCGCCGCGGCCCTCGCCACCGCGCGCGCCAATGCCGCCGCCAACGGCATCGCCAACATTGCCTTCGAAGAGGCCGATGTTTTCCACCTGCTGGCCGGCTACGCTTCCGCCCGCCGACGTTTTTCCATGGTGGTGCTCGATCCTCCGGCCTTCGCCAAAAGCCGCAAAAACCTGGACGCCGCCGCCTCCGGTTACAAGGAGATCAACTTAAAAGCCCTTCGCCTGCTCGCCCCCGGCGGTATCCTGGTCACCTGCAGTTGCTCGCACCATCTCAGCGAGGCCCACTTTCTGGAGTTGCTGGCCCAAGCCGCGCTGGACGCCCGCCGCACCCTCCGCGTCCTGGAGCGCCGCACCCAGGCGCAAGACCACCCCATCCTGCTGACGGTTCCCGAAACCCACTATCTCAAATGCCTGATTCTGGAAGTGGTGTAGAGGCGGCGCCGGGAACTAATCGCCTTCGCACGGAGTCCAACTCCCGGAGATCTCCGGCCATGCTCGAAGCCCGCAGCCTCACCAAGTACTACACCCATACCCCCGCCGTCAAAAATGTCAGCTTCACCATCCGGCCGGGCGAGATCCTCGGCTACCTGGGACCCAATGGCGCCGGCAAGAGCACCACCGTCAAAATGATCACCGGCCTCATCGAGCCCTCCGAAGGCCAGATCTTCTACAAGGGCCGCACCGTCTACGACGATTTCACCGCCTTCCAGCGCAAAATCGGCTACGTGCCCGAAGAGCCGCACCTTTATCCGCACCTCTCCGGGCGCGAGTACCTGCAACTGGTGGGGCGTCTGCGCGGCATGCCGCGCACCTACCTGGAATTCAAAATGGACGGGTTCCTGCGCCTCTTCGGCCTCTGGAGCGACCGCCTCTCGCCGCTCTCTTCGTATTCCAAGGGCATGCGCCAGAAGATCCTGCTCTCCGCGGCGCTCCTGCACGATCCCGAAATCCTGGTGCTCGACGAGCCGTTCTCCGGCCTCGATGTCACCAGCGCCCTGATGCTGCGCCGCCTGCTCAACGCCCTGGCCGCCAAGGGCAAGATGATTTTCTATAGCTCCCACGTTCTGGAAGTGGTGGAGAAGGTCTGCTCCTCCGTGGTCATCCTGCGCAAGGGCGAGGTGGTGGCCTACGATTCCATCGGCCGCCTGCGCGAGTTGATGAGCCAGCCCTCGCTCGAAGGCGTCTTCGCCCAACTGGCGCAGGTGGAAGACGGCGATGCCGTAGCGCAGAAAATCCTCGAGGTCATGCAGGTATGAGGGAATGGCTGCGCGAAACCCACGGCCCGGATTTCGAATTGCTGCGCCACTTCGTGAGCCGCTTTTTCGATAGCGAGCTCACTACCACTCCCGACCAGTGGAAAATGCCCGCCCTGGGCGGCGTGTCGCTGCTGCTGCCGTGGTTTCCGATGTTCGCCGACCCTCTCCGTTACAAGTACGCGCACTTCTCCTCGCTGCCCACGCCCGGCCCTTACCAGTCCGTGGTGCGGGCCGATGAGCTGTGGCTGCTCACCCTGATGATGGCGGCCATCGGCCTG
>JASHSS010000290.1 GCA_030038565.1 Bryobacteraceae bacterium
GGGGCTAGTGTGGACGAACGTTCCAAAGTGGTCGCCAATAGTTGTGAAAAGCATGGCCGTTTTTCGGTTCGATCACACCTGGAGTTGGCTCGGATAAGTTCGAAACGCGTCCAGACTGGGGAGCCAACCTTTTGAATGTTGGCGGACAGCCGCCTCTCTCGCGGACCGCAGTTTCCGCGCCGGCTCGACGTATCCGCCAGCCTTACCCCAGTTGCTCCAGCTCCCCTTCCAGCATCGCCACGTGCTCTTCCTCCTCGGCCGCCAGTTCACGGCAGAGGTCCTGCTCCAGACCCTCCGGAAGCAGTTGGGACAGGTCCTGGAAATGGTCCCGCGTGCGGCGCTCCATTTCGAGCGCCGCGCGGTACAACCCGGCAATCCCGCTCTGGTTCAACTGGATCCCCCGGAAAAGCCAGTTGGCCAACAGGTGCTGTTCGTCGGCGGACAGTTCCACCACCTCGCGGTCCAGGTGGGCATGGTACTTCTCTTCCAGTTCATGCAGGTGATCCAGCTCCGCTTCGTAGAGCCGCTCGAGCACCGCGCGCTGCTCGGGCGTCCCGGCCCTTTCCCGCGCCAGCTTATAAAAATGGAAGGAATCCAGCTCGAATTGGACCGCATCCCGGATGGCCCGGAAGCGCATCGAATCGCCCAGCTCGCGACCCGGAATCACTTCCAGCTCGCCCCCGCACAGGAAGCACTTGCCGTACGGCACCGCAAACCCGCGCGTAAGTTTGAAGCATCTGCGGCAGCGCCAGGAATAGAGGACCTGGGCGCAGCAGATTTCGTCCTCCTCCAGAGTACGGTGGCATTTGGGACAAGAGGATGGCATTCTACACGCTCCTTTCAGCGGGCGCACGCACGCCCATATATTCCAGCATTCCGGTGGCCGCGCGGCGTCCGGCGCCCATGGCCAGAATCACCGTGGCCGCCCCGGTCACAATATCCCCGCCCGCGAACACCCCCGGAATGGAGGTCATCCCGGTGCGCTCATCGACTTGAATGTAGCCCCATTGGTTGACCTCCAACCCCGGCGTGGTCTTGGCGATAATCGGGTTGGCGGTGGTGCCCAGCGCGTAGACCACCGTATCCACGTCCAGCAGATATTCGGATCCCGCCACCGGCACCGGCCGGCGGCGTCCGGAAGCGTCCGGTTCGCCCAACTCCATCTTCTGTACGCGCATGCCCGTCACCCAGCCGGCCGAATCGCCCACGATCTCCACCGGGTTGGTGAGCCACAGAAACTCAATGCCCTCTTCGATGGCGTGCTCCAGCTCCTCAATTCTGGCCGGCGATTCACGGCGCGACCGGCGGTATACCACGGTTACCTTTTCGGCCCCCATGCGGCGCGCCACCCGGCAGGAATCCATGGCCGTGTTGCCCGCACCCACCACCGCCACGCGCTTGCCCATGCCCACGGGAGTATCGTAGAGCGGCTGCCGGTGGCCCCGCATCAGGTTCACGCGGGTAAGAAACTCGTTGGCCGAGAACACCCCGTTGAAGGCCTCGCCCGGAATGCCGGCGAACTTGGGCGATCCCGCGCCGGTGCCCACGAAAACCGACTGATATCCCCGCTCGGTGAGCAACTGCGGGATGGTGAATAACTTGCCGATAATCGTGTCGAGCCGGATCTCGACCCCCATCTGCTTCAGCCCGTCGATCTCCGCGTCGATGATCACATCCGGCAGCCGGAATTCGGGGATGCCGTACTTCAGCACCCCTCCCGCCACGTGCAGGGCTTCGAAGACCGTCACCCCCACGCCATGGCGCGCCAATTCTCCCGCGCAGGCCAGCCCCGAAGGTCCCGAGCCGATGATGGCGGCCCGCGGCGCAACCTTGGGAGCGCCGTTCGAACCATTCGTCTGAATCGAGACCAAGGGCGTCTCCCATCCCCGGCCCATGGCGCAATCCGCCACGAATCGTTCCAGCCGTCCAATCGCCACCGGCTTGAATTTGGCGCCCACCACGCAGGTGGCCTCGCACTGCGATTCCTGCGGGCACACCCGGCCGCATACCGCCGGCAGCGCGTTAGTGGTTTTCAGAATCTGGTAAGCGCGCTGGATATCCTTGTGCGCCAGGGCGGAAATGAAACCCGGGATGTCGATCCCCACCGGGCAGCCCGGCACGCAGCGGGGCTTCTTGCAGCGCAGGCAGCGCTCGGCTTCGTGCAATGCCCCTTGCAGGTCGAGCCCCAGCGCCACTTCGTTGAAATTGTGGATGCGCTCCTCCGCCGGCTGCTGCGGCATGGGCGCGCGCTCGGGCGGAATGGTCTTGATGTTCTTGGGCAGCCGCGGCCCGGGGGGTTCGGCCAAAGCCGCCGGCAACTCGCAGGTGGATACCGGGCGGCCATCCGTTTCCGGCCCGCTTTTGAGGCTCGCCAGCATGGCCGATTCGCCGCGAAAACGCTCCAGCGCGGCCTTCTCTTCCCGCGCGAAACGCTTCTGGCGCAGCGCCAGCTCGTCGAAACTCACCAGGTGGCCGTCAAAATCGGCCCCGTCCACGCAGGCGAACTTCATCTTCCCGCCCACCGTCACGCGGCACGAGCCGCACATCCCGGTGCCATCCACCATGATGGAATTCAGGCTCACGATGGTGGGAATCCGGAACGGCCGGGTCACCTCGCAGCAGGCCTTCATCATAGGGATCGGCCCGATGGCCACCACCTCGCGCACGCCCGGCACGCGGTTCAACACATCCGCCAAGGCGTGGGTCACGAAACCCTGCCTGCCATAGCTGCCGTCATCCGTGGTGACGATTAATTCATCAGAGTATTCCCGGAAACGGTCCTCCCAGAAAACCAGGTCCTTGCTGCGAAATCCAACAACCGAGATCGTCCGATTCCCCTGGTTTTTGTACTCGCGCAACTGCGGAAAAACCGGCGCGACCCCCAGACCTCCGCCCACCAGCACCACCGTGCCGTCCAATTGGCGGATATGGCTGGGCAGACCGAGCGGCCCTATGAAATCCAGGATGGTCTCGCCCTCGGCCAGCCCCAGCATCTCAAAGGTCGTTTTTCCAACCGCTTGGACGACCACCGTGACGGTGCCGCGGCGGACGTCGAAATCGGCCACGGTGAGTGGAATCCGTTCCCCATGCTCGTCAATGCGAGCCATGACAAAGTGTCCGGGACGCGCCGCCCGCGCCACATCCGGCGCTTCAACGTCCCAGAGGAAGGTGGTCGGACCGAATTGCCTTCTATAACTGATGCGAAACACTACACCCCCTGGAACCTCCATATTAGCAAATTTCAGAGAATCAGGCCTGTTGTTGCGAATATTTTGCGGATTTTTTCAACACCTGGCGGAGTGGTCCCCGTCCGGCGCCGGTGCGCTATCGGTGCGGGTGCTGTCGGAATCCACGTCTCCCGGCTGCCCGGAGTTGACCGAAAACACCCCACGGGGGTTGGCGGGCGCGGTTGGCCGGGGGAAACCCTGACCGGACGCCGTGTGATTACCGGAGCGCCGCCAGCGAGGCTGAGTGGTGGCTCATTTTGAATCCAGCAAGCCCACAATCTCTTCAATTGTCCACACATGATCGGCCACCCCGGCAGCCACGGCGGGAGTAGTTTTCAAGGTTTGGTGCACCCGAGCGAAGTTGTAATACATCATGTGCAGTGAGATTGCGGCAGCATGATTTTCGAGCTTTTTGGAAAAGGCATTCGTCAGTCTGGTGAACCGACGCATCCCCATGCGCATGGTGAGATTCTGACGTTCGATGTAGCTAGTGCTGATTTGGTCAGGGTTAGGGTCGCCGATCACGGACTTCTTTTCGCACGAAGTGCAGATGGCGGGAGAGTAGCGCCGCCCGGCCTCGGGATCGAGGCCATAGGTCTTAACTAGCTTGGCGTAATCGATATCTTCGCCAAACGCTTTCACGATAGCCTTGTAGTACATCGCCAGTCCATCAGAGGTAAGCTGCACGCGCTCCGTGACTCTAGAGGCCATATCGGACACAAATGCTTCGCACGTCTCGGGCGTACGCTTGCCGACGACCCAGCAGGGAACGAGTTTGGTATCGGCATCGATTACTGCCCACGTCCAGGCGTCCCCAGAGCCATCGGCCATGCCTTCGCGGACGTTCTTCTCCTTGCAGTAGCAGAAGGCCCAAACCTCTTCGACTTGCAGACGCCTGCAAGGCAGGTTCCGGAGGGTGGTATCCTGGTATTGAGAGCAAGCCGCACCAAGTTCCACAAGGAGCTTGTCGATGGTATTGCGGGCCATCCCAGTGATTCGGGCCGTCGAGCGCATCGAATTGCCTTCTACCAAGCATCTCACTATCGCCGCTCGTTTGGCCTTATTCAGCGCGTTCATACTAAACGTTATGCTTGACATAATCCAGATTGTCAAGCATAATTTGCAATATGGCGGATACCCCCGTACTGGATTGTCTCCGCTAAGGTATTTTTCCCGTGGAAAATGGCGTGTAATCAGTGATATACGTAATCTGGTACCGGATTTATTCCGGTGAGCGTCAAAACATTTAGGGGTGTCGATGGACGTCAATACGAATGCATATCGCATCGTAAAGGCACTGACTGAAGAAAAGGACGAAACGGTCGAAAAGACAAAAAAGGCTCGGGCGGCAGCCGGACGAATAGGCGGTAGGCGACGAGCGAGTACACTGTCAGTACAGCGGAAAAAGGAAATCGCCGTTAACGCATCAAGTGCGCGTTGGCCGGGAAGGTCGAGTTAACTGAATCCCGAAACAATGGAGACCACAAAAAAGCTAAAGATCTTTGGGAACGAGGTCGATGTAGTTGAAGTGTCCTTTGAGGCCAAAACGCCTGAGCCGTTCAGTGAATATGTGCTTGGCGATGGATCGGTCATAAAAGTAAAATCGGTAGTTACATCAGTAATGCGAGTGCACGATCAATTTGCTCCTGACGGGACCCCGATCTATTTAGTCTTCACTAGCCCTGCGACCAGGGTTACCAGTTCGCCATTGACTAAGGCCGTGGATGAGGTCACGGATGGTCCGTTGCAGTGACACAACGGGAGAGGCAGTGCTGTCATGTCCAGTCTAACATTCGTTCCTGACGCTCTTTGGCAGAGCATTGACATTGACGTTGCGTCCCTGGAGGCCCAGCAGGCGCAGTATCTACCTGCGTTAGTTCCACAGTACATCGCCAATCGACTGCTCCGGCAACACGCCGTCGAATACGTATTTGTGAGCGAACAAAAAGGTGTCTTTAGTGTCTGGACGGTAGTTGACCTCGCTGACGAATCAGAGTATGATGCGATCTATTTGGAGGAGGCGGCGATAATTCAGGATCTACAGCCAAGGGAATTTGACTTCCACGTCGTAACGCGAAGAGGAAGGCCCCTCAGGAATATCATTACCCTATCGTGCCGTGGATGGAGAAATCTTCCAAGATAGAACCGTGCCTAGCAGAAACGAGCACATTACAAGAGCCGATCAGAACGAGCAGTTTGCTAGGTCGCTAGATCTCACGGACGGGTTCAAAGTTGACTGGGCCATCACATTACTGTTCTATTCAGCTCTGCATTACGTTGAAGCGTACTTATCAATAAAGGGCCATTCTAGGGACCACGCTACCAGAGATACGGAAATACAAACCAATGGCAGTCTACAGGAGATCTGGCCCGACTATCGTCGTTTAAAGGACACGAGCGAAGAAGCCCGGTACCGGATCGCGAACTATCGCCGCACCGACTTTGAAGCGATGGACAGACGCTTTATAAAAATCAGAGAACACGTTTTTTCGAAGATGCGATAGCGTTTTCATATCCCGATATGAGCCACTACCCGAGGCTGAATGGTGGAATTCTGCTGCCGTGGCCGGTAGCGGTTGAGCCGCGATTGTGTCGCGGCGCGCGGCGACCGCTCTGTCGAACGTCGCGGTCCGGTGACCAACGCCGGCCGAGGATCGGCGGGCGCCGGAATCAGGCGTTGGCCGCCCAGAGGCCTGCCGGCATTTCCGTGCCCTCACTCACAGCGAAGCGCGGCCATGGGGTCTACACGGAGGGCACGGCGAGCGGGGATGTAGGCGGCCAGCCAGGCTACCGCGACCAGCGCCAGAAGGGCTGCGGCGAGCGTAGGCGGGTCGGCCGGGGTAACGCCGTAAAGCTGGCTCTTGAGGAAGCCGGTGAGCGCCAGGGATCCCGCGGCGCCGAGGATTCCGCCGACCGACGCCACCACCACAGCGCGGCGCATGGTGACCCGCAGGACATCGCGCGGGGTTGCGCCCAGGGCCATGCGGATGCCGATTTCGTGGGTGGTGCGGCTGACCGTCCAGGAGATCACCGAGAAGATTCCGGCGGCGGCCAGGAGCAGCGCCAGCGCCGCGAATACCGAGAGCAACACGGTGTAGAGCCTGCGCTGCGCCAAGCGGTCTTCGAGCACGCGGGTCATGGTTTCCAGTTCGGTGACGGGCTGGTTGGGATCCACCTCGTGGATGGCGGCGCGCAGGGCCGGCCCGAGCAGGGCGGGATCGGCGGAGGTGCGCAGCGCGAGAGTGGCCACCTGGGCGGCCAGGAGGGTCTGGACGTAGCTGGTGTAGAGTTCGGCGGTGGGGTCGGAAGTCATGCTGTCGAAATGCACGCTGCCCACCACCCCTATGACGGTGGACCACGGTCCGGTGGGGCCTGCCAGCGAAAGGCGCCGCCCAACGGCCTCTTCGCCCGGCCAGAACTGGTGGGCCATGCGCTCGCTGACAATGGCTACGGGGGCCGAGCCGGTGCGGTCCTCTTCCGTGAACACGCGGCCGCGCAACAAGGGGATGCCCAGGGCGCGGAAGTAGCCCGGACTGACGGCGCGATAGGCTACCCGCAGGTTCTCGCCGGGGTGGGGAGCGGGACGGCCTTCGATCGAGACGAAGGTCTGCACCTGCACGTGGCTGAACGGCAGCACCGTGGTGAGGCCCGCGGCGGTGACGCCGGGCAGGGCTTCCACGCGATGCACCAGGGCGCGGAGCGACTGCATTTTGCGCTGGGTATCGGCGGGATTGGGGCGCTGGGCGTACTCGGTCCAGACGGAGGGAATCTGGGCTGTGAGGACGTGCTCGGGGCGGAAACCCAGGGGCACATCGAGCAGGTGCTGAAAGCTGCGCAGCATCAGGCCGGCGCCGGCCAGCAGCACAACCGAGAGGGCCGCTTCCAGGGCAATCAGGCCGCTGAGCAGGCGCTTGTGACGCACGGAGGTCCCGCCGGAGCGGCCGCCTTCGCGCAAGGCTTCATCCAGGCGGGGGCGTGCGGCCAGCAGCGCCGGGGCGAGGCCGAACGCCAAGGTGGCGCCGAGACAGGCCAGAAGGCAGACCGCGAGCACCCGGCCATCCAGACCGGCGTGCTCCGCTCCGGGCAGGACGGGGAAGGCGCCGGAGGGCAGCATGGCAATGATTCCGCGAAGCGCGGCGCGGGCCAGGAGCAACCCGGCCGCGCCGCCGGCCATGGCGATGGGCAGGCTTTCCATCAGCAGTTGGCGCACCAGCCTTCCGCGCGGCGCTCCCAGGGCGGAGCGCAGGGCCATTTCGCGGGAGCGTCCGATGCCGCGGGCCATCAGCAGGTTGGAGACATTGAGGCAGGCGATGAGCAGGACGAAGGCCACCGCGCCCATGAGGGTGACGAGGATCGGGCGCAGGCTACCCAGGAGCGTTTCGCTGACCGGCGTAGCCTCGGCATGCCAGCCGGTATCGGCGGCGGGGAAATCGCGGGCGAGCGATTGCGAGAGGCCGCGCAGCTCGCGGTTGGCGGCGACGGGGGAAACGCCCGGGCCGAGGCGCGCCACCACGGTGTAGGCGTGGATATTGTGGTTCTCGGTATCGGCGGCGTTCAACCGCCAGGGCACCCAAATGCGGAAGACCGGATGGGGGTACTGGAACTCGGGCCGCATCACGCCGACCACGGTGTAGGGGCTGCCGTTGAGCATGACGGAGCGGCCGATGGCGCGGGGGTCGGCTTCCAGGCTGGTCTGCCACAGGGTGTAGGAGACCACCGCGACGGGCGGCGCGCCGGAACGGTAATCCGGCTCGCCGAAGATGCGACCCATGAGCGGGACGGCGCCCAGGGCGCGCAGGCTGCCGGCGGTGAGCATTTCGCCATAGAAGTTTTCAGGCTCCCGCAAGCCGGTGAGGGTGAAGCTCTGGGGGCGGGCCGCGCCGATTTCCCGGAAGGCGCGGGCGCGCTCGCGGAAGGCCAGGAAGTCGGCGCTCGAGATGCCGGTGGGGCGGCCCTGCTGGTCGATGCCGGCAATTTGCACGAGGCGCGCCGGATCGGCATATCCGAACGACCGCAGCATCACGGCGTTGACCACGCTGAAAACTGCGGTGGTTGCGCCGATTCCCAGCGCCAGGGTGACCACGGCCATGCCGGTGAACCAGGGGCTGCGGCGTAGCGCGCGCAGCCCGAAAAGAATGTCGCGCATGAATAAATGGTGGTTATTGCAGGCGGAAATTCACTTCGATGGTGGCCTTAACGGCGACCGGCTGGCCCTCCTTCTGGCCCGGCTTGAAATTCCACTTGCTGACGGCTTCGATGGCCTTTTGATCCAGGCCGAGGCCGAGGCTGCGGACGACTTTCATGTTGTGCGCGTGGCCATCGGGCCCGACCTCGATGTACAGCAAGACCGTGCCCTGGTACTTGGCGGCGCGGGCTTCCTCGGTGTATTCCGGCTCGACCTTACTCAGCAGAACCGGAGCGCTCACCCCGCCGCCTACCCGGAACGCCTCACCGCCTGCACCAGCGCCTGCACCGGCGCCTACACCGCCGCCGCCGCCCGAATTCAACGGCGGAAGTAAAAGGGTGTCCGGCCTTTGGTAGCCCGAGGGGCCGACAACGGTATCGGCGCGGAAGTGAACCGTGCCATCGAGGCCGCGGGCGAAGTTGTTGGCGTTGGCCTGGGTCGAGTCGCGGGCCTGTTTTTCCATGACGTCGGCCTCGCTGGTGCGGCCCTGTTGGGTGAGGAAACGGGCGTAGAGGTGCATGGTGTTGGCGGAGGCCTCGGACCCGGGCTTCTCTACCGCGAGGGCCCTCTGGTAGAGCGACTCGGCATCCGGGGCGCCATCGGGTTCGGAGCGGCGCATCTCGGCCAGCCAGGTGTAGGCCGTTCCCGCCTGGGGACCGGTGGAATCGGAGTTGACGGCGCGCCAGAAATAATCGCGGGCAGTGTCGGGCTGGCTTCTCAGCGCGTCGGTGCCCAGAAAGACCAGCGCCCGCGCCACTTCGGGCCGGTCGCCCAGCGCCACGGCGCGGGTGTAGAAGTCCTTGGCCTCGATCCTCTGGTTGCGCGCCAATTCGAGATCGCCGATCTTCACCAGGCCGGCGGCGTAGGCCGCGCTTTGGGTGCCGGAAACCTCGCCCCGGATGGCGAGGGCCTTCTCCAGCAGGGTCTGCGCCACATCGTACTTCTGGCGGAATGCGTAGGCCGAGGCGGCTCGCTCCAGAATCTCGTGGTTCTTCTGGGAATTGGCGATGGCGATGGTGGCGTCGAGTTCGGGCGGAACGCCTGAGGATTGGTCCTGGGCCCGTACGGCGGCGAAGGGCGCCACCAGCAGCACCGCGGCCAAGGCGGCGGCGAGCGGGGTGGCGCGGCCGGGCCCAAGGGGCGCCCCGTGACGGCGCACGCGCGAATCCAGAATGGCCCGCAGACGGCCTTCCAGCTGAGCGGGACGCGCCATGGCCAGCGCGGCCCAGGCGGCGCCGGCGGGCGATTGCAGGGAGCGGGCCACTTCCAGCAGATGTCCGGCGTAATCGGAGGGACGGGCGCCGGCGGCCAGCACCAGATCGTCGGCGGCGCGCTCGGATTCCTTGAGGAACTCGCGCCAGGCCAACCAGGCGAGCGGGTTCCACCAGTTGAGGCTGAGGGCGGCGCGCGCGATCAGGTGGGCGGCCACATCGCCGCGGCGCACGTGGGCCAGTTCGTGGAGCAGGACGATGCGGCGGCGCTCCTCGGTCCAATCGATGGCGTCGGCGGGCAGGAAGATAGCCGGACGGAGCACACCGGCAGCCATCGGCATGCTGGCGGGCGCGCTTTCGAGCAAAGCCACCGGGCCCGCGATTCCCAGCGATGCGGAGAGGGCCCGGAAGCTTTCGGCATCCTGCCAGCGGCGGGCGCGGGCGCGGATGCGGTGCAGGCGGAGGCAGGCCACCAGCATCTGGAGCAGCACGGCGGCGGCGCCGAAGATCCAGAGGGCGGTCACCCACAGCCGCCAATCGGAGCGCCAGAGGGTACGGGAGCCGGTTAGGGAAGACGCGGGCGCGGCCAGTGCCGCGCGCCCCGGAGCGCCCGCCGCCGGGACCGGCGCCGCCTCATCGCGAGCAGTGACGAAGACGCGGAAGACCAGGCCCACATTGGCGGGTCCCAGCGCTTGCGGGACTGCCACCCGCCAGGAGGGCAGCGCCGCGGACAGCAGCGGCAGCGCCAGAATGGCTGCCGCCGCGGAGGTCCAAACCAGGTGCCGGGCGGCCGCCGAACGGCCTCGCAACAGCAACGCCACCAGCCATGCGACCGCCAGGATGGCGGCGCTTTTCAGAGAGATCCCGATCAGAATTGCAAACATGTTAATGACCCTCTTTCCTGGCCTTCTCGATCATTGCGGACATGCGGTCCAACTCTTCGCGCGTGAGGCGGGTGGAGGAAACATCCAGCAAGGCGGCCATAATCTGCTCCGGCTCGCCGTTGAAGAAGGTATCGAGCAGGTGCTGAACCGCCGAACGCTTGGCTTTGTCCCGCGCCACCACCGGCGTGTAGACGTACTTCAGGCCTTCTTCCTGGTGGTTCAGATGGCCCTTCTCTTCGAGGATGCGCAGCATGGCGCGGACCGCCGAATAGCTGGGCGGGTCCGGCATTCGCTCGCGGACCTCCGAGGCGGAGGCTTTCCCCCGCTGGTAGAGGATATCCATAATCTGCCGCTCGCGGCGGCTCAAACCGGAGAGCGCGCTCACCGCCCCGACTCCTGCTGACTTTTTAGCAGCATGCTAGGAAATTAGCATGAGATTAAAGGCGTGTCAAGGGTCTTGTTCAATACCCGCAAATGGGGTGCAGATTCCCCCAATGATAGCGTGTGCAAACCGGCCACGGGTCCGATATCTTTGTACAAAAGGAAGGCGTGGATGCGGCTGGCGACAGGCAAGAATTGGGCTCGAAGGTGCGGTTGGGCGACGATTGCTGTGGTTTTGTGCCTGGGCACGATCCCGGCGATGGGCCAGGATGCGGGGGACCCTCCAGAAATTCCCTGCGGGCAGACGCCGACCGAGGCGCAGACGCCAGCCGAGGCGGGGTACGTGCCCATGACCGCCCAGGAACGTTGGCACGCCTACCTGCATGACAATTTCACGGGAGTGGGGGCATTGGCGGGATTCTTCGGAGCGGCAGCTCTCGGACAGTTGGGACGGGAACCGCGGGAGTGGGGACTGGGCGCCGAGGGCTACTGGCATCGGGTGGGCAACCATATGGGGCGGGCCGCCATCCGCGGATCGATCCAATCCGGGCTGGCCGCCGCGATGGGCTACGACACGCGCTATCACCGCCTGGGAGGGCACCACGGGCTGACCCGCGCGGGGCACGCTTTGCGCCGCACACTGGTCACCCAAAACGCGGAGGGCCATAGCGTATTCGATCTGCCGGGCGTGGCGGGGATCTACGGCGGCGACATGCTGGCCATGTATTGGCACCCACATCGTTACACGCCCCTGGGGCAGGGACTGCGGGGCGGGAATTTCGGCCTGGGATTTCAAGCCGCGGGCAACCTGGTGAAGGAATTCGGCCCCGACCTGAAGCAACTGTGGCACAAGTAGCCGGCGTTTACCGGACACCGTCCTCACACGGAGGCGCGTAGGGCACGGAAAAAAACCGGCAGGCTGAATGCCTGCCCCACCAACGCCCGTAGGTGGGGCGGGCGATTCGCCTGCGGCCTTCACTGCGCCGGCCGGATGTGAATGGCCTCGCCGCCGCCGGGGGCCATCCTCACGTGCAGCAGGGTGGAAGCGTTGACGCGCTTCTCTTCGCGCACGGTGTGCTTGGGATTTTGGGCGGCATCCGGCGCGTCGGAGTAGATTTCAGCGATGAAATCGCCGTGGCCGAGGAATTCCAGCGGCAGATCGACCTCGGTAGGGCGCCATCCGCTGAGGCTTCCCACGAACCACTCGCGGCCGCGGCGGCGGGCCACCGAAATCCATTCGCCGGGCCGGCCGTTCACCACGTGGGTTTCGTCCCACACCGTGGGCACGGCGCGGATGTAGTCCATTTCGGGCTGGCCCTGGTAGTTCTCGGGGTAATCGGAGACCATCTGGAAGGCGCTTTCGAAGACCGCGTAGAGGGCCAGGGCGTGGGCTCGCGTGCCCTGCACCATGGGCTGGCGGTTGCGCGGCTCGAACTGGTCGCGGGTCGCGTTGTTGAATCCGCCGGGGGTGTAGTCCATGGGGCCGGCCAACATGCGGGTGAAGGCGAGGGTGACGTTGTGATCGGGGGTCACGCGCGCGCTCCACTTGTTATATTCGGCGCCCATCACGCCTTCGCGGGTAACCAGGTTGGGCCAGGTGCGCCGCAGGCCGTCGGGCTTGTAGGCGCCGTGGAAGTCGATCATCAGGTGGTGCTGGGCGGCCTTCTGGACCACGCGGCGGTAGAAGTTGACCATCCACTGATCGTCGCGGTTCATGAAATCGATCTTGACGCCCTTGATGCCCCATTTTTCGAACAGCGGGAACGCCTCGTCCATCTGGCGGGAGATATCGTTCCAGTGGGCCCACAGCCAAACGCCGACGTGCTTTTCCTGGGCGTGCGCCAGGATGGCGGGCATGTCGATGTTGGGGCTGGTGCGGGTGAGGTCGCTGCCGGAATCGTTAGGCCCCACGCCGCGCGCCGCCCAGCCGGCGTCGATGAGCATGTACTCCAGCCTGTTGGCGGCCGAGAAATCGATGTAGTGGTTCATGGTGCCGGTGTTCATGCCGGGGCGGAAATCGACGCCCTCGGCGTAGCTGCCGCTCCACCAGTCCCAGGCGGTCTTGCCGGGCTTGATCCAGGAAGTGTCGGCGATTTGGGAGGGCGGGTTGAGGTTGATGACGATGTTGGATTCGATGAGCCGCCCCGGCTCGGAGCCGATCATGAGGACGCGCCACGGCGAAGCGACCGGCGTGGCGGCGCTGACGGCGATGCCCGGGTCTTCGGCCGAGGGCGCCAGCTTGGAAAACAGCGAGCGGGGATCGCGGCCGTTGTGCTGCAAGTACATGCCGGCATAGTTGTCGATATCGGCTTCGGTGATGGCGACCCACGCTACGCCGGGCAGTTCGGCGAGCAGGGGCAAGGCCACCAGGTCTTCGCGGTGGATGGCGCTGAGGGGCAGGTAGCGATAGTTGTCCTCGTAGGAAGTGCGGAAGTTTTCGAGGATCAGCGGCCAGGTGGTGGCGTCTTTGGCGAGCTGGAATTCGGTGCGCTCGCCGGTAAGGTGTAGCTCGGTGAGGATGGGCTGATTGGGCACGATATAGCGGAACGCCACGCCATCGTCGTAGGCGCGCGCTTCGACGGTCAGCCGGCGGTTCGGCCCGCGGGTTTCCTCCAGGTTCAGGGTGAGGGTGTGGCAGACGTTGTGGACGGGGTTGGATTTGCCGTGCGGCATGGTGTAGGTTTCGTCTAGCGAGCCGGCTTTGGTGTCCACGATGCGCATAGCCGCACCCAGCAGCGGCTGGTCCTGGATTTCGAGCGCCATGGTGGAGCGCGTGAGGAGCGGCCGGCCATGGAAGGCGACGGTGTAGGCAAGCTGGCCGTTATCCGTGGAGAAGGAGATCTCGACCGCGCCGTCCGGAGACTTGACGGCGGATTGCGCCAGGGCCAGCACAGGGATCAGGGCAAAGGGCAGGAGTCGCATGACTGCCATACTATCAACCGGCGGAGCAGGCGGCGACGGCACCGTGTTCCATGAAATTTTTCTCGGGGCGCGGCGGCACCCGCCTGGATAAAAATGGACGCGAGGGGGGACTCTTCGCCGAGAGCACGGAGGAAGTACGGAAAAAGCTGCCGCCAATTGGAGCGCGCCAGGGTGTACAGTGTGCTTTCCCCCGTGGAGTGGAAACGGGGCATCGTGAAAAGGAGGATATCGACATGAGACGGCGAATCGGAATTCCGGCCCTGGCGGTGATATCGGCCTTGGGCGCGGGAATCGTGGTGGGGAGAATCACGAGCGACTGGCATCCGCGGTTGGCGCTGGTCCAGGCGGCGTCCCAGGAAGCGCCCCAGGCGGCCCCGGCGCCCGCGGACGGCAAACTGCGGATCATCATCTTCGGCGCGCACCCCGACGATGCGGAGTATCGCGGGGCGGGCGTCGCCATGAAGTGGGCCAGGATGGGGCACCATGTCAAACTGGTGGCCGCCACCAACGGCGATATCGGGCACTGGGGGATGGCGGGAGGGCCGCTGGCGCTGCGGAGAAAGAAAGAAGTCCTGGAGGTGGGCCGGCGGCTGGGCGTCACGACCGAAGTGTTGGACAACCATGACGGCGAACTGATGCCCACGCTCGAAAACCGGCGCACCATCACGCGGCTGATCCGGGAGTGGAACGCCGACGTGGTGATCACCAACCGGCCCAACGACTATCACCCCGATCACCGCTACACGTCGATCCTGGTGCAGGATTCGGCCTATATGGTGGCGGTGCCGTTCTTCACTCCCGGGGTTCCGGCGCTTCGAAAGAACCCCGTATTTCTGTACGCTTCGGACCGGTTCCAGCGCCCCAATCCGTTCCGGGCGGATGTGGCCGTAGGGATCGACGACGTGATGGACCCGACCCTGGATGCTCTGCTGGTGATGGAATCGCAGATTCAGGAGGGCGGCGCGGATGGGCACCCGGGGCTTTATCCCGACGACCCGGCCGGGCGGCAGCGGCGCACGGAGGAGGTGCGCAAGAATCTGGCCGCGCGGTACGCTCGCGAGGCGGACCGGTATCGCGACGCGCTGGTCCAGTTCTATGGAGAGGCGAAGGGCAAAGGCGTGCACTACGCGCAGGCGTTCGAGATCTGCGAGTACGGCCGGCAGCCTTCCCGGGCGGATTTGAAGCAGATTTTCCCGTTCTGAGCGGTGGAAACCACGGCAGCCGCGGGGAGCAGAAGTTCTGGCGTCTCACGCCGGAAGCGCCCGGGGGCGTGCTGTCTGGGCGGGTAAGGCCGTCGCGGCGTGGATTTCAGCGCCTGAATGGGATTTGGGCGCCTACGGGACCGAGGGCGCTTGGGCGGCGTGGGCTTAACGCCCGAATGGGGATTTGGGCAACTGCGGCATTGCGGGCGCCTGGGGCGCCGCGGGGGCTTGCGGCATTGCGGGCATCTGCGGTGCTTGCGGCATTGCGGGCATCTTCGGCATCTGCGGCATCGCGGGCGCTTGTGGCATCGCGGGGGCTTGTGGCATCGCGGGCGCTTGCGGCAACCCCGGGATTTGCGGCGGCTTTGTCCCGGCAGGCACGTAGTTCGGCGGGATCTGAAACTTGGCGGGGGACGGCTCTCCCGCAACGGCGCCCACGCAGGCGCAGATCTGTTGGCCAAAAGGTCCGATGATCCGGGTGAGCACCGGCAAAAGCAGTTTCGTACTCAACCAG
>JASHSS010000291.1 GCA_030038565.1 Bryobacteraceae bacterium
TTACCTGGAAGTCCATTACCAGCGCTATCGGACCACGCTGGCTTTTCTGGGAGAACGTCAGCCGGCGCGGATTCTGGAGTTGGGCGCGATCCGGCCTTATCTGTTCACCCTGATGATGGCGCGGCGTTTCCCCCAGGCGGAAATCGTGCTGGCGCGTTGGGAGCACCCCTCGGCGAGATCCGGTTTGCCGGACACTCCCGCCGCCCGCTTGAACCTTCCCGCCAAAACCCGCGGCTTCCCCGACCGCTCCTTTACGCTGCACACTTTCAACGCGGAAAGGGATGTCTGGCCTTTCGACGCCGGCACGTTCGACCTGATCGTTTCCATGGAGATGCTCGAGCACATGCTCCTGGACCCCTGCTTTCTGTTCCGGGAAGCTCACCGGGTCCTGGCGCGGGACGGCCGCCTGATCGTCACCGCGCCGAATGTGGCCAGCCGGGAAGGGATCGGCTTGATGCTGAGAAACGAGGCGCCCTACCGCTTTGGACCATATTCGCCGTATGGCGAATATGGCCGCCACAACCGGGAATATGTGCCCCGCGAGGTGGCGTGCCTGGGCGAGGCCTGCGGCTTGGCCACCGGGCAACTGACCACCCATGACGTCTATCCGGTCCACGGAGATATGGCGGCCATCGAGCGCCTGCTGGGGAATGACGATCTGTCTCTGCGCGGGCAGACGATTTTCTATGCAGGGGTCAAGGACGGACGGCCCTTTACCGCCTACCCGGCCGGCCTTTTCGATTACCAGCCTCCCGAATATGCCGCCATCCTGCGCGTGCGCCATGCGGACCGTGCCGCGGGAGAAATTCGCCTGTCGGTGGAAGCCACCAACAGGGGAGGTTATGAATGGCGGCCGGATACTACCTGGCTGGGCATGCAGTGGCAGGACCGGCAGCCACACGCGGCGCGTCCGGATGGACGTATCCCGCTGGCGGGCGCGCTCCGCCCGGGAGACACCGCGGTCCTCGAAGGCGCCCTGGCGGATCCGGAAATGGCCTCCGGCCTCCGCCTGAAGCTGGACATGTTTCACCAGGGGAACGGCTGGTTCTACAGCGGAAAAACGGAGGGTGGGACGGACCTTTGCCCCAGCCGGATGGACCGCTCCGTGGTTCTGGATTTCGCGCCCCTACTGCCCGGCGCGCGCGCACGCCGGCGGGTGCTGATCGCCACGACGCAGGTTCCCTTCGTGCGGGGCGGCGCGGAATTACACGCCGAGGGACTGCTCCAGGCGTTGCGGGACCACGGCTGCGAAGCGGAGATCGCCACCATCCCCTTCAAGTGGTATCCGCCGGAGCGCATCTTGGATGCCATGCTGACCTGCCGGTTGTGCGACCTGACGGAGTATCACGGGGCGCGCATCGATCTGCTCATCGGCCTGAAGTTCCCGGCCTACCTGATTCCCCACCCCCGCAAGGTTCTCTGGATTTTGCACCAGCACCGCGCGGCCTACGATCTGTGGGGCCATCCGCTAGGGTACCTGCACCACTTTTCGACCGGCGGGCAGGTGCGCGAAGCCATCGTGCAGGCCGACCGCAAGCTGATTCCGGAAGCCCGCGCGGTGTACGCCAATTCGCGGAATGTGGCCCAGCGGCTGCGCCATTACTGCGGCCTGGAGTCCCAACCGCTGTACCATCCGCCGCCCCATGCCGAACGTTTTTATTCGGCCGGCGCGGAGGACTTTCTGCTTTGCCCCAGCCGCCTGAACCGCTCCAAGCGCCAGGAGTTGGCGATCGAGGCTTTGGCTCTCACGCGCCATCCGGTGACGGTCTGCTTCGCCGGAGCCGCCGACGAGCCGGCCTACGTGGAAAGACTGCGCTTCCTGGCGCGCGGGCAGGGCGTGGAGAATCGCGCGCAATGGCTGGGGCTCATTCCGGAAGAGGACAAGATCGAACGCTACGCGCGGGCGCTGGGGGTGCTGTTTCCGCCGCTCGATGAAGACTATGGCTATGTCGCGCTGGAAGCCATGCTGTCTTCCAAACCGCTGATCACCTGCACGGATTCCGGGGGGCCGCTGGAATTCGTAGAACCGGACGCGACCGGCCTGGTGGCGGAACCCACGGCCGCCTCGCTGGCGGAAGCCATGGACCGGCTTTGGGAGAATCGCGCGGAGGCCCGGAAGATGGGCCAGGCGGCGCGGGAGCGCTACGCCGGCATGCGGATTTCCTGGGAGACCGTGATCGAGACGCTGCTTGCGGAGTAGCGGGGCCGCGCGTTCAGGAAGCCCGGCGGCGCGCGATTAAGGTACTGCGCTCAACCGTGCGCCGTTCCGTTTCCCAATAGGCGGTAGCCGGCCGGACGGCCTCTATGGCGAAGCCCATATTCTCCAGCACGCGGCGGTAGAGGCCGGACGACGCGATCCACCAGGTAAAGTCGCTGGCGGGCGTGGCCAAGTCGGTGGCAGCCCGCAGGAGCGGTTCGCCGGTGTCGAGGATTTCGGTAAACGCGACGACCAGGCGCTCTTTGGTGGCCAGGGCGAGATTGGCGAGCGCGGAAACGGGGTCGTTGAGATGCTCCAGAAACGCCCCCGCGACGGTCACATCGAAGGGCGCTCCCTCGAGGTTGCGCAGCTCGAAGATATCGCCGTAACGGGTCTGGGCTTTGGAGTTCAGCAGCCGGTGCGCCAGGCGGTAGCCGGCTTTCACGCCGTCGGCCCAGGTCTGATTGTCCGCCAGCCACCGGGCGCGGTCGGCCCAGTAGGGATTGCCGGCGTAGGGCAGCCGGCACATGCGCGCGGCGGAATCGAGATCGAAGGAAACCACCTCGGCGGCGCCGGCCCGCTCGGCGGCGAAGCTCAGGAATCCCGAGGCCGTGCCGACGTCCAGGACCCGTTTTCCGGCCAGGTTCACGCCGCCGATATACTGCGGGAAATCGAGGATATGCCATTCGCCGCGCACCAGCCCGAAACCGGGAAGTTCCATGGTGTGGTAGAAATAGCAACCGGAAAGCCTTGGATCGGACTGCCACGGCATAGTCGCCCCTGAAACCCGACCGC
>JASHSS010000292.1 GCA_030038565.1 Bryobacteraceae bacterium
AGAACTCTGAGGACACCGAGCTTTACTACGGTCAACCCGAGCAATTCAGTACAGTCCTCAGCGGCAATGTGGCTGTGCCCCCGGGCGCCGTTGCGTTCGTCCGCGATGTAGCCCAGGAATTTGCCAGGGCCAAGGCGAATCATTGAGAGCGCGGGTTGCCCCATAGTCCGGGACCCCCAACGGACAGGTCCACGTTCATGGGGTGGTTTTCGTCTGTGCGGCGGACCAAAGGGTGGGATGCGCTGACTCACCACAACATGGGTGCCCCACCCTCGCCGCGTTTTTGTTTTTGCAGCTAGGGTGGGGGCGAGACCATCCTCGCCTCCGAGCTCCTCCTGCCGTGCTGACTGGCTACTGGCCATTGGCTACTGGCTGTCTTCCGGGGAGTACAGTGGAACTAGACTCCCTGGAAACGCCGGATTGATGCGGGAATATCTCGAATATTGGGTCGTCGTCGCCATCGCGTACTGCCTGGGCCGAATGCCCAGGAGACTGGCGCGATGTTTCGCCGGTTGTATTGCCTTTGCCGTGTACTGGTGCTTCGGGCGGTTGCGCCGGGTGGGCGTGCGCAACCTTCAGATGGCTCTGCCGGAGCTTCCGTCCAGGACCAGGGGAAAAATTCTGAAGCGCGTATATATCCACCTGGGCTGGCAGCTTGTGGAGTTCTGCCGCATGCCCCGCTACACAGTGGAAAACACGCGCAACTGGATGCGCACCGAAGACCTGGACCACTATCTGGCGGCGCAAGCTCGCGGCAAGGGTGTGCTGGTGCTTACCGGGCATTTGGGAGCGTGGGAGCCGTCGAGTTTCTATCACTCCCTGATGGGCCATCCGCTCGGCATGGTGATCCGGCGGCTCGATAACCGGCTCCTCGACGATTACGTGAACCGGATTCGTTGCCTGCACGGGAACTTCATTCTGTCGAAAGATGACTTTGGACGCGGGTTGTTGACGGCCATGCGCGAGGGCGGGACGGTGGGGATCCTGATGGACACCAATATGACGCCGCCGCAGGGCGTGTTTGTCGAGTTCTTCGGGATCGAGGCGTGCACCGGGACGGGCCTGGCGCACGTGGCACGCAATACCGGGGCCGCGGTGCTGCCGGGATTCATGCTTTGGGAGCCAGCCGAGCGCAAATACGTGCTGCATTTCGGCCCGGAGGTCGAGATTCCACACACCGGTGATGCCGCTGCCGACATTCTTGAAGGCACGCAACGGTGCACCGCGCTGATCGAATCGTGGATCCGGCGCTATCCTGACCAGTGGTTGTGGATTCACCGGCGCTGGAAGACGCGGCCGGCGGGCGAGCCGGGATTGTATTGATTGCGCGGCGCGGGTTGGAGAGATTGCATGACGCTGGAAAAGCTGATTGAGACATTGGGCGGAAAGCTCGTGCAGGGAAATCCCCAGCAAGAGATCGACGGCGTGAGCTCCAGCCAGTATGCCAGCCCGTCCGATCTGGCATTCGCCGAAAACGCCGACTCAGCTCAAAAGGCGCTGAACAGTTTTGCTGGAGCCGTTGTGCTCCCCTCCCTTTGCGTCGCTGTCTACCCAACCGATCGATGCATTATTGAAGCCGACCAGCCGCGGCTGTGGTTTGCGTTGGCTGCCAAGCTGCTCAAGCCGTTTCCGGCGCCGTCGGGCATTCATCCCAGCGCTGTCTTTGGCGCTCACGTGGAAGTGGCGGAGCGCGTTTCCGTAGGGCCCGGCGCCATCATCGGCGATCACGCGCAGATCGGCGCAGGAACTCATATTGAGGCCGGAGCCGTGATCGGGAAACACGTCCGGATGGGAGAATTCTGCAGGATTTACCCGCGCGTCGTCATCTATCCGGGAACCGTAATTGGCAATTGGGTTACGGTGCACGCCGGAGCGGTGCTGGGCGCCGATGGTTTCGGCTACGTGCGCGATCCGAAAAGCGGCGCGTACACGCAGTTTCCGCAGCAGGGCACGCTGGTGATTGAGGACGATGTGGAGATCGGCGCCAACTCGACCATCGATCGCGGCGCGCTGGGCGAAACGCGCGTGCGGCGCGGTGCAAAGTTCGACAACCTGGTGCACGTGGCGCATAACTGCGATATCGGCGAGGACGTGGTGATTGCGGCGCTCACCGGCATCAGCGGCTCGTCGACCGTGGGCAAGGGCGCGGTGATCGCGGGGCAGGTGGGTATCGGCGATCACGCACATGTGGGGCCCGGTGTGATTCTGGGTGGGCAGGCGGGCGTGTTCAGCGGCAAGACGGTCAGCAACGAAGGCCTCAAGCCGGGAACCGTGCACTGGGGCACGCCGGCTCGGCCGCTGCAGCAAGTGTTGCGCGAGCAGGCGGTGGTAGCGAGATTAGCGAAGAAAGGGACGAAGGGACTAAGGGGCTGAGGGACTGCGGCGCGATGGCGATCATCGTTGTGGGCGGCGGAGGGCGCGGAACGGGCAAGACGGCGCTGGTGTGCGGGTTGATTCGCGCGCTGCCTGAGCTTCCCTGGACAGCGGTCAAGATCACGAACCACGCGCACGGGCACGCAGAATCGATCTATGAAGAAACCGCTGCCGGCGAGGCGACCGATACGGCAAGGTTCCTCGCGTCAGGGGCGAAGCGAGCGCTGCTGGTGACGGCAAAGGAGCAGGAAATTGCGCCGGTTGTGGAGGGGATTCTGCGCGAAGCCGCATCGACCATGAGCGTCATCTTCGAGTCGAACAGCGTTTTACGGCACGTGCGCGCGGATCTTTGTCTGGCTGCGGCTACCAGTCCATTTGAAGCGCTCAAGCCGTCGTTTGGCCTGGTTGAGGAGCGCACCGACGCCACGGTTTCGCTGGCCGGCCACGATCATGTGATTGACGGCGCGCCCATCCATTTTCATCTCCGGTCATTGGAGACGATTTCGCCGGTGATGTGCGCGTGGCTGCGAGAGAGGCTGAAAGACAGCCAGTAGCCAATAGCCAGTATCCCTCCCACCCTTTTCGTCCGCTAATGCGGGCGAGAAGGATGGGGCACGCTCACTTCTTACGCCGTGACCGCGTTCCTTGACTTCCAGCTTGCTTGGCGGTAAGGTGGGCAATTCTCCCATTGACCTGCGTTGCCTCTGATCCAAGAGCAATGCCGGAGTGTGCGAATTTTGGACACTGTACAGATTTCGGACAGTTCCGCGGCCCCAGACAGCGCTGCCACTGCGATGACGGCGGAGCCGCGGAGCGCGAAGCCGGCTCCAGCTCCCCAGCTCGACGAAAACCGGTTGGCGTGGCTGGCGCTGGCGTTGGCGCCGGGGCTGGGGCCCAAGCGGATTCTCAATGCGGTGCAGGAGCTGGGGCACGCGAGCCGCATCTTTACCCTGCCGCTCACGGCGCTCGAAGGGCTGCGGTTTCCGGCCGAGGCGGCGCAGTTTCTCTTCGATGGCAAAGGCCGGCGCGCGGCCGAAGAAGAATGGGCGCGCGTGGCTGCGCAGGGCGCCACGGTGGTGAGCTTTGCGTGCCCTGAATATCCCGAGCGCCTTCGCGAGATCTACGATCCTCCGCCCGTGCTGTGGGTGCGCGGCGACGTGCGGCTGCTCAGCCGGCCGGCGATCGCCATTGTGGGTACGCGGCATCCCACGCCCTACGGAACGGGCGTGGCGGAGATGCTGGCGCGCGACCTGGCGGCGCGGCGGCTGCTTGTGGTCAGCGGCATGGCCCGCGGCATCGATTCCTGCGCGCACAAGGGAGCGCTGGCGGCGCGCGTGCCCACCCTGGCGGTGTGGGGCACGGGGATCGATATTGTGTACCCCAAAGAGAACAAGAAGCTGGCGGAGGAGATTCTTGCCACGGGAGGAGCGATTGTGAGCGAAGTGCCCATGGGCACGTTTCCGGCGCCGCAGAACTTTCCGCGGCGCAACCGCATTCTGAGTGGGCTCTGCGTGGCGGTGCTGGTGGTTGAGGCGGGCGAGAACTCGGGCACGCGGGTAACGGCACGCTGCGCTGCCGAGCAGAACCGCGACCTGTTTGCCGTGCCCGGCAACGTCACCAACAAGGGTTCCTGGACGCCTAACACGTTGATAAAACAGGGCGCCAAGCTGGTTGC
>JASHSS010000293.1 GCA_030038565.1 Bryobacteraceae bacterium
CGTCGAACATCACCAGGCACCTTCCGCGAGCGAGTTCCCCGGCGAACCAGCCGGGCGGGGGAGAAGTGTCCTTGAGAGCGGCTTCGGTAAGTTCCGTGAGCGTGACCTCCGGGTTGGCGGCAATGGCGGCAGCCTGTTCCCGGAGAAACAGCAGAATCGGAGTCCCTTTCAGCGGCGCTTTGCCGGCCGCCAGGGTCAGAGCCATGTGCTTCAACAGGGTGGTTTTCCCGATGCCGGGAGGCCCCACGATGGCGGCATAGCGGCGCCGTTCCGGGTCTTCCATGATCCAGGCAAAGACGCCGCGCCGAAGCGGTTCTCCGGCGCCTGGAGGCAAGCCCACAGGGTTCTGGGAAACCGAGCCGGCAAGCGGCGCATCCGGGTCCGTGCCGACGTCCACATCCACGTAGACATCCTTCAGGTCCAGGGCAAACCGCCCTTGCACGGAGAAGCCCTTGACGTCGAAATTACTAAATCTACCGGAGAGGTATTTGGCGTAGCGCGCGGCGTATTGCCTTCCGGACCAGGCGGTGAGGGGATTGGCCCATTCGGCCACGGCCTTGACCAACTCCGGCTCCCAGACGTCCCAGACCTTCTTGCCGAAGCTCAGCAGGAAATTGCCGAAGCTCACCACCAGGCCGCCGGCGAAGGTCAAGGCGCCCTTCCACCAGGAATGCGTGAGCCACGACACGAGAGCGCCGGCGGTTAGCGAACCCAGCGACTTGAATGCGCGAGAGACGGCCGGTGGCACAGCCTCCACATTATAAGGTCCCCGGCGATGGGGGGCTGCCGGCCCGCTGGCGCTATTCGTACCGGAGCGCGCGAATGGGGTCGATGGCGCTGGCGCGGCGGGCGGGGAGGAAGCCGGCGCCGGCGGCTACGGCGGAGAGAATGGCGAGGGCTGCCAGGGCGGTCCAGAGGTCGTCGGGTTTAACGCCGTAGAGCTCGGTGGCCACCAGGCGGCTGAGCACGAAGGCCACGGGCACACCCGCGGCCAGGCCGATTCCCAGGAGCAGCAGGGCTTCCCGCAGCACCATCCACACCACCGTGGAGCGGGGCGCGCCCAGGGCCATCCGCAGGCCGATTTCTTTGGTGCGCCGCACCACCACGAAGGCCATCACGCCGTACAGGCCAAGGGCGGCCAGGAGCGTGGCCAGCACGCCGAAAGCGGCCGAGAGCGTGGCCACCAGGCGCTCGGTGTTGAGGGTCTCATCGAGTTGCCGCGCCAGGGTCTTCATTTCGAAGACCGGCATGCCCGCGTCCAACTGCGCAATGCGGCGCCGCACAGCCGCAAACATCTGGCCGGATTCGACCGAAGTCCGCACGTAGAAGACCGCCGACATAGGGAAATCGGACTGATTCAGGGGCACGAAGGCCTGCCGGTGTACACCCTCGCGAGGGCCTTCGTAGAGCGAGTTTTCGACCATCCCCACGATCTCGATATTCAGCTTGGTCTTGGGACCCGAGCCGAAGCCGATGTGCCGTCCGATGGGGCTGCGGTTGCCGAAGAAATGGGTGGCGAAGGCGCGGTTCACGAGGGCCACTTTGAACTCGCGGTCGTTGCCGCGGCCCATGGCGTCACCGGCGTCGCGGGCATCGAAATCGCGGCCTTCCAGGAGTTGCACTCCCATGGTGGAGAAATAGCCCGGCGAGACGGCGTTCATGAAGGCCTGGAGGTCTTCGCCGTCGGTGGCCTGGTGGCCTTCCACGCTCATGGTGGAATCCCATTCACCGCCGGCCAGAACGGCCACGGCGGCATAACCGGCATCCTTCACGCCGGGAATGGAGCGGGTTTCCTCCAGCACGCGGCGGTAGAACTCCAGCAGGCGCGGTGTGGAGTAGCCGCTCAGCGCCGGGTCCAACTGGAAGCTGATGAGGTTGTCGAGCCCCTGGAAGCCCACGCGGGTGTTCTTCAGGTTGGCCAGGGTCCTGACGAACAGGCCGGCGCCGGCCAACAGAAGAAAAGAGAATGCCACCTGCGCCACCACCAGCCCCTTGCGCAGGCGGACTGAGCTGCCGCTGCCGGTCACCGCGCCGCCGGCGTCTTTGAGGGTGGTCCACAGATCCAGTCCCATGGCCTGCCACGCCGGCGCCAGGCCAAACAGGAGCCCGGTCAGAATGGCCAGCGCGGCGTTGAAGGCCAGGATGCGCAGGTCGGGCTCGGCGTGCAGCATGAAGGGCGTGGTGCCGGTGGGGACGAATTGGAAGAGGCCGCGGGTGATGGCCACCGACAGCAGCAGTCCGGCGGCGCCTCCCGCCAGGGAAAGCACCAGGCTCTCGATGAGCAACTGGAACAGGAGCTGGCGGCGGGATGCCCCGATGGCCAGCCGCACGGCCACTTCCCTCTGCCGCGCCATGGCGCGCGCGATCAGCAGGTTGGCCACGTTAAAGCAGGCGATCAGCAGCACCAGCCCGACCATGCACATGAGCACGACCAGAGCGGTTCCGGCGAACTGCCGCAGGTAGGAGTAGCCGCCGGCGGCGGATTCCATGAGCACCTGGCGCGCCAGGAATTGCTTGCGGTTATAGGCCGAAACATCGCGCATCTCGGGCCTGGTGAGTTCGTCGCGCAAGACCTGCCGGAGCAGCGGCTGGAGGGAAGCCTTGGCGGAGGCCAGGGTGAAGCCCGGTTTCAACCGCGCGAAGACCTGCACCCACTGGCTGCGCCGGTTGCCCAGATCGTCCCAACCGGGCGTCATCAGCGGTTTCATCTGGATGGGGATGCGGAGCTGCGGGGCGCGCGAGGGATCGATGCCGTTGAAATTGGCGGCGGATACCCCCACGATGGTCAGTGGATAATTGTTGACCAGGATTTTCTTTCCGAGCACCGCAGGGTCGCCCGCAAAGCGCGTCATCCAGTAGTTGTAGCTCAGGACCACCGAAGGATGGCCTTTGTAGACGCGGTCATCCTGCTCGGGCGAGAAAACGCGTCCCAGCGCGGGGCCTACGCCCAGGGCCTGAAAATAATTGCCCGAGACCAGCTCCGCACCGGCGCGCTCGGTCTGGCCGCCGAAAGCGACGGAGGTATCGGCCTCGTAGCGGCAGAACACCGAGGAAAAGGCCTGGGCGCGCTGCTGGAAATCCTGGTACATGGGGTAGGAGGCCATGCGCATCCCGCGGTTATTGCCAATGTGCGGCCCGGTGGTCCAGATCATCACGAGTTGCTGGGGATCGCGCACCGGCAGCAGGCGCAGGAGAAGTTGATCCACGAGAGTGAAAATGGCGGTGTTGGCGCCGATGCCCAGGGCCAGAGAAGCAACCGCAACAAGTGTAAACAGGGGACTGCGGGCGAGATTGCGCAGGGCAAACCGGAGGTCCAGGAAAAATCTGGGCATGGGATTAAATACGCGGCAGGCGGGTAAAAGTTGGCACAATCCTGTGACGATCCGTACCGATCTCAAGGGCCGCGATGCTCGACATCAGCAAGTCGTTGACGACGTTCCGGCCGCTCGGGTGAATTCCTGAAAGAGCTTAAGAAAAGCAAGCGCCCGGTGGTGCTTACGGTGAAGGGAAGGGCTGCGGCCGTTGTGCAGGACGCGGAAGCCTACCAGCGCCTGCTCGACATTGCCGCCGGCAAGGGCGTTTTTCGACGAGTTCGAATGCCAGCATGGCATACCTCGTGAACGTCACCGCCCGAGCGGAACGTGATCTTGCGTACCTTTTCACCGAAATCAACGCCGGGCATTCAGACGCAGCCATGAAATGGTACGGGGCCTCACGTCTATCGCGTGATATACCGCGTCCTGGGGGAACGCAAGCAGGTCGATGTGCTTCCCATCCGGCATGGCGCGCGACGGAGGTTCAAGGGTTCCGATGTCG
>JASHSS010000004.1 GCA_030038565.1 Bryobacteraceae bacterium
ACATGTACACGAGGAAGTAAGTCAGGGCCCCGGCGGCAATCACCACGTAGGCGAACTTGAGGAAGCGCGGCACATCCGTGCCCTCGCGCTCCGTGATCCATCCGTCAGCGTATTCCTTGAGTTTCGGTTTTTCTGGTTGCATCGCGATCACCATTTAGGGAATCTTGCTCGTCGAATACCTGGTACTTCACATCCTCGCTGCTCTTGGCCCAATAGCCGCTCTTCCAGGAGCGGGCGAAAAAGAACACTGCCAGGGCCAGGCAAACGGTGAAAAAGAAATATGCGAAAAAAACGCTCGGCCAGGTGTAGTCGTTCATAGTAGCCTCGTATTCACCGCGGAGACGCGGAGCCGCGGAGAAAGCACGGAGAAGAGTTTTGAGTAGCCTCCGCGTCTCCTCTCCGCGTCTCCGCGGTGAATCTCCCGCCTCATTTCTCGTAGTCCTTGTCCGGACGCCAGTCCTTGGCGCGGCCGAGGCGTTGGATGTAGGCTACCAGCGCCTGGAATTCTTTTTCGTCGTTGACGATCCACGGGAAGGGCGGCATTACCGAGCCGGGGACCAGGTCGCGCGGATTGCGGAAATGGGTGCGGTGCCACTGCGTGTCGTACTTGCCGCCCACGCGCGAGAGGTCCGGGCCGGTGCGCTTGGTGCCGAACATGTGGGGGCTGTCGTAGACGAATTCGTCGGGCGTGGAGATGGGCGAATCGACGCCGCGCCAGCCGCTGCGCTTGGTATCGGAGACCAGCGTGCGCGTCTGCTGGGTGTGGCAGTACCAGCAGCCCTCGCGGACGTAGATGGCGCGGCCGTGGAGCTCCTGCTCGGTGTAAGGGCGCAGGCCCGGGGCCGGGCGCGACCAGCTTTTATCCACCAGGGGCGGCACCACGGTGGTGAGCAAACCACCGATGAAGAACAGCCCCAGCGCGGCGGCTACCGCGAAGGCGGCGCTCCGATCGGCTTTACTGAGCATATTCGCGCCTCCCGATGACCGTAGCCATCACGTTGTAAGCGAACATCACGATGCCGCTGAAAATCAGCGTGCCTGAGAAGAACCGCACCAGCCACACGGGCTTCAGGGCCTTCACCGTGTCGATAAACGGAATGGCGGGGTTGTTCCACTGCCAGCCCTGCCAGAAGCCGCCCAGCCAGAGGGTGGTGAAGAAACCCAGTCCGCCCAGGATCATGCACCAGAAACTCCAGTTGGCCAGGGCGTCGCTGTGCAGCCGGGTGTTCCACATGCGCGGCACGATGTAATAAGTGGCCGCGATGGCGAAGAACGAGAAGCAGCCCAGCAGCGCCATGTGGGCGTGTCCGGGAATCCAGTCGGTCTTCGAGACGATGGCGTTCACGCTACGCAGGCTGTGCATGGGCCCCTGGAAGCAGGTGAGCAGATAGAACACCGTCCCGGACATCAGAAACTTCAGCGGGACGTTCTCGCGCAACTGGTGCCATTGGCCTTTCATGGTGGCGAAGAAGTTATAAACCACCGCCCAGACGGGGATCAGCAGCATTACCGAGAAAGTGATGGCGATCGTCTGGAGCCACTGGGAGATGGGCCCGTGAATCATGTGGTGGGCGCCGGTCCAGACGTACACGAACGCCAAAGACCAGAACCCGATCATGGAGAGGCGGTGGCTGAAGAGCGGGGTGTTGGACGATTTCGGAATGAAGTAATAGGCGATTCCCAGGCCAATGGGCGTGAAGATCAGGCCCACCGCGTTGTGCACGAACATCCAGTTCAGATTGGCCTGGTTGACGCCGGTGGTGAAATCCACCGCGAAGTTGCCGGTGGGGTAGACGAAGGTGGTCCACAGCACCGTGCCCATGATGTACCAGATGGAGACGTACATCTGGGTGTACTTGCGGGTGGCGATGGTGCCGAAGATATTGACGCCGTACATGACCCAAGCGACCACCACCAGGATTTCGAGCGGGGTGGGCAGCTCGGCGTACTCGAAGCCGTGGTTATACCCGCCCATCAGGGCGACCACGGCGCCGAGGATGATGATATTCCACAGGACGGCGGTGGCCACGCCCAGCTTCTCGCTCCACAGCTTGACGCCGCACAACCGCGGCACAATGTAGTAGCTGATCCCCATATCGCAGGCCAGCAGCCAGCCGAAGAGCATGCCGTTGACGTGCAGGGGACGCAGGCGCCCATAAGAGAAGTAGGGCACCGTCCCCAGCAGTTCCGGCCAGACGAACTTGGCCGCGATGGTCAGGGCGATGATGCCGACGATGAAGAAATAGCTGATCGAACTCAGCAGAAACCACTTGGCCGTTGTATCCACATGCAGTGGAGGGGCCCCCGATTCGGTACCTTTTTGCGGTTGAACCGCGCTACCTTGCGCCATTACTGATCTCCCTTATCAGGTGCTGAAGCATGCCCCACGCCTGCCACCTGCCGGCCCGAAGGCACTTTCCGGTTGATGCTGCGGATGAAATTCAAAACGTCGCCTACGTCGTTCTTACTCAGGTAATCGATCCACGACGGCATGGCGGTGCCCTGCACGCCGTATAGAATGGATTCCATCAGACGCCGGTCGCTGGCCTTGTCCACGAACCAGGAATTCCGCAGATTTCTGGGGCGCGGAGTGATGTCGAGCGAATTGGGTCCTTTGCCATCGGCCTTGCGACCGTGGCAGCCGGTGCAGCGCTCCAGGAAAACCGCTTCGCCATGCTTCACGGAATCGGCGGTCATGGCCACCGGATTGTGGTCCGGCACGTTGCGCGGCTTCAACTCCCGCTGCGGCTCTTTGGTAAACGTCTCGAGCACGTAGGCCAGCACAGACTTCACCTGGTCTTCCTTGAGCGCCTTGCCCCACGGCGGCATGGAGGTCCCGGGCACGCCTTCTTCAATCGAAGTCACGAACCGCTCGCGCGGCTTGGAATTCATGAAGGCGGCCTTGGTGAAATCTCGCGGGGCCGGATCGAGGTACCAGGCCACCTTACCGTTGCCATCGCCCTTTTCGCCGTGGCAGCGCTGGCACAGGGCCTGATAGGTCTCGGCCGCGGCCATGGCCGGCGGCGGAGTTTTCAGGCTTTCCAGGTACACCGAGATGCGCTGGAAATCCTCGTCCGGAAACCGGAAGGACGGCATGATGGAATCGGGAATCCGCGATTTGGGGTTCTTGAAATGATCCATCAGCCAGGAATCGTCGCGGACCAGCCCTTCATAGCTCAGGTCCGGCGCGATGCCGCCGTCGCGGTCGCGGAGTTTGTGGCAGGCGGTGCAGGCGCGGTCGTTGAGAAGCTGTTCGCCGGCTTTCTCGCCTTCGGTCCCCGGAGGAATCACCACGGCGGCGTTTTCGATGTGCGCCTTGTAGCGGTCGAGGGTGGTTTCGGCGAAATTCACGCCGCGCCGGCTTTTGAGGAAAATCACCAGCGCCTCCACGTCGGCATCGCTCAACTGAAACTTGGGCATGAAGGACGTAGCCAGGTTGGCGCGCGGCTCCACGATGGATTCCCAGAGGTAATCGACCTTGTACTTTTTGCCGGCTTCGGTGAGGTCGGGCCCCAGGGTGCCCTCGCTCATGCCGTCGATTTTGTGGCAGCCGTAGCAGTTCATGGCGTAGAACAGCTTGCGGCCGCGGGCCACGTGCGGCGTGCCGGCGAAATCCTCCCCGGTGTGGCACTGGGCGCAGTTGGCCTCCATGTACTCCTTGCCCTTGAGGTGGGGTTCGAAATCCTTGCGCCAGTTGGCCTGGGTCACGTAGCCCAGCAGGGGATCGGGCCAGAATTCATCCTGCCCGTGGCTGTAAACCGTGTCCAGCCCGCGCCCCTGGCCATCGTGGCAGACGGTGCAGCCGAAATCCGAAAACTTGTGCCGCCGCTCCCAGTGGCCGTTGCGCTGGACATCGCCCAAAGCCGTGGAATAGGGATGCGTCTTCAGAGGCTCGGCGTGACCGGCGAAGCGCGGATCGTCGGCGGCCACGTGGCAGGTAGTGCAGCGATCCACGTGGGTATCGCCGAAACTGGTGACGATCAACTGCTCGATGCGGGGCGCGCGGGCTTCCCATTCGGCGCGCTCGCGCTCATTTTTGGCCAGCGAGCGGGCCTGCTCGAAGTACGCCGTCTGGTGCTTCTCCCACTTGTGGAAGAACTGATCGTAGAACACGACCCCGTGCACGATCAGAACTACGAAGCTTGCTATTGCCAGTGCCAGTCGCATATCCGCCGGTCCTTTAGAAAGGAGACACGAACGTCCAGTTCGGCCCCCGGAAGAACGTGCCGATCACCACGAAGATCAGGTTGAGGACCACCAGGGTGAGAAAGAGGGTGTTGGCCAGGAGACGCTCGCGGGCGAACCAGCGGCCCACGCCGCCGGGCTTGCGGTCGAGATAAGGCGCCAGCAGCAGCAGCGCGACCAGGATGCCCGGAACCCCCACGCCGCCCCAGAAGGCCGAGTAACTGACCATTTCCTGCAAGCCCAGGAAGTACCAGGGGGCCTTGGCGGGATTGGGAGGGTGCATGACATTGACCGGCTGTTCCAGGGGCGCGTTGAAGGCCAGGGAGAGC
The DNA here is from genome assembly GCA_030038565.1 of Bryobacteraceae bacterium. Taxonomy (GTDB): domain Bacteria; phylum Acidobacteriota; class Terriglobia; order Bryobacterales; family Bryobacteraceae; genus JOPF133. Next base: position 4,515 of record JASHSS010000004.1, read on the forward strand.
ACCAGGATTACCGAGACCGTCAGCACCAGCACAAACAACTCGGCCATCAGCAGGTTGGGCCAGCTAAACACCGAATCGTCGGGCGTATTGCCCAGCTTGGTGAAAGGCCCCCGGACGAAGCCCTGCATGCCGTAAACCTTCTTCATGGTGACGATGCCGGCTTCGGGCGTTTTGGCCGGCGGTTCGGGACGCGAGAGGCCGCCATCCTTGCGAATGCGCCAGAAGTGCACGCCCATCAGCAGCACCAGCACCGCGGGCAGCACCGCCACGTGCAGAACGTAGAAGCGCAGCAGGGCTTCCTGCCCCACGCTGGTGTCGCCCAGGAGAACGAACTGGATCTGCTTGCCGATGAGAGGCGCGTATCCGGCGATGGAGGTGCCGACGGTGATGGCCCAGAAAGCCAGTTGATCCCACGGCAGCAGGTAGCCGGTGAAGCTGAGAAAGAGAGTGACCAGGAACAGCCCGACGCCGATCACCCAGTTGAACTCGCGCGGCTTCTTGTAGGCCCCGGTGAGAAACACGCGGCACATGTGCAGGAACACCATCGCCACCATGCCGTGCGCGGACCAGCGGTGCATGTTGCGCAGGAAGATGCCGAAGGCCACCGTGCCGCGGAGGTCGAGCATGCGGTCGTAAGCCTGGGTGGTGGAGGGGACGTAGTAGAACATCAACAAAACGCCGGTCACCACCAGGATCACGAACAGAAAAGTGGAGATCAGCCCCAGGCCCAGGGTGTAGGCCGGGCGCAAAGTATGGCGGTTCACCTTGACCGGGTGAATGTGGAGGAAGAAGTTGGTGAAGCTCGTCGACGCGCGCTCCAGGTCGGTAGAGGGGAGGGGATTCCGGAACGCCGAGCTCCAGACGTTGGAGGGCAGTTCGCGGATGGCGTTCCACAGGCCGGGTTCTTTGGTCGCGGTGCTCATACGATTAAATAGGTTCCGGGATCGACGGGGGCATTCTTATCGACTTCGATTTCGCCGTTGGGCGCGAGCGAGACCTTGAACCACGGCAGCGGCTTGGGGGCGGGTCCGCCGGTCACGGCGCCATCCTGGTCGTAACGCGAGCCGTGGCAGGGGCAGGCGAAACCGGTATCCGAGATCGCCACGCTGCATCCCAGGTGGGTGCAGGTGGTGGAGATGGCGGCGATCTTGTTGCCCTCGCGGACGATGCAGATGCGCTCGGCCTCGCGCGCGATGCGGGTTCCGGGCGGGAATTCCTCGGGCTTCCCGATTTGGAACAGGGCCGGTTGTCCGTAGGTGACGCGGGGCTTGAAAAAGATCAGGTCCGACAGGACCGCCAGCACGGCCGAACCGGCCAGCCCCACGCTCGATAGCCACGCCAGCAGCCGCCGCCGCGGCAGGTTGGCGTTCTCACTGTTTACTGCCGTCATCCCGCTTCTCCTTGGAAGAATCCACCAATGTTTCCAGATCGCTCCAGAACACCTGGTACTTGGCGTCCTCGATATCGCGAAAATAGCCCTTCTTCACCGCGAAAATGAAAATACAGAGGGCCATGAAGCCCATGGCGAGACTTGCGCCCAAGGCCAGCCAGGTCAGTTCCATTGCGGTTCCGTGGCGTGCCCGCCATCGGTGGCGCCGCGACCGGTTTGGCGCGCCAGTCCCGCGATGGTGGCCTTGCGGAGCACCGCGACCATGGCGTTCTGCGCCTCGCCCCAGACGGAGTGCGCGGGGCACCAATCCTGCCGCGTGCAGGCATGCTCGGAGGTGAGGCAAACGTTCAGCCGGATGGGTCCTTCGATGGCCTCCACCACCTCCAGCAAGGTGGTTTCGCGGTGCTCCACGGGCAACTCAAATCCCCCGGTGTTGCCGCGGTGCGAGACCACCAGCCCGGCGCGAGTCAGGTTTTGCAACACTTTGGACAAAAACTGCTCGGGACACTCGGCCGCCGCCGCAAGCTCGTCACGGCTGCTCCGCACTCCTGGCGGCAAACCCGCCAGGTGGATCATCACCCGCACCGCATAATCCGCCGCTCTGGTCAATTGCATAAGGCGAGGACCACCCCTGTCCTATTAAGCTATTTAGAGTCTTTTTATCCTGTTGCGCTGTTGTTGCACGCTAAGTGCCAGATTTAAAACGAAGATAATCAAGACAAAACGGGTCAGGATTGGGGGAAGAGCGGGATTTGGCTCACCCAGGTGGGTGAAAACGCGAACGCATCTGGGGGTGGTAGGATAGCTTCCAGCGCGCGGGGCGCATCCAGTCCGCGGAAAGGGCCGTGCCCACCCTGACGACAGAAATCACGAAGGTTACGAACCTTCTTTGAGCCTGATTGAGCGGACTCCAGGCGTATCGATAAGGAAGGTCGTAGATGATTACACGGGTTAAGATACTCCCACTCCATCCCAGCCTGCCGCAGTACCGGAAGCAGGCCAAAGACCTTGTCAAAGCCTGGAAGTCAGGCGATTCCGAGGCGTCAGAGCGCGTCCGGACGTTCCATCCGCGCCGGCGGGGCGCCGCGGAAGAGGACGGCGGCTTCACCCTGGCCGACGCCCAGCTTACGATTGCGCGCGAGCATGGGTTCGAAAGCTGGCCGAAGTTCTCCAAACATGTGGAAGCGGTAGCTCGGGAAGGCTCTCCGGTATCCCAATTTGAAATGGCCGCGGACGCCATCGCCTCAGGAGACGCGGGGTCGTTGGAGCGGTTGCTGCGGGAGAATCCGGGGTTGATTCGCGCGCGCTCGACGCGGGTACACCGCGGCACGCTGCTGCACTATGTGGGCGCGAACGGGGTGGAGGATTACCGGCAGAAGACGCCTCAAAATGCCCTGGCGATTTTGAAAATCCTGCTCGATGCCGGGGCGGAAGTGGATGCGGCGGCGGAGATGTATGGCGGGGACACCGCTCTGGGGTTGGTGGCGACGAGCATCCATCCCGTGCTGGCCGGCGTGCAGGAGGAGTTGATGAAGGTCTTGCTGGAGGCCGGGGCGGCGGTGGACACAGGCATGGTGAATGCTTGCCTGGCGAACGGACGCGGAAAAGCGGCTGAGTTCCTGGCCGGGCGCGTGGCGCATTTGGACCTGGAAGCCGCGGCGGGAGTGGGGCGGTTGGATGCGGTGTGGGCCTGGTTCGATGGCGGCGAATTACGGACGAACGCTACGCGGGGGCAGATGCAGGCGGGTTTGAACTGGGCCGCGGAGTACGGAAGGAACGGGGTGATCGAGTTCCTGCTGGAAAAAGGGGCGGACCCCTCCGCGCAGGACAAATTCGGGCAGACGGCCCTGCATTGGGCGGCCATCGGCGGGCTATTGGAGGCGGCGCGGATTCTGCTGAAGCACCAGGCGCCTCTGGAAGTGAAGAACGTTTACGGTGGAACTGTTCTGGGGCAAGCCGTGTGGTCGGCCCTCCACGACAGGCACGGGATCGACTATGTTCCGATTGTCGAGGCGCTGGTGGCCGCGGGCGCGGACGTGACCGCGGTAACCGTTCCCACCGGTGACCCGCGGATGGATGAAGCGCTGCGATGGAAGCCGGCGCGCTAATCGATGGGTTTTCCTTTGATGGGTATCAGATAGGCGAATCCGGGTAAGTCAACCTCTTTCCCGCCATATCCGATGCTGCAAGGGTTCGGTCCGGACTGGGCCTGGTTTACCCATCCGGGATGAATTCCTCCCTGGTACGGGAGCTGGCACAGGTAGAGATCCTGACCCCAGCGTCCGCCCACCACGGCATTGGCCGGCTGGGCGCCTGTTTGTTGCCAGATCAAGCTGTACTGTTGAGATTGAGCGGTGAGAACTTCGTAGCTGGAGGCGAGATTCTCCTTGCCGTTGGCCGCGCTGAAATTGCAGGATTTGTTTACCACTTTGCCCGGGAACGTGCTTCCCTGGTAAGCGGCCCGGCAAACATAATAAGGGCCTTGCCGGTTCACGGCGGTGCTGCCGGTCTGATACTGCACCGTCTGCCAGCCGCCGATTACCGCCCCTGCCGGAACCGAGCCGTTGGCGCCAGGCAGCCAGCGGTAAAACACCGGGATGGCCCCGGCGCCGCCGGGCGGGTTAGGCGGGGGCGGGGGAGGGGGAATGGGAGCGGACGTCGAGGTAATGGAACCCATCACATTTCCGACCCGGCAGGGTGTTTTCAGCGCCGGCACCGGGTGCCCTTCATAGGGAACTGTAATGGTGTGTCCCGAGACCGTGATGGTGCAACGGGAGTTGGCGTTGACTCCGATGCCGGAGGAAGTCCTGGAGATATAGCCCGTGTCATTGCCGACCGTGCAGGGCGCGTTGAGCGCGGGAGCCGGATTGGCAGTATAGGGTACGACCTTCCCGAAGTTATCGGCGCTGAGGATCGTACACTGAGAGTTCTGCGCGCGGGCAATGCCTGGAAATAAAGCCAGGGCCGCGATTAGGAATACACCCAAACCCAGGGTCCGTCGAGTCATGAGGGATCCCCCCTTTGGGAGCGAGTATACACCCAAAACGGGCTGAAATTTACGGTTGAGCGCCGCGTGATATCATGACGGGTACGCTACCAGAAGCGCCCGCGCTCGATGAAAACGCTTACTATCCTGGGATCTACGGGCTCCATCGGAACTAACACTCTGGATGTTGTACGGCGCAATCGCCACCTTTACCAGGTGTATGCCCTGGCTGCGGGGCGGAATGCCGAGGTGATGGCGGCGCAAATCCTGGAATTCCGGCCCCGCGTGGCGGTCCTCGCAACCTCCGCGGGTTTGAGCCGTCTTATGGGTAGGCTGACGGATTTGGGATTACCGCGCGCCGAGTGGCCGGAACTGCTGGCGGGCGACGCGGCGAGGGTGGCGATTTCGATTGCCGGGGAGGTGGACACCGTCATTTCGGCGATTGTCGGAGTGGCTGGGCTGGAGGCTACCTACCAGGCGGTGACGAGGGGTAAGCGGGTTGGTTTGGCGAACAAAGAGGTGCTGGTCTCCGGTGGACAGGTGGTGATGGAAGCGGTACGCCAGTACGGCGCCGAACTGGTGCCGGTGGATAGCGAGCACAACGGGGCGCACCAGTGTCTGCGGGCGGGCAATCGCGGGCAGGTTTCGCGGCTGATCCTGACGGCTTCGGGCGGTCCTTTTCGCAATACCCCCAAGGAAGCGCTGGCTTTCGTGACGCCCGCGGAGGCGCTGAATCATCCTACCTGGCGGATGGGAAACCGCATCACCATCGATTGCGCCACGCTGATGAACAAGGGCTTCGAAGTGATCGAGGCGTGCTGGCTGTTCGGTTTCTCACCCTCCCAGGTAGATGTGGTGGTTCATCCGCAATCCACGGTGCACGCCATGATCGAATACAGCGATGGCAGCGTGCTTGCGCAGATATCGGCGACGGATATGCGCATGCCGATTCAGTACGCCCTGACATACCCGGAACGGTCGGAGGCGCCGGTGCCGAAGATCGATTGGAGGGAGGCCCGCAAGTGGGAATTTCTGCCTCCCGATCTGGACAAGTTTCCGCTGCTCGGGCTGGCGTACGAATGCCAGAAGACGGGCGGGGCCGCCACGTGCGTTTTGAACGCGGCGGATGAAGTGGCAGTCGAAGCTTTCCTGGAAGGCCGGATTGGCTTTCCCTCGATTTACGAAGTCGTCGCGGAGACGCTGGCGCATATGCCGGCGCGCTCGCCGCGCACGGTGGCGGAGATCCTGGAGATTGACGGGGAGGCTCGCCAGACGGCGCGAGAACAGGTAACCCTGCGCGCCGGCGCCGTAACGGCTTAAATTCTATGTTGGCTGGTTTTGAAGACATTTTGTGGTGGCTGGTTCTGATTGGGGTGATGATCAACCTCCACGAGTTGGGTCATTTTTGGGCGGCCCGTTATTTCGATGTCAAGGTGGATGCCTTCAGCTTCGGTTTCGGCCTTCGCCTCTTCGGTATTCGCCGGGGCGAAACCGATTACCGGGTCTCGCTGATTCCGTTTGGCGGGTATGTAAAATTCGCCGGTGAGCAATTCGGAGACGGCACCACCCCCGGAACCGAGGCCGCCGAGGCTCTTCGCAACGACCCGCGCAGTTTGCAGGCCAAGCCGCGCTGGCAACGGCTGATCATCGCCTTTGCGGGCCCGTTCATGAACATCGTGCTGGCGGTGGCGGTCCTGACCGGGCTTTACATGGTGAAGTACCAGAAGGTCTCGGACGCCGATATGCAAGCCGTGATCGGCCACGTGGTGGCGGATTCTCCGGCCGCCAAAGCGGGCATAACGGATGGCGACCGGATTGTGAAGATGGACGGCAAGGCCGACCCCACCTGGGAAGACGTGGGTCTGAAGGAGATGGCCAGCGCCTACCGGCCGATGCACCTGACCATCCTGCGCAACGGCAAAACCTTCGATACCACGGTGACGCCTACATTGAGCGAACGGACGGGCGTGGGTTCGGCGGGATGGGACGAACGCGGGCAGATCCAGTTGGGGGACGTAGAGAAGGACATGCCGGCCGATAAGGCCGGACTGAAGCCGGGCGACCTGATCATGGCTCTGAACGGGCAGCCGATTCACTCCCAGATCAAGTTTCAGGAGATTACCAAGAACAGCGGGGGCCAGCCGATTCGCATTCAGTACCTGCGCAAGGGCGTCTCGGGCGAGGTGACGGTGCGGCCGGTGTACGCCAAAATCGACGGGCCGGCGCGCTGGATGATCGGCGTGGTTCCGACGCAGAAGCTGGATTTCATTACCACGCGGCTTTCGTTTCCCGAGGCCTTCAATCAATCCGTGCGGGAGAACGCCAAGGGAGCCATGCTGATGGGCGAAGTCCTGAAGGGCCTGGTGGAGCGGCGCATGTCCACCAAGAACCTGGCCGGACCCATCGGCATCGCGGTGCAGACCGGCGACGCGGCGCGGCAGGGTCCTTCGGTGTTCTTCATGTGGATGGGGATGGTGAGCCTGCAACTGGCGATCGTGAACCTGCTGCCGATTCCGATCCTGGATGGCGGGGTGATCCTGATGCTGCTGGTGGAGATGGTGATGCAGCGGGACCTCAGCCTGAACGTGAAGGAAGCGGTGTTCAAGGTCGGATTCGTGTGCATCATGTTAATTCTGGTGTTCACGATCTACAACGACATTTCGAAGATTCTGCCGGC
>JASHSS010000294.1 GCA_030038565.1 Bryobacteraceae bacterium
GGTCAAACAGGCCTGGCGCGAAGGCCGCACCGTTCGCCAGGTGGCGCGCGAAAAAAGCGGCCTTCCGGACGACCGGCTGAACGCCCTGCTCGATCCCGCAACCCAAGCCGCCGGCAACCAGAGATGAGGCGGTGGAGCAAAGATTACCCCTGGCTGACGGGGCACGACCGCGCCCGGCGGGATGAAAATGGGCGCGAGAGCGGCTCTCGCAAAGGCGCTAAGACGGCAAAGTACGGCCGAGGGGATTTTCGAGGAGTCCTTCACGGGGCGTGCCAAACCCGCCAGTACGAAGATGGGCGCGAGGGCGGCTCTCGCAAAGGCGCTAAGACGGCAGAGCACCGCCAAGGGGTTTTTTTAGGGAGTCCTTCATGGGGCGTGCCACACCCGCCAGGATGAAAAGGGCGCGAGCGCGACTCTCGCAAAGGCGCTAAGACGCAAAGTATCGCCAGGGGAATTTTCGAAGGAGCGGGTTGAAAACTTTTCCTCCGTAGGTTTGGCCGGGATCGCGGTGAACGCGACGCCGGCGCGCGTGGGTGGCTTGATCTGTTTCGCCGCAGGCTTCAGGCCGCGCTTCGTTTAACCCGCGGCAGGGCCATCAGCACGGCTCCGTAGAACAGCAGCGAAAGAAACAGCGCGCCCTTATCCGCCTGGTGCAAATCCTCGGCCACCAGGCGGTAAGCGCCCAGGAACATGGCTGGGTAGATCAGCCGCGACAGTTCCGCGCGGTTCCAGCGTTGGGCCGCCCAGGCGAGCAGCAGGGAAAGGCCCGCCAGCACGGCGGTGCGCAGCGTGGCGCAGTAGGAGTGGGTGGCGCCGGCGCCGAAGATCCCGTGATAAACCCCCGTAAGGGCGCCCGCGGCGATTCCGGCCGCCAGCCAGACGAAACCGGCGGCCACCGCCAGGCGGAACACCGGCATCTTCCACCAACCGGCCTCGCCATCCGCGCGGCCGTAATGCGCCGCCAGGGCATACGACGCGGCAGCCGCCGCCAGGCCGCTCCACAAAGCCACCTGGCGCTCACCGGGCCACAGGCCTACGCCCAGCAGCAGGGACGCGGCCTCCTGGAACGCGCCGGAAGCGACCAGCGCCAGCAAAAGGTAAATCCCGCCGTGAACTTCGAGCGTGAACCGGCCCCACCAGCCGCCCGCCCAAATGCAACCGATCGCCAGCGCGGACCACGCCCAGCCTGCCTCCGCGCCGGACAGCAGGATCCGGCTGCCTCCCAAGGCCAGCAGAATTCCGAAGGTTGAATAGGTGTAGAAGTTCCGGATGGAGGCGCCTGGTTGTTCCAGCATGAGGAAAGCCACCAGGTAGCAGGCGGCCGCGCACACCAGCATGACTCCGGCCGGCAGCACCTCGGGAACGGGCGGCGCCATCCGCAAGGCCCCGCTCAGGCCCACGGCGAACGCCACGGCACACTGCAACGTCTCAAAGGTGGTAAAGGAAAAGCCCCGCAGCAACGTCCGGACAATCGTGCTGGAGAGATAAACGGTGAGCAAGCCAAACTGCGCCGCGAGCAGCCAGTCCTGCGGGATGGTCGCGTAGCCCAGGGGCAGTCCGCGCGGGTTGGTCACCAGCCAGGTGGCCAGCAAGACCGCCAGGTCCGCGGCCAGGGCTACCAGCCAGCGTTCGCTGAGCCGATGGTCCAGGCAGGCGGAGGCTTCGCAGGCCGCGGCCAGAGCCAAAAACAGGAAGCTGAACGGCAGGACGTCGTGGGTGGCCAGCAGCAGGGCTGCGCCGGTCCCCAAGGTGGCCAGGGTAGCCAGCGTGGACACGACCAACTGATTCCTGCGCCAGGAAATGGCCATTCCGTAGACCGCAAACACGAGCAGGACCAGCGCGGCCACCGAAGGACTGATCGCGCGCAGCCGGGCGGTCGCCTCCCACACCAGCGGCGCCAGCACCAGCACGGCCGTCAGGCTGCCGAAGGCCGACTTCAATCGCTCGGCGGCGGGGCGGCGCGCCGCCCAGGCGAGCCACACGAGCGCGTAGACGATTCCGGCGGCCGTTCCTGCCACGGCCGAAAGACTGCCCGCTTCCGTCAGGGCCCGCAGCAGGTAGGCGCCGGCCAGCCCCAGCAGCGCCCGTCCCACAATCGGCAGGATAGCGGGCATCCCGGCCAGGGGGTGGTCGGGGGAACTCTCCGGCACGCTCGCGACGGCCTGCGCGGAGGGGATCAGGCCGGTGTGCTGCTCGAGAGCGGCCACGCGTTGCGCCAGGTCGCGGACTTCGCGTTCCAGCGCTTCCCACTCGGGTTGCGGCACGGCAACCTCCTCAGGCTTCGTGAGCCTTTCCCTCCTGCCAGGGGGGCAGGAGCTCCACCAGCACCAGAAAGATGGCGAAGGGGAGCAGGAACAGCAGAATTGCCGGCAGCAATCCCTCGCGCGTCCCCAGCGCCATTTTGTAGGTCGTGTAACCCAGAAAGCTCTTGGAAAACAGTTGCCCGCCGATCACCACGTTCCAGCGCATGGCGAAGATCCCCACCAGGACCAGGGCGCCGGCGGTCATGTACATGGCCTTGCGCCGCCCTTCGGGGAAACGGAATAGCTGGTTGGCGGCCAGCAGGAGCAGGGGGACTAAAGTCCCGAGGAAGATCTGCAGGATCACCTGCGATCCCCACAGCCGCGTGTGCACCATGAAGTCCAGGCTGCGGAAGGATTCGTCGCTCTCGTAGGTGCGGTGCACCAGGTCGAGCATCTCCAGGGTGAAATCGATGACGAAGGTGTAGAACAGGTAACGGGCGATGGTATCCAGGCAGCGCATGTCGATGGGGGTCCGGCGCAGTTTCATGGAGACCACGTAGAGCACCATCACCGCGGCGATTCCCGAGACCATGGCCGAAAACAGAAACACAATCGGCATCAGCGGCGTGGACCACCACGGGTTGGCCTTCACCGAGCCGAAGATGAAGCCCACGTAACCGTGCAGCAGAAATGCCGAGGGAATCCCGATCACCGTGACCGCGTACCCCACCTTGTCGTCCATGCGGCGCGCCGCCGGGCTGATGTTGTACGAACCGAGCGTGAGCAGACGGTAGATCCAGCCCTTCGGCCCGGCGGTGGATTGCGCCAGTTGGACGATCTCGGCGCGATACTCCAGCCAGATCTCCAACAGCAGCACCACCGTGAGGTACCACAGGTAGACGAACCCGAACATGGCCATGGCGGACGAGGTGTGCGGGGTCAGGTACATCTCAAACGACCGCTCGGGATGCCCCAGGTGCAGTTGCAGGGGCAGGGGCGCCACCAGCAGGAACGCCAGGGCGGTGAGCAGGGCCAGCCGGTAGGTGGGCCGGACCGCCTCCACCTTGAAGACTCTTTCGAGCGAAGCCAGAATGAAGGCGCCGGCCACCAGGCCGGTGATGTACGGGTAGAGCACGATCAGCACGCTCCATTGCAGCTCCACTTCATTCGGGTACATGAAACCGTCAACGCCGGGAATCATTGGGTCTCCTATCAGCGCACCGCGCCATCCAGATTTTCGTAGTAGACTTTGGCCCGCGTGGCCATGTAGGGTTTCAACACCTGAACCATTTGGGTGCGCAGGATTTCGTGGATCGGGTCCTGGGGATTCTTGAAATCCACCAGTTGGCGCGCGCCGGTGGGGCAATTCTCGCAGCAGGCGGTGGTCAGCCCCTGCGTGATCCGGTGGTAGCACAGAGTGCACTTATCCACGGTGTTGGTCTCCGGGTGCAGATACCGGCAGCCGTAGGGGCAGGCCTGCACGCAGTAGCGGCAGCCCAGGCAGTAGGTCTGATCCACCAGCACGACCCCATCCGGGCTGACGAAGGTGGCGCCCACCGGGCAGACCTGCACGCACGGCGAATCCGCGCAGTGGTTGCACAGCTTGGGAACGAAGAAGCTTTTCAGGTCGGTGCGGGTGGAGGGCGGAAATCCGTCGATGGCACCGTTGGGCGATTCCACGCGAGGCGGCTTGGCCTCGTCCTCGATCTCGTAACGCTCCACCCAGGTGCGGAAATAGCCCTGCGGCACGTTGTTCTCTTTGGAACAGGCGCGCACGCAGTTGCCGCAGCCGATGCACTTCTCGATATCGATGAGCATGCCCCACCAGTGGTCGGCCATGCGGTAGGCTTCGCCCGGCGGCGCCGCTCCGGTGATCTGTTCCAGGGTTGCGCCCACCGAGGCCAGGACCAGAATCTTGCCCCCGATTTGAAATAAGTCGCGCCGGCTGATATCCATGCTGGTCTCCTTCGCTCAGAGGTGGGGATTATGGGGCTTGTGGCAATCGTTGCAGGCCGCGCCGCCGGAATGCTCGGCGGTGATCACCTGCGGGAAATTATGGGGCTTGGCGGCGTCCTGCTCGTGGCACCGGCGGCACAGGTTGGCGACTTCGGGCAGCTTGGGAACGTGCGCGGAAGGGTCGTCGGCATGTTGCGCCAGAGGACCGTGGCAGGCTTCGCAGGCTACGTGGGCATGTTTGCCGGCGGCGCGGGCTTTGGCCTCGTCGTCGTGGCACATCAGGCAGGCATCCTGCCCGGCGAAGGCGATGGGGTGCTGGCGGACCAGGTCGAGAGCGCCCGGGCGGTAATGCCCATACTGGCCGAACGCCTTGGGGACGATGGCGGTACGGATGGCCAGGAACACTACGAGAGCGGCCATCAGAACCAGGGCCGGCCGGATCAAATGCGCGGAATCGCGGAACCAACGGCGCATCAACACCACCTTTCCCGGGCGGGTAAAACCCACCCAAAAGTACAGAATTCGGACCGATTAAGGCAATTTAATAACCAACAGACCCTTTATTCTGAATTGTAGATGTTTAGGACAATATCGCCCGGATTGAGTGGGGCAAACAGGGGCAACTCACCCATTTCAATGGGGCAAATCGCCAGATCCGAAAGGTGCCGCGAGCGGCTCCAGGGAACCTGCCCGCAGGCGTACGAGGGCCGGGCGATGCGCCTGGGTGTAGGGGCGCCCAGCCTGGCGGCAATTACACAGACGCGACTCAGGAAATTGTGGAGCGTGCAGCCTTCTGGCCGAGCAGCCTGGCAACGGCCGCGGAATAGGCGTTCCAGGTCTTCTCTTCCTGGTGGAAATGGCGGCGGCCCTCGGGCGTCAGGCGGTAATACTTGGCTCGGCGCTTGTTCTCCGAGAGGCCCCACTCGGCTTCGATCCAGCCTTTGGCCTCCATGCGATACAGGGCCGGATAAAGCGCGCCCTCTTCCACCAGCAGAGCCGCGCCGGAAGACCGGTGAATGGCCGCCGCGATGGAATAGCCGTGCATCGGTCCCCAGGTGAGGGTCTTCAGGATGAGCAGGTCCAGAGTGCCGCGAACCAGGTCCAGGCCGGGGTTTTCCATGGCTACTGGACCCTCAGCGCTTTCATGGGGTCCAGATGCGCCGCGCGCCAGGCAGGCCCGGCGCTGGCCGCCAGACCCGCCACGGCGAGCAAGGCCGCGGCAATCGCCAGGCTGGGATAATCCACCGGTGGAAGTCCGAAGACCATCCCGGAGACCGCGCGCATCACCGCCACGGCTCCGGGAATTCCGAGGGCCACCCCCACCGCGACCAGCCCCAGGCTCTCTCGCACCACCAGGCCCACGATGGCGGAGGGCCGCGATCCCACAGCCATGCGGATGCCGATCTCCCGCGTGCGCCGCGCCACGCTGTAAGCAATCAGTCCGTAGATCCCCGAGGCGATCAGAGCCAGGGCCAGCCCGCCGAACAGGCTGGAGGCCTGCATGCGAATGGAATCGTCCGCCAGGCTGGCGCCGATCTCATCCGCGAGCGCCGTGACCGATTGCACCGCCAGGGGCAAATGCGCGGCGCGGATTCGCGCGGCGGCCATCGCGCCCACGGCCGGCGGATCGAGCGGACTGCGAATTTCCAGGACGATTCCGGCGCTGTGGGTTTCGCCCTGGAGCAGGGGAATGTACACGACATCGGGAGCCGGCTGGGCCACACTGGTGAATTTGGTGTCCTTCACCACGCCCACGACTTCCGTCTCATCGCCCGGCTTCGGATCGCGCACGGCGCGGCCCAGCAGAATGTGCTTGCCCAAGGGAATCTGCCCCGGAAACAGCTTATGGGCGAGGCTCTCGGTGATGACCGCGACACGCCCCAGCGGCGCGGCGTCGCGCTCGGTCAGATCGCGGCCGGCGATCAACGCGATGCGGAGTGTCTCAAAGTAGCCGCGGCCGATCGATACGACGTGAGCTGAGGTTATCTGTTGAGCGACCGGCAGGCGCAGGGACATGAGGGTATAACCATCGTTGAACATCAGCAGGTTCGACAAGCCGGCCGCTTCCACTCCCCTGGCGCCGCGGAGGCTATCCGCCAGGAGAGCGGCCTCGCGCGCCGGAGGCGTGGGGGCTTCGTCGTCGGTGTTGCGGACAAGACGCACTACCGAAACATGCTCCGCCACGAAGCCCGTGGGCACGGCGAGCAGGTTCTGAAAGCTGCGCACGAAGACGGCCGCGCCCGCCACCAGGACGAGCGACAGGGCCACCTCCAGGACCACCAACACCTTCCCCGGCGCGAAGGGTGCAAGCGAGGGTCCGCGGTGGAGCGGGACGCGGCCTCCGCGCAGCAATTGCACCGCCGGCGCCAGCCCGAACAGGACCGCCGAGGCGATCGATAGCCCCACGGCGAACGCCAGCACGCGCCCATCTACGGCGGTTTCAACGGCGATTCCGGCAGCGCTCAGGTGCAGGCCGTATGCGATGGGCCGCTTGTCCCAATGAAAACCCGCCAGCAGAAGTCCGGCGGCCCCATGCGCCACCAGGAGAGCGCCGGCGCCGCCCGCCAGCGCCAGGATCAGGCTTTCCACCGCCGGCTGCCGCAGAATGCGCAGGCGCCCGCCGCCGAGGGAAAGCCGGATAGCAGTTTCGTGCTGGCGAGCCGCCCCGCGGGCAATCAACAGGCAGGCCACGTTGGCGCACGCGATCAGCAGGAGCAAAACCACGATGCCGCCCAGCAGGCCGAGCGAGCGGCGCCGTTGTTCGCCCGTGGTGTCGTAACCGCGCGCGCCGCTGTCGCAGGAGATCCGGTCGCCTTTCGGGTCGCTCGCCGGTCCGGTGGCCTCAAACTGCTTCCACAGGATTTGCAGATTGCTTTCCGCGCGGGCGCGGTCCACGCCGGGGCGCAGCCGGCCGATGGGCCGGAGGTAAACGCCGAGGTCGGTGGCGCCGATCAGCTCCTGGGTACACCCGAGCGGCACATACAGATCCGGATCGTATCCTTTCTGCGTGCCATAGAAGCCAGGGGGCATCACCCCCACGATGGTGAACGTAAGGTCGTTCAAGTAGACCGTCTTCCCCACCGCATCGGCCGGCTCTTCATAACGGCGGGCTGCGAATCGATAGCCCGCGACCGCTACGTGCGCCCGATCTTCGCCCCTCGCGAGGCCGCGGCCCGCCAACGGCCGCACCCCGAGGACATCGAAGAAGTTTTCGCTGACCATGACGGCTCTCGCCGGGCGTTCGATTTTTTCGTGAGCGCGCCGCTCGCGCGCGTTGAAAATAGTTTCCGCCGCGAGTCCGGTGAAGACCGCGTTGTGGTCCCGCAGCCAGGCGTAGCCCGCATCGGTGAACGTCACGCCGAGATGCGTGCCATTCGGCGACGGAGACCAGTGCGACACCAGCGCCAGTTCCGATGGTCTGGGGACCGGCAGGGGCCGGTAGAGCACACGGTCCACCACCGTGAACAGGGCTGTCGTGGCGCCGATGCCAACCGCTAAAATCAGGATCGCCGCGGCGGTCGACGCTTTGGCCCGGCGCAACACCCGAACGGCATAGCGGAGGTCGCCGGCCCAGCCGTTCAGGTAGTCGATCCAGGATACCCGCCGCTCGCGGTTCCGGCTGATGGCCACGCATTCAGCGCGCGCCGCTGCGACCGGCCCGAACTGCCGGAGCGCTTCGCGGCGGGCTGCCTCCGCGCTCAATCCGTGTGCCCGTAGCTCTTGAATCCTGGTCTCGAGGTGAAACCGGAATTCGTCGTCCACGTCGTCTTCCGCGCTGGGACCCCAGAATCGCAGATACCTTCTCCAGGCAGCCTCGCGTTTCATGGCCCCAGTCTGGCACGATTCCCCTAAGATTTCAAGGGGTAGGAGCCGGGCGGGTAGGCGGACGCTCTACGGCTTGATGCGGCCCTCCAGTTCCCGCACGAAATCGCGCAGCGCGGCACGGTCGGCCTGCTGCCACTTGATGACCACGAAATAGCGGCCGCGGTTGAAGAAAACGGTATCCGCGGAGGGCCGCCAGCGCTGCGCCATGCTGGCGCCCACGGCGGGGGCGGTGAGTTCGTAAACCCGCGCCTCGAGCTTGCCGGGACCTTCGTAATCGGCCGTTTCCAGGCGCGTGACGGCGCTTCGCGGCACGGGGTCGGGAGCTTCCGAGACCGGCGTCGCTTGCAGGGTGGTGCGGCGCCATCCGCCCGCGGAGTTCGCCGGCAGCAGGCCGAGCGGCGCGGTGTTTTGGTGGCAGGCGCCCGCGAGCGCGAGCAGGCCGGCCAGTCCGATCCATGCGCGTGATGTCATCCCACTCGATTCTTGCATGTCCGCCGGAAGCGCGGTGCTACCATCGCAGTGTATGGCGAAGTTCAAGCCGTTCAAAGGGAAGGCTGAGAAGCGGCCCGCCCCACAAGGCGGCATCTCCTGTCTGATCCTGGTGATCTGCGCCATGTTCCTGGTGATGTTCTTTCTCTACTACGTGATGAAAAATGCGAGCGGATAATCGTCAACCCTGCGAAATGCGGCCCGTGGAAATCATTACCGGCTACCTGAAGACGGCGGAGGGTTCCGCCCTCATCCAGGTGGGCAACACGCACGTGCTGTGCGCCGCCACGGTGGAGGACAGCGTACCGGCGTTTCTGCGCAATTCCGGCAGAGGCTGGGTGACGGCGGAATATTCCATGCTGCCGCGCGCCACCGCCCGGCGCACACCGCGGGAGGTCTCCAAGGGCCGCCCATCGGGCCGCACGCACGAAATTCAGCGTCTGATCGGACGCGCCATGCGCTCGGTGGTGGACCTTTCGGCGCTGGGCGAGCGCACCATCACGGTGGATTGCGACGTGCTGCAAGCGGATGGCGGCACGCGCACGGCCTCCATTACCGGCGCTTTCGTGGCGCTGGCGCTGGCGCTCCGCCAACTGGTGCAGTTTCGCTTACTGCGTTCCTCGCCGTTGCGCGATTACCTGGCCGCTACCAGCGTCGGGCTGGTCGGGGGCGTCCCCATGCTGGACCTGTGCTACGAAGAGGATTCCCAAGCCGACGTGGATATGAACGTGGCCATGACCGGCGCCGGCCAGTTCGTCGAGGTGCAGGCCACCGCCGAGCACCGTCCGTTCGATGATGCCCAGATGAACAGCCTGCTGGCGCTGGCCCGCACCGGCATCGCGCAGCTCATCGAAGTGCAAAAGAAAGTGGCCGTAATCTCTTGATGATCCGCAGCGAGATGGACACCTCGCCGAGACATTGGACGCGGCCAAGGACGCGAACCACAGAAGAAGGACGCGCTCTTGACCGTCAGAACGCGTCACCCTATAATCCGGTAGGCGGAAGGGGCAATATGGTGAACCGTAGGTTGAGTCCGAACTACCCACGAGGGACACAGACCGGCGCGCTTGACCGAAGGCCGCCGGGCAGCGTCTGTATCATCAAGGTGGCACGCATCTGACGCGGCTCTACTGCGCGACCGGGAACGCGGGAAAGCTCCGCGAATTCCGTCTCGCGGCGGGATTGGCTCCGGTGGAGATTGAACTCGTGCCGGGCTTCCGCCAGATTCCGCCTTGCGTGGAGGACGGCGCCACCTTCGAGGATAACGCCATCATCAAGGCCCGCCATTACGCGCGCCTTGTGACCGGACCTCTCTTCGCCGACGATTCGGGCCTGGAAGTGGACGGCCTGGGCGGCGCTCCCGGGGTTTACTCGGCGCGTTTTTCCGGCCCCGGCGCGACCGATGCCTCCAACAACCGGCTGCTGCTGGAACGGCTGCGCGGGGTGGAAGACCGCTCGGCGCGCTTCGTCTGCGCCATCGCCCTGGTGGATGGCGAGCGCCTTCTGGGCGTGTTTCACGGCGCCGTGGCGGGCCGCATCCTGGAAGCCCCGCGCGGCCAGGGCGGGTTCGGCTACGATCCGCTGTTCTATTATCCGCCCTACGGCTGCACCTTCGGCGAGGCCGGCGAAGAGCAGAAATTCGCCATCAGCCATCGCGGGCAGGCGCTCCAGGCGATGCTCGAAGCTCTCAAGCCGTTTCCACTTTGAACACGTAAGCCTGGCGGTTGGGAAGGGCGGCGGCCATGGCGCCCGGTACGCGGATGTGCAGCTTGCCGCCTTCGTGGCGGAACTGCACCGGCTCCCCGTTTTCGAGGAGGGTCACGCGCCGCGCCGTCAGGTCGTCGATCGCCACCTCGCCGCGCGGGCGGTAGGGCACAATCGCGTACACCGTCTTGCCTTTGGCGGTGAGGAAGGCCTCCACATGCGCGAAGCCGGCGGGCGGTGCATCCACCATCCTGGTGATGTCGTACTCGGTCATGAATTCGCTGTCCTGCAGCTTGGGAATGGCGCCGGGGCTCCACTGCCGGGAATGCTTCCAGGCGCGGGTTCCATAAATCGCCTCGCCGCATTTCCCGAGCCACTCGCCGATCTGCGTCAGGCGGTCCTCCATGATCACCGGAATGCGCCCGTCGGCGGTGGGCCCGATGTCCAGGAGCAGGTTGCCGCCGCGGCTCACGATATCGATCAGCATCAGCACCAGCTCGCGGCCGGTCCGGTAATCGGCTAATGTCTCCATGCGGTTGTAGCCGTAGGAATAGCCCATGCCGCGGTTCTCTTCCCAGGGGTGCGCGGACTGCTGCAACCCGGAGGTGTACTCGGTGGTGTAGTAGCCGCCGTGTTTGTGGCGCGTGTCCTTGCCCCAGCGGTCGTCGATGACCACCGTGTCGCGGACCGGCGATTCGTTGAATAGCCAGGCCAGCAATTCGGGCGCGTGCCATTCCTGGCTGGTCAGATCCCACTCGCCGTCCGAGAAGATGATCTCCGGGCGCGCGTGGTTCACCACGTCTTTGAATTGCGGCGCCATGTGTTGGGTGGCATAGCGCAGGCGGTCGGTCAGCCAGAGCGGGTTGTACCATTCGTAGAGCGAGTAGTAGATTCCCATGTGCAGGTGACGGCGGCGCCCGGCTTCCATCAACTCCAGCAGCAGGTCGCGCCGCGGACCGGTATCCACGGCGTTCCACGGGCGCCCCCAGGCGCGGTTGGCCTCCGCGCTGCGCCACAACGTAAACCCCTCGTGATGTTTCGAGGTAAGCGCCACGTAGCGTGCGCCGGAACGCGCGAACACATCCGCCCAACGGTCGGGATCGTACAATTCCGCGCGGAACAGGGGAGCGAAATTGAAGTACGGAAAGTCCGCGCCGTAGACGCGCTGGTGAAATTGCCAGGTGAGAGCGCAATTATCGGACGCCTCGCGGGCTTTCTTGCCCTCCGTGAGCGAATTCCAGTACCACTCGGCGTAGGGATTCTGACCCTTGGCCTTCACGGCCGCATAGCAGGGCACGGAATAGACGCCCCAGTGGATGAAGATGCCGAACTTGGCGTCGTTGTACCAGGCCGGCATGGGCCGGCGGTCGAGGGATTCCCAGGCAGCCTCAAAAGGGCCCGCCGCGGGCGCCGCTAAGGCGCGGCGGGCGGCTAGGGCCAGCGGCGCGGCGGCGCAGGCGCGCAGCAGATCTCGGCGTCTCATGTGGTGTATGTTAACTCATGGGTGATGTTGAGGAAGATGCTCTGGATAGCGGCGGTGGCGGTGTCAGTGGCGGCGCAAACCATGGTCACGGCCAGGGCCGGCCTGGTCTCGTATGCTGGCGACGCTTATATCGACGGCCAACCGGTCGAGATCTCTCTCGCTCACCTCTTCGTGGTAAAGGAAAATGCAGTGCTGCGCACCGGCGACGGCCGCGCCGAGGTGTTGCTGGGACCATGCGCGGCAATGTGGATCGATCCGCACAGTTCCTTTCGCATGATCTCCAATGCCCCGAGCGACACCCGGATCGAGGTGCTCACGGGTTCCGTCGTGGTTGCGGACGGCGCGACGAGCAAGCCTGGCGGAGTGGCGGTATTGCTGAAGGCGGGAGTGGCGTCACTGGGTCCGAAAGGAGCCTATCGCCTCGATGCGGAGCCGCCGGAGGTGAGAGTGCTGGTGGGCAGGGCCAAAGTGCGGTGGGGGAATTGGGACATTGCGGTCAACGCGGGCCGGCGCCTCACGCTCGGCTTCGGAGCGGAAGTTCGCAGGTGCGACAAGCGAAGTCCCGCGCCGCTCGAGGTTTGGGGCAACAGCCGGGCAGCTCTTCTGGCGCGTTTGTACGCTCCACAGACGGCCGACGTCCAAGAGCTGGCCCCGCCTCCCACGCGAGACGAAATGGAAGAAATCAAAAGAGGGTTAGGAGGGGCCGCCCCTCCGTCCCAGCATGTACCGGTTCAGCCGATTCCGGCGTCCGCCCCTTCCCGCTCGGGGTGTGCCGTAACGCCCTGGTGAACGGAGGCGATCTTATGTTCTCTTTGGAAATCGAGTGCGACCCCGATGAGCGCGATTTGCTGATCGCGGAGTTGTGGGAACAGGGATCGGAAGGCATCGTCGAATTGAGCCCCGGCCGCGTGAGGGCTTTCTTCGACGGCCCCGGGCGCGACGGGCTGCTGGGCCTTTATCCCGGCGCGAAGCTGCGCATCGAGGAGCCGCGCGATTGGGTGCAAGCGGCCCGCGACCTGCTGCAGCCGATGGAGGTGGGCGGGCGCTTCTTTCTGGCGCCCGAATGGCGCGACGATCCCACCCCGCCCGGCCGCTTCCGCATCAGCATCAATCCCGGGATGGCCTTCGGCACCGGCGTACACGAAACCACGCGGCTCTGCCTGGAAGCCCTGGAAGAGTCCCTCCAGCCGGGAATGGCGGTGCTCGATGTGGGCACGGGTTCCGGCATTCTCGCCAAGGCGGCCGGACTGCTCGGCGCGGCGCGGGTGTACGCCTGCGATATCGATCCGGTGGCGATTCAAATCGCCGGCCAGGGCTTTGTCGGTTCAGTGGATGCGGTGGCCAGCGGCTCGGCCGACCTGGTGACCGCCAACATCAGTCCCGAAGCCATCATCCACCTCGCGCCCGACCTGCTGCGTGTGCTGCGTCCCGGCGGTGTTCTGCTGGCCAGCGGATTCGAAGTGCAGGACGTGGACCGGGTAAAGGCCGCGCTCGCGGGTGGCGGCGAGGTCCGCGAAAAGGGAGCCTGGGCACTGGTGCGCCGCGGGTGACCGGCTCGGGCGGCAAGCCGGGTCGGGATTGCCTCGCCGCGCGTTGCTGTTTCCGTTTCGGCAAGCGCCGCGGACCGTTCACCGAAGCTGATAAGGCTGGGCCGGCGCGGCCACCGGATCGGGCGCCTTCGGCCCATCGATCGCGGCGGCGCCCGCCAGACCTTTGCCGGTGACGTTGTGGATCTCCACCAGCGGCCCCGCCAAGCCGGTCACCTTCACGCCTTCGATCCGCGCGTTCTTCACGTTCGCCAGGGCGATGCCCTTGGCGCACGTTCCGGTCACGTTGACCAGCGAGAAACCATCCAACGGCTTGGCGGGATGGTTGCGGACGCCATCCACCAGGACCGGGCAATCCTTCACCCGCACGTTGGAGAACCGGAAGTTCCGGGTGGTTGGGATTCCCGCCTCGCCCGGCACCTCCGCCTGGTCGTGAATGCCGCTCGAGAGCAGGTTCAGGGAGAGGAAGCCGCCCGCCGTGCCGGCTACATCCAGGTCGTTGGCGACGATGTCTTCGATGAACGCCCCGCGCCCGGCGTGGCTCTTGATGTACACCGCGAAGGTGCGCGCGCCGGTGAACTTGCAGTGTTCGATGCGCACGTTGCGGATGCCGCCCGAAGTCTCGCTGCCGATGCCGATGCAGGCGAAGATCGAGTCGGCCATGGTGCAGTTGGTGATGGCGATATCCTCGCTGGTCTGGAGCAGGGTGAACGCCTCCATGCCGCGGCCCGATTTGATCGAGATGCAGTCGTCTCCGGTCGAGATGTCGCACCCGTCGATGACCACGTGCCGCGAGGAATCGATGTCGATGCCGTCTCCGTTGCCGCCGGTCGAGCGGATGGTCAAATGCCGGATGGCGATGTTCTCGCAGTTGGTAGGATGGATGGACCACATCAGCCGGTAACTGGTCGAGAAATCCTCCAGCCGGATGTCGCGGCAGTTGATCGGTTCGATGAGCGCGGGGTGGCGCAGCGGATTCTGGGCATTCGGCCGGCCACCCAGCGCCGGGTTGCCCACAATCCTGCCCGGCCCCACCACGCCGATATGGCTGGAGTCGATGGCATAAATCAAGCCCGCGCGTCCCTGGATCCATTTCCCCTCCCAGCGCACCTGGGTGATTGGGTAATCGGCGAAGTCCGGCGTTCCGGCAATGGTGGCGTCACGGTCCAGGCGGAGCAGGACGTTCGAGCGCAGGGCGATGGCGCCGGTTGAATAGGTCCCCGCCGGAACCAGCACTTCGCCGCCGCCGAAGGCCGAGCAGCGGTCGATGGCCTGTTGGATTGCGGCGGTGTCCTTGGTGGCGCCATCGCCCGTCGCGCCGAAGTTGCGGACGTTGAGGGTGATCCCGGTCTTCCGCGGTGCCGCCTGGCCGCCCTGTGCCTGGGGCTGCGCACGCACGGCAGCGGCGGAAGCCAGGGCCACGGCAGCCAGCGGCGCCGGCGCCTGCAAAAACCGGCGGCGCGTCAATTCGGGAGTGATGCTCATACGATGCCCCTTACGTTATCAGATCGGGCGCGCAGCCGGAGGAAATCGCCGGACCTTCCACAAGTGGCAGAATCTCGCACCTCAGAGTGTTCAGGCTGTTGGCGATGCGGTCCGTCTCGATGTTCACCAGCGCGTACCGCGGGATGCGCGCGTCGCCGGTTTCAACCAGGGCGTGGTGGTCTTCGCGCAGATCCGGAAAATCCGCGGCGGAGGGGCGCTGGGCGTGCGCGGGAGCGCGCAGGGCGGCGGCCAGGTAATACAGGGTCTTGTCCACATCCTCGGAGAATTTCCGGAAGGCGTCGCGGCTGGGCGCCGGGCGGCTGGCAAGCAGGCCGGCTTCGAGCGACATGGCGGCATGGATAAACCGGTGCGAGTCGGCCAAAACCCGCTCGAACCGCGCCACGCGACCGAAGGAGTTGCCCGGTTCCGCCCGTAGTCTCGCGACCGACGCCTCCATCCGGGAGCGCGCCATCCGGGCCGCCATGCGGGCGCGGTCCAGGGCCTCGCCGCTCGATTCCGCGGCCCTCAGGTAGGCATCGCGGACGGCCTGGAAATAAGCCCGGTACGCATCCAGCATGGCGGCCAGCGCGTCCGGCGCCTGGCTCCGTTCCCAGGTGGGCCACAGCCAGTAAGCCAGTAAAGCGATGCCGCCGCCGACGAGCGTATTCAGGCCGCGAGCCACCACCACCTGGGAGGGAGCCACGCCCGTCAGCGCGAAGAGAAATACCACCAGGGCGGTTACGGCGCCGGTCAGCACGCCGTAATTCGCCGGGCCTACAGCGCGCACCAGAAACGCAAATACAGCCACGAATGCGATTTCAAGTCCCGGTTCCAGAAGCAATCCGCGAATCAGCGCCGTAGTGACGACGAGGCCAAGGAAGGTTCCGAGCAGGCGCTGCAAACCGCGGTTGAAGGTGGTGGTGAAGTCCGGCTTCAAGACCAGCGCGATAGTCATGGGTACCCAGTAGGGCCGCCGCCAGCTCAGTTCGCGAGCCACGATTTCACCGATCATCACGCAAACCGCCAGTCGCACGGAATGACGGAAGGCCGGCGACTGCATGGAAAGGTTGGCAACCAGAGTGGGGAAAGCGCGGCCCAATTGCAGTTTCCGCGGGCGTTCGGATTCGTGCCGCTCGAACTCCACGCGGCCGCGTCCGGTAGTCTGTTCCGCCATGTTCAGAACGGTGCGCAGTTGTCCGGCTAGGGCATCCACCTGGGATCGGGCGTCCGCGAGCATGTCCGTCACAGGGGCCGGAAAAGCCTGCCGCGCGCGGCGCAGATCCTGGGCCAGGCGCGCCATCCGGGGGGCCAACTGCGGCATGGGATTAGGGGTCTCCCGGCGGTCCAGCAGCTCGCCCACGTACCGCAGCGCCTCGGATGCCAGGGAGGCCAAGCGTTCCAGAATACCGGTCACCTTCTCCGTGCCGGGCTCGCGGCCGATGCGGATGCGCAGGCGGGCCAGCAGCAGCAGCGAGAGGCGAATGCGCTCGGCCTGGCTGGCGAGCGCCAGGCAGCGCTCTGCGTCCAGCGAATCGCGGGCGGCGAGCGCCGCCAGAGCCTGCTGTACCGCGGTGCTTTCGGCGCTGGCAGGAGGGGCTTCGGTGATGGGGGACTGCGACGCGGCGGCGCGCGCCAGTTCCAGGTAGAGAGCCGCCAGCGCGCGGCTTTCCGGCGCATGACGCCGCAGGGGCCAGAATGCGAGAGACAGCGCGGTCTGAAAAAGCCCACCGCCCAACGACAACAGCCCGGAGGCGAGAGCCCGCTCGGAAGGCACGGGCTTGGCCGAAAACACGATCAGCGTCACCAGGATGATAATTCCGATATCCGATTCCGCGGTCCCCACCGCCGCAAGCATTCCGGCTACAAAAGCGCTGCCCGCCAGGATCGGGACCATCGCCCAGGCGCTGCCGGTGAGGCCGCCCACCACCACCGCCAGCGAGCAAAGCGCGCTGGCGGCGAGCATGCGGCGAGCGCGGAAGACGTAAGAGTCGGTACCGTCAGCGACCGCTACGTTGAGGGCGCCGAGGCCGGCGATCATTCCGCCCGCGGCATTCCCCGCCATCGCGCCGATGGCCAGCGGCAGCACCACTCCGGCGGTCTGGCGCAGCCCCATCCGCAGGCGCACCTTTCCGGCGTCGAAGCGGATGACGGCGCGCCACAGGGAGTTTCGCGGAGGAGCGGCAGCGGACGGCATTGTTCCCAGGATAAGCCGCGACAGCCTGAGGCGCTGAGGCGCGGGCGTTGATCTGCGTTCATCGGCGGCAGATCATCGTTCCCGCGCGTCCAGTTCCCGGAGCGCGAAGGCACAGGCCCCCATGGCGACCGCCTCGCTGGTGCCCAGGCGCGTGACTCCTACGGCTGTTCGGCGCATCGGATCGTAACTGATCCTTCGCCCTGAGCCAGGCACCTCCACCGAGCGGACCTCACCGCGCAGAAAACTCTCGCGCTCCGCGGGATCTTCGAAATTGAAGGCCACCGGCGCGAGGCGCCGCATGGGCGGAGTGTAGCCATCGTAAGTAGCGTTCATGGCGGCGACCATGCGCGGCAGGAACAGGGGATGCGCCCCCGCGATTCCGCCGCCGATCACTGCCAGGCCGTCGATCAGCGTCAGCGCTTGGGCCAGCGCGTCGCCCGCCACGTCGCCCAGACGCCCAAACGCCTCGAGGGCTGCGGCGGGGTTTCCGGACGCCGCTCCCATGGCGATCTCCGCCAGGCTGCGCGGTTCCGGAGCGTCGCTCTCGTCCATCCCGCACAGCGCGGCGTAGACCCTGCGAACGCCGCGAATCGAAGCGCCTTCTTCGGCGTGCACCGAGGGGTTCCACTTGTTGCGCAGCAGCCACGCCTCTCCTCCGGCGGAGTTGTCCCCAATCCACAATTCGCCGTGGCGCACGATGCCGCCGCCGAGCCCCGTGCCCAGCGTGAGCCCGAACAGGTTGTGGTAGCGCTTGGGATTGCCGGCCGCTTCCAGCATCCCGTTCACGTGCGGCAGAAACCCGGCGATGGCTTCCCCGTAGACGAACAGGTCGCCATCGTTGTTGATGAATACCGGGATGCCGAAGCGCTCCTCCAGGATCGGCCCCAGCGGCACCGGGTCGCGAAAGGCCTCGAAGTTTTTCAAGCCCGCGATGATCCCCTGGGGATAATCGACCGGCCCTGGAAAAGCGAAACTGATGGCCACAGCCCGATCCGGCAAAAGCGCCTGTAAATCCTCGAATCCGGCGATGATGTTGGCCAGGCAGCGGTCGCGATCGTCGGCTTCGGTGGGCCTCGACGAGGGCCCCGCCAGTAGCCCGGTTCCGCGAATGGCCGAAAACTTCAGCCCGGTGCGGCCGGCGTCCAGGGTCATGACAATGCGCGGGTCCTGCGCGATTTCCTTTGTCATCTTAAGCCTCCGCGGCGGTCCTGGTAGCGAAGCCCAACCACGCAATGTACGCAATGGCCGCCAGCGGCACCAGGAAGCCGGTCCGGACGGAGCCGGTCGCGTCGGAAACGTATCCCATCAGCGGCGGCAGGAAAGCCCCGCCCACGATGGCCATCACCAGCAGCCCCGAGAGCGAGTTGGAGTCTTCCGGCATACGGTCCACGGTAATGGAGAAGATCAGCGGAAAGACGTTCGCAAAGCCGAGTCCTACCAGGGCGAACGCGGCGGTGGCGATAATTTTCGAGGGCACGAAAAGCCCCAGCAGCCCCAGGATGGCGGCCGCCGCGGTGATCCGCAGAAAGGTTCTGGGCTTGATCCAGCGCAGCACCACGCCGCCCGAAAAGCGCCCCACGGTGAGAGCGGCGAAGAACAGACCGGTGCCGAGCAGGCCGAGCTTTTCGATATCCACCCCGAAGCGCTCCTTCAGGTACAGCGGAATATTGGCGCTGACGCACACTTCCGCGCCCACGTACAGAAAGATGCCCAGCACCATCACCAGGACGAAGGGGTTCTTCAGCAGCCCGAGGCACGATCCGAGGGTGGCCGCGCGGCGATCCGGTTTGGCGGTCCCCACCTTCAACGTGGCGGCCGCGATTAACGCGATGGCAATGGCCCCGCTGAACACGGGGAAGATCACCCCCCAGCTCAGCCCGAACCAGCGCGCAGCCACCACCGGGATGACCGGCCCGGAAAGCGACCCGATGGCCTTCACGAACTGCCCCATCGAGAGGTTGCTGGAATACGCTCCCTCCGGAGAAACATCGCGCATCAGCGGGTTGCCGGCTACCTGCAGCACGGTGGCTCCCGCGCCCAGCAGCAGCACGGTGAGCAGGAACACCGGAAACGTGGAGAAGCCGAATAGCGAGGGGATGAGCACGCCCGCGAGCATGATGGCCAGCCCCAGCATGAGAACGAATTTCTTGCCCTTCTTGTCCTGGAAGATGCCCATGGGCACGGAAAGCACGCCGAACATGATGAAGCCGGTAAAGGCGATCAGCAGGGCAGCGAAATTGGAGAGGCTGAACTGCTGCTTGGCGAGCGAGACGAAAGGCCCCGCGGCGTCGGCGAAACCCATCGCCAGGAACGCCAGGAAGACCGGAACGGCCTGCGAAGATCGATTGGTCATTTGGAGTCCTTGTCCGGCTTCTCCGTTAGGTTGAAGCCTTCCACCACAATCCGCGGGCGCTCGCCGCGCGTATCGGCGTTCTCCAGTTCGGTGCGAATGGTGCGCCGTTCGCCGGGCATGAGCGCCACGTAGTTGTCGCTCGAAATCACCGGCAGGATGCGATCGCCGGTCCTCTCCCGAACCGGCTTCACCCGCACCATCAGGGCGGGATGACTGGAGGCGTTCTTCAACTCCGTGGTCAGCACCCATCGCGAGCCTTGCCGCTCGGTCCTCACCGTGGCCGTAACCTCGACTTTCGGCAGATCGCGAATGGCCTTGAAGTTATATTCTTCCGTGCCGCGCAGGTAGAAGTTATCGGAAACCGCCTGGCCGCCGCGGGTCAGCTTCAGCCGGATGAAGTGCACTGCGCTCAAATTCGCCGGATATTCCAGCTTGATGGGCGACTGCACGCTATCTTCGGCGGAATCGAGCGTGGCGGTCTTCGACCACTGCCGGGAGCCGTCCATATTCAGGATTTCCGCTTCCGCCGTGAGTCCGGTGGCGTTGCCCGCGCTGTAATTGACCACTTCGATGTTATCGGTGACCGGGTTCCACTGGATGTGCAGCGGTTCCGATCCCTTCTTACTCCCGTAATAGCCGCCGCTCTGATCGAAGTAATAGTCGTAGGTCTGCCACACAAACGAAGGCCAGCAGGGATGGCTCATCCACAGCAGTACCCCCATGCGGTTTTTGCCCTGCGCCTCGAACATGGCCCGGTACCCGTCGTAATCGATGAACTGCGACAACTCCACGAACTCGGCCGCGTCTTTCGCGCCGCCGTAAGTGTTGGCGATCATGTCGCGCCAGGTGGACGCGCCCTGCGCGCCGGTGATGGTGAAATCGTGCATGCCCCAGACATCCCCCTGCGGCCACATGTCCGCCGCCGGCATCATCTGTTTCAGGCTGTCCAGGGTGACCACGTTGGGCATGCCGATTTCGCTGTGCAGCTTCGTGGTGGCGCGCTGCTCGAAGTAGTATTTTGGAAACTGCGTCCGGTAAGGGCCGTGACCGCTGACGCCTCCATCGGCCGAATTGGGAATGTAGTACAGGCCCGGGTGGAGCGACGCCGTCAGGCTCTTCAAGCCGGACTCGATCGGCTCCGGCGGGTCGCCTTCGTTGCGGCCCACATATAGTCCCACCGACGGATGATTGCGAATCTTCAAGATATAATCTTCGGCGTTCTTCAGAAACATGGCGGCGTCGTCGGGATCGGGGCCATCCGCGGGATTGGCCAGCCAGAAATCCTGCCACACCACGATGCCGTACTTGTCGCAGGCATCGTAAAATGCGTCGTCGCCGGTCTGCCCCACCCAGTTGCGGATCATGGTGAAATTCATGTCCTTGTGATAGCGCACGGCGGTATCGTATTCTCGCGCGCGATAGCGCAGCATGGATTCGGGGAAACCCCAGTTGCCGCCGCGGGCGATGAAGCGCCGGCCGTTGATCCAGATGCGCAGCGCGCCGCCTTCCTCGCTGTAAGTGTACTGTTTGACGCCGGCCTGGAATGTTTTGGTGTCGGAGGCCTTACCTGCCACTACGAACGACAGTTCCACGGGGTACAGGTTCTGCTCGCCGTATCCCGCCGGCCACCACAGCCTGGGGTGATCCAGGCGCAGGGCCGAGGTGGTGGAGGGACCCAGTTTCACTGTTTTGGATTCCCCGGCTTCCACCGTGACCGGGGTTTCGAAGGTAACTTCGCCGAAACGCCCGCGCAGCGTTCCGGAGACCGCTTCGGCGCCGCTGTTGCGCAGCGTGGTTTCGAGGGAGATATCGGCGTGCGTGGTATCGGGCAGCGGCAGGGTACTGGACACCAGCGGGTTCTCGATGGTCACCGCGGCGGTGGTAGTCAAGGCAACATCCGCCCAGATGCCGATATCGCGGCCGCGCACGGTCGGAATCCAGTCCCAGCCGATAGCCGCGTGATAGGTGGGATTATCGGCGCCCAGCGCGCCGCCGTTCAAATCCGGGCTGGCGAAAGTCTTTTCCTTGACGCTGCCCGGCGTGGCGTTCTTGATAATGCGGACGGCCAGCGCATTCTTCTGCCCCGGTTTGATCTTGCCGGTCACATCGAAAGCGGCGCGCATGAATCCGCCGTCGATGCGCCCCAGTTGCTCGCCGTTCAGGAAGACCTCGGCCTTCCAGTTGATGCCGTTGAAATTCAGCCAGGCGCGCTGCCCCGCGGAGAGGGCCGGCGCCACGAACTCATCGCGATACCAGAAATCGGCCCAGAAGAAGGAGTCCGAAATGGAGAGCTGGTTGTTGCCGTAGTTGGGATCGGGAATCGCGCCATCGTCCCAATAGCTGGAAAGCACCGTGCCGGGAACCGTGGCGGGAAGCCAGTCCTTGTCCGCGAAACCTACCTGCGAAAGCGCTTTGCCATCCGCCGCGACCAGCGAGTCGCGCTGCAACCGCCAGGCGCCGGCGGAAAGTTGCAGGCGCCCGTTGGCGGCCGGCGGCGCCGGTTTGGCATGCGGCACAGGCCCGCCGCGGCCATAGACTTCCAGTTCGCTCAGAATGAAGTTATCCGGATCGGCCGGCCGGCTCATCAACACCCGCACGTAACGTCCGCGCTGCGGCTGGGGCAGTTTCATGTCATCGGTCAGGGATCCCGCGGCGGTCACGGCCTGCACGGTTTTCCAGTTGGCCGCGTCGTTCGAAACCTGGATCGCAGCCTCCGCCGGATGGCGGATCCAGTAAAGCGCTACGCGGTCGAAGGTGCAGGCGGCGCCCAGGTCCACGTACACCCACTCGTTGCCGGTCGCGGCGCTCATCCACGCGCTGGTGAAGTGATAAGGTCCGCCGGCCTCCACGCGCTCGCCGCCATCGCGCAGGATCACGTCGCCGATGGTCCATCGGGAGACGCTGGGGGCGGATAGCTCGATACGGATGCGGCGATTGCGCGAGGGCCCGTGGAACGCGACGCCCACCAATGGCGGCGGCGCTCCTCCGCCGAATCCGCGCCCGCCGGCGGGAGGACGGCCGTCGTTCGCGCTGCGCCCCAACTCCGTCCATGTCTGCCCGTCGTCGGAGCCGGTAACCACGATTTGCCATCCGGCCGGCTTCCGCGCGTCGGCCATGGCGCGCAGTCCCATCAGGTCGATGCCGTCCACCTCCAGCGGTCCGTCGCCGCCCGCCATATCGACTTCAATCCAGCCGCTGGGGCCGGGCAGGGCCACGCTGGTGACGATGTTATGATCCAGCGCGTGCTCGCGCACCTGTTTGGGGAGCACGCCCGCATCGCTGGTGGAAACCGAGACCCACCGCGGGAGGACGGTATCCTTGATGCCGTCGGTAACCAGTTGGGCGGTGAGGTTGTAATCGTAAGCGCTGGATTGGTAAGCCGGCCGGTGGAGCGCCAGGTTCCGGTAAGTTTGCGCATCCGGAACCATCACCGCGGCGAAATCCTCCTTGGGATCGCCTGGATAAACCCCGACGCCGCGGGTGTAAGTCTGGGCATTCAGCCCCAGGATTGCCGAGAACATGCAAACAATGCTTCGTAACATCGAGTTTCCCTGTAAATCGTGCGAAACGCTCTCCGTCGCGGCGCCCAACTTAATTCTGGGGCAGGGGATCGCCCCTGCCCAGCACGTAAGGATCGCTGTAAGCCGTCTTCAGCGCATCCGCCTGCCGGTCCACCATGCCCGCCCACAACATGAACCAGGTCCACTTCGGCTGGGCCTTGAGCGTTTCGGCGGAGGGCGGCCGGCCCACTTCACCGAGAGCGATGGGCTTGCCTTCCGCCAGGTCCAGCAGTTCGTAATAGTAGCGGTCGTTCAGGTCGCGGTAGTTATCGTAGCTGACGATGTCCACCCAGCGCTGGCCCGGAAAGAACTGGAAGAACTCGCCGCTGGGCGCGGGGCCGTTCTGGTTCCACACCCAGATCAGGTTGTCCAGGTGGTGGACATAGACCATCCGGGCGTACACCTCGCGGTAGAGTTGCGCCGTGCCGCCCTGTCCGGGGCGGCCGCCCCACCAGAAAAAGGTCCTGTTGTTTTCGTGCATCGGCCGCCAGAGCACCGGGATGTGGGCGTCCTGAAGTTGCTTGAGGTAGCCGGCGGCCGTGTCCATGTACTTTTCCCAGCGCTGGTGCAGCGGCGTGTCCGGGGTGATCAGCTCCTGCCACTGCTCGTCGGTGAGCTTGGCCTGCACGCTGCCGCTCCAGCTCTCGCCCGCGTGGCCGGGTTCCTCTTCGGTGGGCCGCAGCATGTGCCAGCAGAGATAGATAATGGACCCGGCGGCCGCCTGCTTCTTGGCCTCTTCGATCATCAAGTCGCGGTGGATGACGGAATCTTTATCCTCCCCGTCGGTGAATCCGAAATCCGAACCCCAGATGGCCGGATATTTGCCGGTGATGCCGAATACCTTTTCGGTATCCTGGTTGCGCTGGTTCGGAAAATTGTGCTGTCCGGAGAGGATGGCCCTGCCGGAAATGGCGCACAGGCGCTTCAGCAGCGCGCGGGCTTCGGGAGTCGCATTGGGATTGACTGGTTCGCAATTATATGGTGGCGGAGCGGGGGGCCTGGTGGCTGTGGCCGGCGGCGCGCCGGTTTGGGCAAACGCGGCAATTGGCAGAACCGCAACCGCCAGCGCAACGGGTAAACGTGTCCGCATATCTTTGCCTGCTCGGTACCGCTTATGATAGCCCGCTTCACCCGCGGAGTCCCGGCATTTCACGGTCGCACACGGTGAAATTGGCCGAGTGGATTCCTGGCCGCACGCCAGCCGTTGGCAAGCTGTTGATTTTCCGGTCGAATCGCAGGCAGGCCGGGGCCGCCGTCATGAGCCGCGCCGCCCCAGGCGTGAAGCCGGGAGAAGCCGATACCCCCTCCCATCGCCTTCCCGCCGATCGCCAGCGCAGCCTCGAAAAAAATCTGCGCCGGTGAGGGAACTCCAGTCGAAGTATCGCTTACCGGGACAGAGTGAACACACTCGAATCTGTTTCGGAGGAAGCCAAAATGAAAAACGACACTTTACTTCTCTT